>JAKQWO010000013.1 GCA_029561955.1 Candidatus Cloacimonadota bacterium
AGCCGAGCAGGGGCGGGGCAGGGACGCCGCATAAACAGCGGCTTTGAGGGGTGTCAAAAACGGCGTTTTTCTGTTACTTTTTCCCATGCGCAGGGCAAATTTTTCAGAAAGGGTTGCTTTTCCCGGTTGCGGAGAAGGGTAAAAACTGGAAGAGGAGGGTGGTAAAAATGTGGGTAAAATCACCCGATTTTTTAGCTTATTACATCCGTGACCATCCGTGTTCATCTGTGGAAAATCATTTCCATCTGTGATCTCGCTTTACACCACAGAGCACATGTGTCTTAAACTGTAAAACAGATCCAACCCTTAATTCGTGTAATTCGCGTAATTCGTGGGAAAAATCTGGAGCTGAGCTTGCTTGCGGCGGTTCGGCGACCGCCGGCTACTTTTCTGGTCGCTACGGCGAGCGACCGTACAAGGCTACGGTATTTTGTCTAAATTTGGATCATCTACAGGAATTTAACACACTTTGGAACGCTTTGTGCATCTTTATAAAAGATAGATTCGGCCTTTTTTTAAAAGGGAGGATGAGTTGATGAAGTTGCCGATCTTTTTGATCGCAGTGTTTTTCGCCGCTGATGCTGCAACGGTTTGATTGCAAGAGCTGTGCAAGCTCAGTTAATTGAGAGTATAGTCAAGACAAGTGATGGTTCCATAAGGTAGATTAGGAGAAAACCATGAAGAGACTGACGACCTTGATCGCATTGCTGATGCTGGTGCTTGGCCTGGGTGCCGCAACGGTTACCGTAGGAACGGTGACGCAGTACACCAATTTTTTCCCGATTTTTACATGCTGTACTCACAATTATAGTCAACAGATCTACAGGCAGTCCCAGATCAACCATTTTGGTGTCATCACCAAGATTGGGTTTTATCGCATGCAAAGCTGTTATGGGGAACTGTCTGAAAGTCACAATTGGACGATATACATGGGGCATATCACGCGCAGTTCGTTTGCTTCTCCATCAGACTGGGAACCGCTTGCCAATCTCACTCAGGTGTTTTCCGGCAGTGTTTTAAATGAATTTCCTGAGCCAGGTGGGTGGATGGAGATCACTCTGCAGACTCCTTTTGGATACAACAATATCGACAACTTGGTGGTGGCCATCCATGAGAATACTCCCGGTTGGGGTGTGCCGGTAGATTGGGGAGGCTTTACCATTGATCAATACAGCGGTAGCTATGCCGGGATAATGTGTTTTGATAGTGTGGATCTAGACCCCAATAACCCTTCTTTGGACTCAATGGCAAGCTATGAAATCGCCGCAATCAAGCTGGAGTTTACACCCGAAGTGGCTCCTCCGTTGACACCTGTGCCCGTTCGTCCTCTCAATAATGCAACGCTATCGAGTGGTGATCTTTTGGAATGGACTTTGCCCTACGGTAGTCCTCCTGCGAGCGGCTATGATGTTTATATTGACGGTTCTTTGTTGAGTGCCAACCAAGCGGGCAACCGGTGTGCAGTTCATGGCTTAAGTGTGGGGCCGCACACCTGGTATGTGATAGCCAGAAACCCTGCGGGAGTTTCACCTCCTTCGGCAAGCTGCGGCTTTGTCTATTCTTTTGCGGTGGCGATTGGCTTTGAAGATGAGGATTTTGGTCTTCCCATCGAGACCTCAAGTCACTACAATTATAGCCAGAGCATCTTTTTGCAATCCGAAATGGGCATAAACAATCAAGGCAACGATGAGGCGTATTGCAGCATTGAAAAGATATCTTTCTTTTATGATGGGACGACTGTGCCTGTTGGTTGTCGTGACTGGGTGATCTATGTGGGACATACTTCCAAAACGGAGTTTTCCAGCCCTTCAGATTGGGTTCCGGTGAGCGAAATGGTGCAGGTCTTTGCTGGGCAAGTGAGCTTTTTACCCACTCCCGGTTGGGTGGGAATCTCCCTGGATACCCCATTTTTATATGATACCACCAGCAATATCGTTATCGCCGTGGATGAAAATACGCCGGGTTATTGCAATTGGAATCCCTACTTTCATAACAGCATTACCTTTAATCAGAACCGCAGCATCGCCTTCCAAGGTAATCACAACGCAAATCCCGATCCAGCCACTCCGCCTGATGGCACGCTGGTAAGCGCAATTCCCAATATCATGATGCACGTTGGGCAGTTGCAAACCGGCCCCAGGTTGAGCTTGGCACCCAACGTTTTGGATTTTGAACTGCTGCTCAATGGTGAAACCAGCGAGGGATTTAACGTAACAGCCACCAATATGGGTATTGGAACGCTAAACCTCGCCGCCGGCGACATCAGCATCATAGGAGACAATGCGGCTGAGTTTTCATTTGATCCCTCAAACCTGCCGGTGGCTTTGGGGCATGGGGAGAGCGTAAGCATCCCCGTCAGCTTGACTGGAGTGACGGCTGGGCAGCTCTCTGCTACCTTGCGCATTGTGTATGAAGGGCAAAATCATGATGTGGGATTGATTGCGAGGGTGATGCCGACCGGAACCATCGTGATAGGTGAGGGCAACCAGACGCAACAGCTTCCTTTCGCTACCCAGTTTATTTACTCAGGCTCAGCCACCCTCTATAAGGCGGAAGAGATAAATGGCAGCGGCAGCTTGCAGATGCTGGCGTGGGATTGTGCTGCGGTAAACAGCAACCACACACCTGAAATATCCTATCGGATTTGGGCCAAAAACACCAATGCTGACTGTATGAATTTTGAGACTTGGGAGGATTTGAGATCGGGTATGACTCTGCTCAAGGTGGGCAGCTTCGTTCCCACCGCCGGTAGTTGGCAGATGTTTGAGCTGGATGTTCCCTTTGTTTACACCGGTGTAAACTTGATTATCTATGTGGAGTCCCAATGCGACAATTGGGGACAGCATAATTACTGGTTCAAGTACAGCGAAGTTGATGAATCAAGGCATCTGAGCTTCAATTACAACAGTCCGCCTACGGTGATAGGAAACTGGAATGGCCAGATACCCAATATCATGCTGCACTTTGTGCCCAATCTGGCAGACGATCTCTGTGCGCTTGACGTCAGCGGCACTCGCACATCCGCAGTGGGAGAGACTTCCCACTACAGCGTCCGCATCAGAAACAACGGCAGCGATGCGCAAACCAACTATCAGGTAAAGCTGGTGGATACAGATAATAACGTGCTGGGAGCAGTCAATGGCCCTGCTATCGACAGCGGCGAAATCATAGAGGTTCTGGTTCCTTGGACGCCCACCACCGCAGGACAGAAAAGCATGCGGGGCAAGGTGGAAATGTCGGGTGATGGATTTGCTGGAAACAACCTGAGCAAGCCGTTTCAGGTGGATGTTATCCCCGTGGGTATGCAATCTATCACCATCGGTGAAGGCAATCAGCTCTCCCAGGTGCCCATGGGCTTTGATTCACGCACCTCCATCTATGAGAGGATTTTTGTCGCAGATGAGCTGGGCTTTGCCAGCGGAACCATCACATCGGTGATCATCTACAACCAGTTTGTGAATGAGCTGCTCGCCAAACCCACTCAGGTCTTTCTGGCAAGCACAAATTTGAGCACTCTGAATAGCGGCTTGATTCCTGCCACCCAGATGCTTTTGGTCTTTGATGGGCTGGTGGATTATCCCGCCGGTGAGAACAATGTCGTCATCAATTTCCAGACGCCTTTTGTGCATCTGGGCGGGAATTTGCTGATAATGTTTTATCGCCCCTTGGATGAACACTCCTACGCTTTGCCAAATCACTTTTTCAGCCAGCCTGTGGGTGACTTGCGAGCCCGTTATGATTGCGGCCCTGCTCCCCATGGCGTGGAAATAGACCCATACTCACCGCCTCATGGATTCGTGTGCGAAAGTTCCCCTCTCACCACGTTTCTTTACAGCTTGGATTTGCTGCAAAATGACCTTGGGGCTATCAGCATCAGCGGCAATCCCACACCCGTGGTGGGAGTGACCTCAACCTATACTGTCCGCATCAGAAACAGCGGCGTTGCGATGCAAGACAATTACACCGTTAAGCTCATAGATGCCGCAGGAGTGGAATTGGCCAGCATAGCCGGGCCTCCCATAGAAGTGCAGCAGAGCTTGGATGTGGATGTCCCCTGGGCTCCAACCAGCCTGGGTACTTGCAGCTTTTATGGTAAAGTGGTGCTGGATGGCGAAGCTTTTGAGACCAACAACTGCACCTCAGAGATAGAGGTCTTGGTTTATCCTCCGGGGGCGGAAAATGTGACCGCTGAAGTCATTTTGCTTGATCAGTGGTCGGCTTTGCATGTTTCTTGGTCTGCCGCAGCCAGTGCGCCGGTGGAGCTGAGCGGCTATATGGTTTACAGGATGCGAACTGATCAAATGTCGGATGAGGCCGCTTGGCATCCAGTAACCCCAGAGCCAATTCTTGATCTCTGTGCGGATGATCTGCATTGGGGTCAGCTTCCCAGTGGGAACTATGTGTGTGCGGTCAAGGCTGTTTATGAAGGCGATCTGCAATCACTGCCCAGCTTTTCAAACAGCATTCAAAGTCATGTCCCCAGCGGAACTGTCTCGGGAACGGTAAGGAGTCGCTATGGTGTCGCTATTGCCGGAGCAAAGGTCAGCAATGGAATCGTGTTTAGCACGACCAATCTGGAAGGCGAGTTCAACCTGCCAATTCCAGCAGGAACTCATGCACTGACGGCGTCCGCTGCAGATTATTACAGCCAAACCTTGGAGAACATCACGGTGGAGCAAGGTAGCATTAGCATCGTGAGCTTTGTGTTGGATAGTTTGACAGCCAACGATGACCCCCAGATTCCCGTGGTGGCTACTGCTCTAAATGGTAACTATCCCAATCCCTTCAACCCTGAAACTACTATCAGTTACAGCGTGATGAAGCCTGGCAGAGTGAGGCTACAGATTTACAACCTCAAAGGCCAGTTGGTGCGCAGCTTGGTGGATGAAGAGCATGCTGCGGGTCACTATAAGCGGGTCTTTGATGGTAAAGATAACTACAGTCGCAGCTTGGCCAGTGGAGTGTATCTGATCAGGATGACTGCGCCGGGCTATGAAAAAGTGTCCAAGATGATGCTAATGAAGTAAACGAAGAAGCCGGTTCAAACCGGCCAGCTTTGTTGTTTTGAAAATGAGAACAATGAATAAACAATAGGAGAAAGAGATGAAACAGCTAACAGCTTTGAGCTTATTGCTTGTGCTCGTGCTTGGCCTCGGTGCCGCTACAGTCACCGCCGCTCAACCTTATGGCCAGAGTATAAAGATACCGGTTAGCACGCGCCACATATCCTCTTACAGTCAACAGGTCTATACGCAATCTCGGATCAATCATCAGGGCGAGATCTCGAAGATCAGATTTTATCATCAGGAATCTCCAAATGGGAGCTTGAACAACAGCCATATTTGGAAGATTTACATGGGACACACCACGCGTAGCACCTTTAGTAGCACATCAGATTGGGAACCCATTGCCAACCTGACCGAGGTGTTTTCCGGTAGAGCTCCAATCAATCTTCCACCAGGTAGATATGAGTGGATAGAGTTTATCCTAGACACCCCATTTGTCTATAACAACACTGACAACCTGATAATAGCAGTCTTGGCAGATAATCACAACCGGGCTGGCGCAGCGAACTGGGGAACCCTCTACACTGGTGAATATAGTGCCCTGTACTGTCAGGGGAATTCTTCCTTAGACGTCAATAATCCTCCCGCAGCCCAGCATACAGTGCGACTCATCCCCGCTCTACAGCTTGTATTTCCGGATACTGAGGTGCCGGTTGCGCCAGAGCTGATTGATGTCGACACTTTGGTGAATGGCATGCCCCTGGATTGGGTTTTGCCCCAGGGAGATGGGAATAATCCTCCTGGGTTACAACCGGATGCAAGTGGCTATGACGTGTATATCGATGGGGCCATGGTGAGTGAAAACCAGCCAGGCAACCGCTATATCATCAATGGCTTGGAGGTGGGGCAGCACACGTGGCAGGTAGTCGCCAGAAACAATGTAGGATTTTCGCCTCCTTCACAAACGCATGATTTTTGGGTTGAATCGGGAGTAGCGATTGGCGACAGCAGTGAGGACTACGGAATACCAGTCGATGCTTCTCTGGACTGCACCTACTCCCAGAGCATCATTTTGCAATCTGAGATAGGTCTTAGCAATCAACGCATCGAGACCATAGGCTTCTACTGGAACGGAGCTTATCAGGCAGTTAACAGCAACGATTGGGTGATTTATCTGGGGCATACGGACAAAACGGAGTTTTCTCATAGTGAAGATTGGGTGCCAGTGAGCGAAATGACGCAGGTCTACAATGGACATGTGAATATCCCTGCAGTCACTGGCTGGATAGAAATCTCGCTGGACATCCCGTTTGCCTACAATAACACAGACAATTTGGTGATTGCCGTCCATGAGAATTTGCCCAGCCGGGATTGGGTCGGTGACAGCTTTTATTGCACTCCTACCCCTGACCAATACCGGAGTATAGTCAAGCGAGGCTGCACTATGATAGACCCCAACACACCTCCTGAGGGATACTTGACCGCTGGAACACCCAACATCTTGATGAGGTGTGGGGAAATACCTGTAAACCCCGTGGTGAGTGTGCTGCCATCCACTTTGGACTTTGACTTGGTCGTCTATGGCGAGCCCAGCACGCAGAATGTGACGGTTACCAATATCGGAGGAGGGATCATCAACTTTAGCGCAGCGAACGTCAGTTTCGTGGGCCCTAATGCGGATGAGTTCTCTTTTGATACGGTGAATCTGCCCGTCTCTTTGGGCCCTTCGCAATGTGTGCAAATACCAGTCAGCATCGCAGGGACAACACCTGGACAGGTCTCTGCTACCTTGCGTGTGACCTGCGAAGGGGTCAACCATGACGTTGCCCTAACTGCAGATGTTACATCCGCCGGGGTCGTCATCATTGGCGATGGCACGCTATCCCAAACGGATCCTTTTGGGACAGAATATGACTACGATTGTTTTGCCACACTCTATATAGCAGATCAGATAAGCTCTGCCGGAACTATAGACATGGTTGCCTGGGATTGTGTCTCCATCAGTAACTTGGAGATCCCTTATAAAATCTATCTAAAGAATACCACTTCTACATATTTGACCAGTCCAGATGTGGTGATCGAACAAGCGATCTTGGTTAAACAGGGCCTGTTTGTTCCCAACACCTTGGGCTGGCGGGCCTTCGAACTGGATGTCCCCTTCCAATATACGGGTGGGAATCTGATCGTTATCGTGGTAATCGGCGATGTCAACATCGAAAGGCAAAATCGTGCCCTGTTCAGTTGCACCTACAACATCGGACAGTTCCATCTGACTTGGAAGTATACTTATAACACTCACTTACTTGGCGACTACAGCGTATATATGCCAAACATTCTGCTCAATTTCGTTGATGGTGGTGTAGAAAACGATATCTGTGCCCTCGGTCTCAATGGCCCGCTTGTGCCTCCGGTGGGTGAAGAAGCACACTATACCGTGAGTGTCAGCAACAGCGGCAACAGTATTCAGAGTAACTATCAGGTGAAACTGATGGGGCCGGATGATACCGAGCTGGCGATAGTGAGTGGCACGCCCATCAACAGCGGTTCCAGCGTTGACGTAGTGATCCCCTGGACGCCTATGACTGCAGGCCAATTTGCCATCTATGCCAAGGTAATACTTTCCGGTGATCAACCCGCCGATGCAAACGACCAGACAAAACCTTTGAAGGTAGACGTCCTACCCGAAGGCGCTCATGCTGTCTCCATCGGCTCGGGCTATAGAACTGATTATATGCCAATGAATTTCCGCCACGTCAATACCCTCTGTCAGACGGTTTATCTGGCGGAAGAGTTGGGCTTTGTGACCGGAACTATCAATTCCATGATGGTCTACAACAGCTTTGCCTATGGTTTGATCAAACCCACCCAAATCTTTATGGCAAGCACCTACCAAAACCTCGATGCAGGCATGATGTCCGCTTATGATATGACTTTGGTCTACAATGGTCTGATAGAGTATCCCGAAGGTGAAAACAACATCATGATCAATCTCCAGACGCCCTATCAGCACACGGGCGGAAACCTGGTGGTGATGTTTTTCCGTCCCTACGATCCAGATCGGTATTTTGGCGATCTGCATTTCAGAGGCCAAATTGAAGGTGACAACCGTTCACGAATTGCCATTGCTTATTCAGACTATATAGACCCGTATCTCACTTGCAACACCAGGCTCACGGGGAGATTCCCGCAGGCCAGCTTCTTCTTTACTCCGGATCCATATGAAAATGAACTGGCAGCTTTGCGCATTGCAGGCGGCAGCGATGCCACAATGGGGAGCGTCTCAAACTACACGGTTCACATCAAAAACTACGGCAGTGCAGATCAAAGCGATTACACCGTGAATCTCATAGGTTCCGGCGATGTGGTTTTGGCCAGTGTGGCTGGGCCTGAGATAGCTTCAGGACAGAGCCTGGAGGTGGAGATTCCCTGGACTCCTGACACTGTAGGCGAGCTAAGCATCTTTGCCAAAGTGGAGATGAATGGCGATGAGTTTGCAGGTAATAACCGCACTACCAACGTCGAAGTCATGGTTTACCCTGTGGGATCAGCGGGTGTGTTTGCCGAGGTAAATGATAACGATGATGCCGTGGAGGTGTATTGGATGCGCTCCAGGGAGCTAAGTGGATACCATGTTTACAGGTTGCAAGCTGGTCAAGAGCAAAATCAGGCTGCATGGATCGAACTGATACCCGAGACAGATGATGCTTCCAGTGTGACCGATACTAGTTGGCTCACTCTTCCCGATGGAGACTATCGTTGGGCGGTTACGGCCACCTATACAGACGGCACAGCTTCCTTGCCTCGTTTTTCAAGTGCCCTCACAAATAGTGTCCGAACCGGGAAGATAGTGGGTGTAGTGAAAAACGAAAATGGTATCGCCATTGCGGGAGCGATTGTGAGCAACGGCAGGTTGACCACCACAACAAACTCATTGGGCGAATACAGCCTCATGGTTCCAGTAGGCAACCGCACGCTGTTGGCTTCTGCCGAAGGATTTGGGGAGACCACTGTGGAGAATGTGATAGTAGGCGCAGGTCTCTTTACCAACTTGGACATCGTTTTGGTGAGTAGAAGCAACGATTGCGAGTCTCCGGTTCCGGTGGTTACGGCTTTGAATGGGAACTATCCCAATCCCTTCAATCCTGAAACCAACATCAGCTACAGTGTAAAAGAGCCGGGAATGGTAAAGCTGGAAATCTACAACATCAGAGGTCAATTGGTGAGAAACCTGCTGAATGAATACCATGTCACAGGGCACTATAAGCGGATTTTTGATGGCAAGGATAACAATGGCCGCATCTTGGCCAGCGGAGTGTATCTGCTGAGGATGAGTGCCCCTGGCTACCAGAAAGCGTCTAAAATGCTGCTGAAGAAATAGTTGTATAGACCTTAGGTCTCTCATAATATCAGGATGCCCGCGTTTTGCCGCGGGCATCTTTATAGGGACTATTCACCTGCTTCTTCCTTGCTTACCCGCAGGGAGATGCCGTGGTGATACTCGGGTTTTTCCCGGGTGGCTCCGAGTAATCACCGGGCGGCTAAGCAAGGAAGAAGCGGTTGCCGAATGCCCATGTTCGGACGCTCGCTGTACGGGCGCTCGCCGAAGCGCCGTTCTATCATGGCTCGCTGTAGGGCTTCTCGCCGTAGCGTCGATGTATGGTCGCTCAGCGAAGCGACCAAAAGCAGAGCCGCTTGCCAAAGCGTCCCCACTCACCGCTTATACTTCACATCTCGCTTGTTCATTCCGGGCAGCGACCATCCCAAACGGCAAAGCAAGGAAGAATCAGGAAAGGCAATGCCGTCCTTCTGTCTTTTTGGGGATCAAAAAAGAAACCGGCTCAATGAGAACCGGCTTTCTATAGTGTAGTTGTGCTTCAAGCTTATTTGCTTCTTACCAACCTAAATCCCACATAGGGAATACCTTTGTTGGGGCTTCCTTTTTCTCTGTAGATGATGTTCAGGTTGCGTCCTTCTCCGTTCATGACGTTGCCACCGCGAATCACTCTTTGGGTGCCCGTGCTGGGGCCGCTGGGGTTGATGAATTGTTGGATGGAGCGTGTGTAAGAGGCGTCATACCAGTCCCAGCACCATTCAGAGACGTTACCGCTCATGTCGTAAAGTCCGTTGGCGTTGGCGTTTTTACCACCTGGGGCTCTGATCCGACCGGCACTGTTGTCTCTATACCAGGCTACCTCTTCGGGATCGTCTGAGCCGCTGTAATCGAAGAGTGCACCTGCTTTGGCGGCAAATTCCCATTCTGCTTCGGTGGGTAGACGCCAGCCATTGGCACTGAAGTTGCAGCTTACTCTTGCCGGTTTGGTGCTATAATCCAGGGTGTAGGCTGGTTCCAATCCATCTGCTTTGCTGATGGCATTGCAATAGAGGATGATGTTCGTCCAGCTCACGTTATCCACGGGGAGATGGTCGCCCACTGTGCTTACATTCGCTGGCGTCATTCTCTTGTTCCATTGTCCTTGCGTCACTTCATGACGGCTAATGTAAAAGCTATTCAGGGATACGTTGTGGTTCAGGTTTTCTTTCAGGCGTCCAAAGCCAAAGGAACCGGAATCTAGGCGCACCATATAAGAGGGCATGGGAGCTTGATGAGTAGTTTGCTTGGGAGGAGTTGGTTGATCAGTGCCCGCCAAACTCAGGCCATATCTATCAAATGTATATTGCTGTCCCTCCCTCAGGGTGGATTTGAGGGCTCCATACTCTGTTTGCGTGGGTTGTTGAGGGGTGGTCTCCACATTTTGATCGTTCTTTGTGACCTTGAGTGTGTCTGGAGCGGGGAGGAAACCGGTGAAGCTGAAGGGCTTATCCGAGCCTCTGAAGAGGATGCTGAAGAGGTTGGTAAACATAAACAACCCAACGATGATGATGGCAAGAGCGACAAGAGCGATAAATGCCCATTCAGGGCCAGCTTTTGGCATGTCATTCTTGGGTTTGACGTTGGGAATATTGCTATCAAGAGGTGTGTTGCAAACCTCATCATCCTCGACTCTGGGCAGAGCACGCAGATGTTCCAGGATGAGATCCGTATCCGTATAGCGTTGCAAGATATTGCGATGCAGGCATTCGGCCAAGACTTTGTTGAAGCTGATTGTGATGCCGGGGATGTAGCGGAATTTGACTTCGCTGAGCAACTCGTCTCCATAGAGGGTGTTAGCCAGAGGATGGTCGCAGGCAAGACGAGCTAACACAGCTCCGATGTGGAAGATGTCTTCGCGCTCGTCATTTTCCTCGTAGTGGAGAGTACTTGAGAGCAAAACGAGGTTGTTGTTTTCATCCAGCATCATGCCTGATGAACTCAATCTGTTGAGGCTGAGGCCTTGTTTGCGTATTTCTTTGGCTGCCTGCATCAATTGGATTGCCACTTTGCGGATCAAGTCCTCAGTCAGCTCTTCAGGTTGCTCTTTCTTCAATCTATCCAAGCTGATGCCCTGAACATAGCGAGTGGCCATGTAGCCCGGATTGGCTGCCAAGCTAGCTTCATCCGTTTTGGAGATATTGGGGTGGTTCAGATTGAGCAAGCCCTGCAGGCGCAACTGCAGCGCATAGACCTTTTGAGGATTTGCCAAGCGAGACTTGTGAAACACCTTGAGGACATACTTGATGTCGTTTTTGAGGGCTAAGTATTTGATGCCTTCCTCATCCTTGGTGACCAACTCGGTGATGCGGAAGCCCTGAAACTCGTCTCCTGCAGCTAAGGTGTCAAATGTGACGATGGGCGAAAGCTTCCTTTCGGGTTTGCTTGGTTCCTTGGGCTTTGGTTCCGGTTTTCTTGATTTTATTTCTGGTACTTTTTCTCCACAGAAGGCGCAAAACTGGGCATTTTCAGCTAAGTTTCTGCCGCAATGGCTGCAGAATATCATGTCATGGCCAGAATCTTTTGTCATTTATTATACCTTAAACACCTGTAATTGTACTTCCTTACCGTTGATGTCCAGCGGAGCGACGCCGCTATCACCATCGCTGAAAACCAGCTCGTCGCAGAGCGTTTCGCTCATGATAAAACTCTTGTGGTCGTTTACCGCAGCCTGGATCTCTGCATCCGCATTGAGGATCACCTTCACGCGGTCCATGATCTCAAAGTCCTGCTCTTTGCGCGTAAACTGTATCTTGTTGATCAGCTCTCTGGCATAACCTTCACGCAGCAGCTCATCGGTGAGCTTGGTATCCAAGGCTACAAATATATCCTTCAGGCTTTCAAAGACATAGCCCTCTTTGGGGATGATGTGGGCGATGATGTCTTCGGGAATCAGGTCGATAGTCTGGCCTTCGATTTCCAAAGGATAGCTTTCGCCTTTGGCATGAACAGCCAAGACTTCCTGGCCTTTGAGCTTGCTCAGAGCGCTAGAGATGGGTTTCATCAATTTGCCGTATTTGGGGCCCATTACCTTGAAATCCGCCTTGAGTTCAAAGCTCACAAAGTCGTCGTCATCTTCCACGAAGTTGATCTCGTGGATGTTTACCTCTTCCTGGATGAGGTCGAACATGCGCAGCACGGTGTCTTTGGTTCGGGCGGGGACAAACATGGTCTTCAGAGGTTGGCGGATCTTGATCTGACAGGCGTTGCGGGCGGCACGTCCCAAGCCAACGATGTCGATGATCAGGCGCATTTCTTCTTCCAGCTTTTTGTCCACTTGAGCCAAGTCCGCCTCTGGGTAGTCACAAAGGTGAACGCTGAGTCCGGCTTTGAGGTTGCGGAATACCTCTTCGGCCAAATAGGGAGCAAAGGGGGCGATGAGCTTGGCTACGCCCAAGAGGATTTCGTAGAGCGTGAGGTAGGCTTCCTGCTTGTCCTGCGTGAGTTCCAATGCCCAGAACCTTCTGCGGCTGCGGCGCACAAACCAGTTGGAGACCTCATCGATGACGAAGTCTTGGATGGCACGGGTGACCTTGGAAAATTCATAGATTTCCATCCAGCCGCGCACCTGATCCACCAAGGTATGATAGCGGGAGATGATCCAGCGGTCTATCTCGGCGGCTCTTTTTGCGCTTCCATCATACTGGGAGGCGTCAAAGCCGTCGATATTGGCGTAGGTGGCGTAGAAGGAATAGACGTTTTTGAGGGTGCCGATAAATTTGGAATTGATCTCTTTGACGCCCTCAACGTCAAAGCGGGTGGGCACCCAAGGAGGACTGACCGCCAAGAGATACCATCTGATGGCATCAGCTCCGTGTTCTTGCATGAGTTCGATTGGATCGACGGTGTTGCCTCTGGTTTTGCTCATCTTTTGGCCGTTTTTATCCAAGATCAGGTCGTTTACCAAGCAGCTCTTGAAGCTGGAAACGCCTTTGACCAAGGTGGAAATGGTGAGCATGGAGTAAAACCAGCCGCGGGTCTGGTCTATGCCTTCGGAGATGAAATCGGCGGGGAAGAGCTCCGTCTCAAAGCGGTCGACGTTTTCAAAAGGCCAATGCCACTGAGCGAAGGGCATGCTACCGCTATCAAACCAACAGTCTATCACCTCAGGGGTGCGTTGCATCTTGCCGCCACATTCGGGGCAATCAAGCACCACATCATCGATGTAGGGGCGATGTAATTCTATGTCTTCCGGAACTGGGGAGCCGTCGGTGAGGTGTCCTTCTTTGATCAAATCTGCGATGGAGCCGATGGACTTCTTGTGGTTGCAATCCTCGCAGACCCAGATATTTAGAGGAGTGCCCCAAAAGCGGTCACGCGAGAGAGCCCAGTCGACGTTGTTTTCCAGCCATTCACCAAAGCGCTTCTCTCCCACAAAGCTGGGATACCATTTGATGTGGCGGTTGTTTTCTATCAGTTGATCTTTAAACTGCGTGGTGCGGATATACCAGCTATCACGGGCGTAATAGATGAGCGGTTTGCGGCAGCGCCAGCAGTGTGGATAGCTGTGCAGCACCTGCTCTCTTCGGAAGAGGGCACCGCTTTCTCTGAGGTGGCGGATGATGTCTTTATCTGCATCCTTGACAAAGAGTCCCGCCCAAGGTCTCACGAGGTCGATAAACTTGCCTTCTTCATCAACGGGCTGCACAAAAGGCAGGTCGTATTTGCGGCCCAAGGTGTAGTCATCCTGACCAAAGGCGGGAGCTGTGTGCACGACTCCAGTGCCGTCATCCATGCTGACGTAATCCGCCAGACCGATGATCCAGGCTTTTTTGTCTACGGGGATAAATTCAAAGAGAGGCTGATAGGCTCTGTGTTCCAAGTCTTTACCTGGGAATTCGGCTAAAATTTCATACTCATCTCCCAAAACCTCGAGGCGTGCTTTAGCCAAGATCAGGTTTTCATCCTTGAAACGCACCTTGACATAGGGCTCATCGGGGTTTACTGCTAAAGCAACGTTGGAAATCAGGGTCCAAGGTGTGGTAGTCCAAGCCAAATAGCTGGTGTTTTCTTCATCCAGAGCCTTGAATCTGATAAAGACACTGGGGTCTTCCACATCACGGTAGCCTTGAGCTACTTCGTGAGAAGAAAGAGGTGTGCCGCAGCCGGGGCAATAGGGCACGATGCGGTGCGCTTTGTAGATGAGGTCACGCTCGTGGAGGCTGTTCAGTATCCACCAAACGCTTTCGATATAGTCATTTGTGAGGGTGATGTAGGGATCATCAAGGTCTATCCAATATCCCATCAGTTCAGTCATCTCACGCCACAGCTTTTCATAACTGAAGACGGAGGCGCGGCACTGCTGGCAAAACTTTTCCAAGCCATATTCTTCCACGGCTTTCTTGTCTTCCAAGCCCAGGAGCTTTTCCACCTCGATTTCCACGGGCAGGCCATGCGTGTCCCAGCCGGCCTTGCGCTTTACCTGGAAGCCGGTCATGGTCTTATACCTGCACACCACGTCCTTGAGCGTGCGTGCCATCACGTGGTGGATGCCCGGTTTACCATTTGCGGTGGGTGGGCCTTCGTAAAAGATAAATTTGGGGCTTCCTTGGCGAAAGTCCTCACTTTGCTTTGCCAAAGAGTGCTCGTCCCAGTGTTTGCGGATTTCAGCCTCAAGAATACTGGCTTTCTGTTTTAGGTCTATGCTTTTATACATGGGTTGGTTGTTTGTTATCCTCTCGTATTTTAACAGTTTCTATGGTTTTGGTTTCTATATTGGTTCAAATCTTTTTGGCTCTTCCGGTGCGTTTTTGACCGGGGACAAAGGTTTGTTTGGCTTTGATATGGTCTTTTTTGTGTTCAGTTCTGGTGGGTATGGCAGAGCCTGTATCTTCCTGCTTTTCCATCTCTTCCATTTCTTCAAAGAGGTCGCTGAAGTGCTCCTTGAGCTCTTCGTGGTTGTTCACATATTCTTTCCAGTCCGCCATGGCGGCTTCCATATCAACGCAGCGCGTGCAAAGCACAAGCAGGTTTTGCTCGCTCACGCCAATCCAGCCACGATCATAGCAGTTGTCGCAGCTCTTTTTGTTTCTATGCGCAGCAGCAATTTCTTGGGCTGCCTCCAAGTGTTTGTCGTCGAGTTTAAACATTTCTAAGGGGCTCCTTACACTATTTTAGACAGTATTCCTATTTGGGGTACCATGTTTTCCACATGGCCATTAAAGGCAAGCTTTTTCTTTTAGCAAGCGGCAAATTGGCTGTTGGTGCGCAATAAGTCAACGCTGTGTCACCCTTCTCACATCGTCCGCATTCAGCCAAACAATGGCTCCAGATGGCGTTCTTACCTGATACATGCCCGAGCGTTGGTCGATAATTTTCACGATGGATGCCTGCGGGATGGAAATGGTATCTTCGCTGGGTCTTTGGGTTTTAAAACCGGATGCTTGCGGTGTGACTACCACGGCTCTGTTGTCTTTTTTCACGCTGTGCATCTTGAGTGGTAAAGAGAGGCCAAAGATGAGTAAAAAGAGCGAGCTGAGGCTGAGCAGTAATACGGGCGGGCCTTTTTCAGAACTGGGTTTGAGGTGGATTAGCCAGTTGATACAGATCACCACCAAGAGGCTGAAGATCAGGATCAGGACGGCTAATCTGGGGTAGTTTAGCCAGGCGATGATCCGTTTCAGCAGCTCGATCAGATAGAGGTTTTTGGGTTCAAAAGCCTCAGGATTCAGCTTTCTGAGCACATTTAGGTTGTGCTGACTCTGCGCATGCGCACTATCCAGATTCAAGGCTTTCAGGTAGTAGAGAGTGGCAAAGCCGATGTTGCCCAAGCGGTGGTGACAAACGCCTATGTCGTAGTAGAGGTCTGCGTTCTTTATGCCCTGCTTTTCTATCTTTTCGAGCCGGGACAGCAGTATCTGGTCTTCGCTGACTAAAGATGAATCGACAATCGAAGAGCTGATGGCGTTTTCGGCTGTTAAACTCACGACGATGAGCACGAAGAGGAGAGCAATCAGAGTCTGTTTCATGCTTGCTCCAAGTCAGTTACGATCTGCTCAAAAGTCACAGCCAACTGCTGGAAGTGGTCTTGCGCCTGAGTGGTAGGGGCATAGCGGGCAGCATGTATTTGGTTGAAGAAGGAGGAGATCAAGGCGATAAGTTCTGCATCCACACCGTGTTGAGCGAGCGCTTCCATGAGTTCTGCCTGGCAGAGGTGGGCGGAGAGGTCATATTTGGTGTTCAGATAGTTTTGGATGGCGTTTTGGGCGATGTGGAAAAACTCAGGGTCTTTGTTCTGAGCGGCTTGTTTAGCTCTATGCAGCTCGTGTTTCAGGGTGTGACGCAGTTGCTTGTGCTGCCATTTCTTGGGGTCTAAAGCCCGCTGTCTGCGTTTATCATACAGATATAGGGAAGGGATGAGGCTGAGGACGATGAGCGCCAAGATGCTCCAAAACCACCATTTGAGATAGATGGTGCCCTGGTTTTGATAGTTTGTCTTGCCGCTGAGTCCCAGCATCTGCAGCTCTTTCAGGGTTTTGGTGGCTTGAGACCCGGTGGCAAAAGAGCCAGGCTTCACGTTGAGGGTCTGTTCTTTGGTGCTAAAGCTCATGTATCTGCCCGTTTGGGAATCCAACCAAGAGAACTTGAAGGCGGGAAGCTTGATCTCGCCTTTGACCTTGGGAATGATGGTGTATTGCAGCAGGCGCACACCTTGGATGCCGGAAGTGAGCTGGTCTTTGATCTTGGGTGTGGAAACCTGATAGGCAGGTGTGGAAGGATACTTGGGAGCGGTGAACTGGTTGAAATTGCCTTTGCCATTGATCTGGATGGTGAGCACCACGGCTTCGCCCAGCTTAAGGCTCTGTTCAGATAGCCTTTGGCTGAGGTTAAAGACGCCGATAGCGCCGCTATAGCCTTTGGGTGCACCGGAAGGTAGTTCCTTGATCTGGATGAAAGCGGGCTCAGACCTGAAGCCACGGTTTTGAAAGCCATAACGCAGGTATCTGATGGAGCCTACCAATTGCGGCACTTGGATCTGCTTAGCCAGATGTGGATAGAGCACCATCTTCTTGAGCAAGCTGCGTTTAAAGCTCTTCTGACGATAGGAAGTGCGTTCGAAATCAAGGTTTTGAGGCTGCTCAAAGAGTGACTTCCCATAGCCTTCAAAATCCTTCTCTTCTGTGAGGTTGAGCGAGCGAACTTCCTGAGTGGTATAGAGATAATAGGTCACTATCACAGGTTCGCCCACGAAGACACTCTTTGCTTCAGGGATGGCCAAGACAAAGGATTCTCCTTCCGGAGCGGGAGTATCTTCATACATGTCAAAAGGGTCATAAGGGTCGGCTGAGGGAGAGGAGCTGCCACCCGCAAGCACTTCTACAGTAATGGCTTGGCTATAGTAGACGGAGTTTTTGACCGTAACTTTGGTTTGAGGGATGGTGATGCGTCCGGTGCGTGTGGGTTTGTAGTAAAAGAGGTAGTTGTAGACAACGCTGCGCTCATATCTCATGTTCACGATGCTGATTCTGGATTCTGTGGAGCTGCTTTGGTTGATCAATCTGAGGCCATCTGCTTCCGGAGCGGCGGGTGCAGGGATATTTTGGCTTGAATCCGTAGTGATGCGCACGGTGTGCACCAAAGTGTCCGAAAGATACAGAGTATGCTTGTTTACCGAGCTTTTGACGCTCACATTAGCCTGCAGGACAGACAAGCACAAAAGCAGAATCAGGCAGGGCAGCAGCTTCTTCACCACCACCTCTGTCTGGGGATTTGGGTTTGATGATTCTGCCTTTGACGATCTAAAGCTTCCTGCTCGTCCAAGGCATTGAGCGTGTTGTCATAGTCATTTTGAGGGGTTTCCTGCTCTTGTTCTTCCTCGTTGTCATAGTCTTCTTTTTTGGGCTTTTTATAGCCTTTGCGGTTGAGCACCAGCTCGTAATTGCTCTTGGCATCCTGATCGTCCGGATCGGCCAACATCGCTGCTTTGTAACTCTCCAAAGCCCGATCCAGATCATCTTTCCGATATTGAGCATTGCCTTGATCGTAGTGGAGCTGAGCGTATTTTTTACTTTCTTTCAAAGCCTCATCCAGAAGCTGGTCTGAGCCATCATAATCTCCCTGTCGGTAGCGTGCTTTGGCGGCGTTTCCCTTGGGGATGGCATCGGTAGCATGTTTTTCAGCCAGAGGCTCCCAAATCTTGCTTGCAGAGCGGTATTTCTCCCAACCGTAGAGTAGGGTGGCGAGACTGTTTTTGATGGCACGGGGACGCAGTAACAACTCGGCACACAGCAACAGCAAGATGACTGCAATGCAGATCAACACTATCTTTTGGGCTCTCTTTAGCTTGTTCATGACGGCTTTGTTTTAGGTTTGAGTGGGATGATGAGGCTTTCGACGATGAGTAAAATCAGGGCGATGAAGGCAAAGATGTGGTATTGCTCTTTAAGACCGCTGATTTGATTAGATCGCAGCTCTTCGGGGCTTCCTTCACGCAGGGCAGTCATGATCATCTCTGAGGCGGATTCCGAGGCACTTACATTGAAGTGGCTGCCTCCACCTAAGGAAGCGATCCTTTGCATATTGTCCAGATTGGCTCTGGTAAAGGCCTCTTCTTGTAATACAGGGTGATAAATCACTGCACCGGCTTCAGTTCCCACGCTCAGGGTGAAGACCTTGATCCCGCTGGCTGCAAGACGTGAGATTTTCCCTGCAGAAAAGCCTTCCAAATCCTCGCCGTCTGAGACCAACACCAGCACACCGTTTCCTGATGCGGAATTGAAGGCTTTCTCGGCCACATTGATGGCGTCTGTCATGTTGCTGCCTTCACGGATGGCGTCTGCGGAACTAAGGCTGTTGAGCACCATCCTGGCACTGCTGTGATCATCTGTGAGCGGGCACTCCAGAGAGGCCAGACCGGCAAAAGTGATGATGCCTACCCGATCAGATTCCATCCTGTCCAGCAGGGATTGAAGCTGCAGTTTGGAGAGTTCCAAGCGTGAAGGCGAGACGTCTTGAGCGTCCATACTGCGAGAAATATCCACGCAGAAGATGATGTCCAAGCCGAGGCTTTGGGTTTCTCTAGTTTCGTGATCCCATTGCGGTCTGATCAGTGCCATGATGATGAAAGCGAGGGCTAAAATGAGCAGCAGCTTCTTCATCAGGGAGTTAAAGGGTGAAAGAACCATCAGATAGTGCTTGGTGATGTGTTCATCTGCATATTGTGCCATGCGTTTGCGTCTGCGCCGCTTGCTGAAGAAAAGCAGCAGCAGGGCGATGATCACCGCCAAAAAAAGGAGACTGAGCTGAGGATTGATCAGTTGCATCAGGGCTCCGGCAGCACGGGCTTAAGATAAAGCCGGCAAAGGATTTCGATGATCAAGAGGCAAAAGGCAGCCCAGAGGAACCACATAAACTTCTCGCTATAGATGTAGTTGAGGCGCAATTGGTAGTCCGTCTTTTCCATCTGGTCAATCTGGGACATGATGGCTGCCAATTCCTGGCTGTTGGTGGCCATGGATGCCTTGTTTGTGCCTGTGATCTGGGCGATGCGATTCAGCGTGTGCATGTCCAATTCTATATAGGTCTTGCGGTAGGTTTTGCCAAAGATGGGGTCTGAAAATGGGAAATCCACCAGTCCGCCGCTGCCTACACCCACGGGATAGACCTTGATTTTGTGAGCTCCGGCCATGTGCGCTGCGCTGATGGGATCAATCTCGCCGACATTGTTTACGCCGTCCGTGATCAGGATTATCACCTTGCTTTTGGCTTGGCTGCTTTTGAGCCTGGCTACGGATTTTGCCAGTCCCATTCCGATGGCTGTACCTGAGGCTTGCATATTGACTTCCAGCTTGTCCAGTTGATCCAAAACAGCACCGTGATCGAAGGTCAAAGGGCTCTGAGTGAGCGCATATTCGCTGAAAGCCACCAGGGAAAAGCGGTCGTTGGGACGCTGCTTCACCATCTGTTCTGCCACTTTCACTGCGGCTTTGAGGCGGTTTGTGGGCTTGAAATCTTCAGCCAACATCGAGCCGCTGATATCTATTGCCAAGACGATATCCACGCCAGCGGAACTGCTATCTTTGACACCTCGGCCAAAGCGAGGCTGAATCAGCGCCAAGACCAAGGCTAAGAGGATGAGGCTGCGCAAAACGGGATAGAAGTAAGCCCAATACCTGCTGGAGCTAGAAAGCATGGAGATTTCCCCCAGCTTGGGGAAGGGTAGGCGCAACTGGTGCTTTTTGGTGTGATAACGCTTGATCAGCCAATAAAGTGGGATAAAGAGCAGCGTGAGCAGCAGCCATGGCTTAGCGATTTGCAGCATTGATCTCTCCCTGAGGCTTGTTGAGCAGTTTCTGCGCCTCAATCACTTCAAAGGCCAACAGATAGCCCTTGAGCCAGTCTTCCATCTCTATGGTTGCTTCCAGACTGGGTTTGTGCTTGGCAAATTTGGCCATGTCGCAGAAGGCCAAAAAGCGGTTAACTTCATATGCCTGAAGGATTCCCACTCTGCTGATGGCTTCCCTGATCTCGAAAGTGGTCATCTCCAGAGCGGCGATACGGTATTCATACATGATGAATTCCCGCAAGATCCATGAAAGCTCGTAGTGATGCTGGATCACCATGTCTTTGCTGAGTAGATCCATACTCTGGAGGTCAATAAGCTTTTGCAGAGACTTCTTCCAATTTGGCAGCTTTGGTTCCGGTGCTGTGACTAGCTTGATCGGCTCTGGGACGGTTTTCTTTCTCCCAAACCAAAAGAAAAGAAAGGCTAAGACCAGCAGCAAAACCACGGCCAGCAGATACAGCCAACCCGGACTCTGATAGGGGTATCTGAGTGGAGCCTTGATGTCGATCAACGTGGTATCTGATTCCGCTCTCACGGGCACGATATTGAGGCGAAATCTATCGGTGTAGGCGATGGGATTGCCGCCATCCACCGGTTGAACTTGCAGGGAGGGAAAGCTGTGATAGCCGGGCAGCAGCGGCACGATGGTGAGCCTGAAATGAGCCGGTAAGCCCGCTTCCGTGATGCGTTCATCCTTGATTACTTTGAAGTTTGTGAGCGTGTCCGGCACCACTACCCGATTGAGTGGATATTCGGCTCTGATATTGAAGTAAAAGCGGTCTCCCACGCTGAGATCATCGTCATTTTCCAAGCTTTGCACGATGTTTTCATCGGCGAAGAGCAGGCAGCTTAAGCTCAAGAATAGCAGTATCAGAGCAAACAACTTTCTCATCTTAATCCCAAATGATGCAGTAGCCTCGGTGCTGACCAAAGTATTCATGCTGATTTCCTACTCCTTCCTTGCTTAGCCGCCCGGTGATACGCCGGAGCCTCTCGGGGAAAACCCGAGTATCTCCACGGCATCGCCGCTCGGGTAAGTAAGGGCGAGGTAAGTGGGATCGTAGAGAGACAAATGAGCAAAATAAATCTCTATTGCATTGTTGGGGTTAGACATACCGCATCCGTTTGCGCTTTTGGAAAAACTCCCTGAGGATGAGGCTCACTTCATCCGAGGCAAAAAAGCAGAGGTGATCCACTTTGGCACGTTTAAGATCTTTGCTGAGCGAGTCTTGTCCAGCATCAAAGTGGGATTTATACCTCTTGCGCAGGATGGGGTCAGAGCTATTCACATACATGGTGAAGCCGGTTTCAGGATCATAAAGATTGAGAATGCCGGCATTTGGCAACTGTTGCTCCGCTTCATCCAATACCTGCAGGGCGACTACGTCATGGCGTCTGGCCAATATCGCCAATGAATCCATAAAGTTCTGATCGGCAAAGTCAGAGAGCACAAAGATGATGCTGCGTTTCTTGAGGATGAGATTGGCATAGTCGAAGGCAGCAGTGAGGTCTGTGCGTGTGTTGTTGGGCTTGTAGTAGAGGATGTCACGCAACATTTGCAGGGCTCGGTTGCGTCCCTTGCGTGGTGGCAGATACTTTTCCAAGACATCGGAAAACATGATCATACCCACCTTATCGTTGTTGGAAAGCGCCGAAAAGGCCAGCAGTGCCACCAGTTCTGCCTGTTTCTCTTTTTTGAGCATCACTTTGGTGCCGAAGCTGAGAGAAGCAGAGACATCCACCAAAAAAACCACGTTCAATTCACGTGTCTCGACGTAGAGCTTCACATAGGGCGAACCTAGGCGGGCACTTACGTTCCAGTCTATATTCCGGTGGCAGTCTCCAAATTGGTATTCGCGCAGCTCAGAAAACTCCAAGCCTTGCCCTTTGAAACTGGAATGATACTCGCCGCTGAAAGCCTCAGAGACCTTCCTGCGGCTGTGGATCTCTATCTTGTGTATCCTTCTCAGGATCTCGGCGGGAGTGCGGGTGAGCAAGATTGCTTCCCTTTAAGGGACTTCGATCTCGTCCAAGATGCGGTTGATAATGGCATCGGAAGTGAGTTCTTCCGCTTCTGCTTCATAGGAAAGGATGACTCTATGCCGGAGGACGTCTTTGGCGACCGCTTTGATATCGTCTGGAATCACATAAGCGCGGTGATCGAGGTAGGCATGCGCTTTGGCTGCCCTCGCCATAAAGATGCTGGCTCTGGGAGAGGCGCCATATTCGATCAACCCATTGAGAGAGCTGATCTTGGCGTAGCGCTCGGGATGCCTGGTAGCGTGCACCAAGCTGAGGATATAATCCTTGAGTTTATCCTCCATATAGATCAGCTTCACCACCTGCTGCATCCCAGCCAAGCGAATGGGGGAGAGCACTTTATCCACCTTGATCTCGTCGTCGTTAACCATTCTGTCCATGATCAGCCGCTCCTCTTGCAGGCTGGGATAGCCGATCTTGAGCTTGAACAGGAATCTATCCACCTGAGCTTCAGGCAGAGGGTAGGTGCCTTCTTGCTCGATCGGGTTTTGTGTAGCCATCACAAAGAAGGGGAAGGGCAACAGATAGCTGTTGTCACCAATGGTTACCTGCCGCTCCTGCATGGCCTCCAGCAGTGCACTTTGCACCTTTGAAGGTGCGCGGTTGATCTCGTCTGCCAGGATAAAGTTGCTAAAAATAGGCCCTTTCTTGGGTTTGAAATCGCCGGAACGCTGGTCGTAGATCAGGGTGCCGGTAATATCTGCAGGCAGGAGATCGGGTGTGAACTGGATACGCTTGTTTTCTGCAGCAAAGACAGAGGCCAAGGTGCTCACGATCAAGGTCTTAGCCAAGCCGGGCACTCCTTCGATCAGGACGTGACCATTTACCAAAACACCGATGATCAACCTGCGGAGGATATGATCCTGACCCACGATCACAGTGCCGATCTCTCTAAACACCTCATCCAGAATAGCGGAGCTGTCCAATACATGCTGATGTAGATCTTCTATGGACATCATCTACTCCTTTTTCATGTTGTTTTTTTTTCAGCCATAAAAAGAATCGGGAATAGTCTTGTGACAGGCTATTCCCAATACCTTATGCAAAGCTGCCCTAAAGAGACAAGCTGCATCGAAAGCCGCTGTAGCTCGATCAGCCTTTGACGACTTTGCGAACTTTATTTGCCTTGAGGCAGGAACTGCAGACTTTTATCCTTTTAGAGCCACCTTCAATGCTGACTCTTACTTCGTGTAAGTTAGGGAAAAAGCGGCGCTTGGTAGCGTTCAATGCGTGGGAACGATAGTTTCCTACCTGAGCCCCTTTTCCGCATATATTACATATTCTTGACATCTTTCACCGTCCATAATTCTATTAGTCGTGCCATGAAAATGGAAGCCCCTTTTTTGACAAGTCTTTATTTTAGATTTTGCGGAATACGTATGTCGAAGCGACTCCCATGGGGCTGAACTGGCATGTATTCCAGGCGGCCACGGTGCTCCAAAACAATCTTTTTGCAGATGGCCAAACCGAGGCCGGTTCCATAGGCTTTGTTGTGCGTGATGAAGGGTTGAAATAGTTCAGAACGAATCTCATCAGGGATGCCGGGGCCATCATCAATCATGCTGATCTGCAACCAACCCGCAGAGAGACTGGTTTTGATGGTGATCGTGCCTTGATCTTGGAGGGCTTCTGAGGAATTCTTGAGCAGATTGATCAGCACGCGGCGCATTTTGTTGCTATCGAAGAAGACGGGCTTATTTACGTTATTTTCGATAATTAGCTCCACATCTCGTCCCTTCAAAGAGGTGCCATAGGTGTTCCTGATCTCCTGCAAATAGGCTTCCAAATCTACCTGCTGAATCAGGGGCTGCACCTCGGTTCCCTTGGCAAAATCAAGGGTTTCTCGCACCATCTGATCCACTAACTTGGTTTGAGAGATGATGTTTTGCGTGTGCTCGGCTGCTTCGGGGAAGAGGTTTTCGATCATCTGCGCCGTGAGCACGATCACCGTGAAAGGAGATTTGATGTCGTGGATGATCTTGCTGGCAGCCATGCCGATGGCCATCAAGCGGTTTTTGCTGATCATCTGATTCATCAGCTCGATAAACTTGTCATTGGTGTCACGCAAGCGACCGGACAAGGTGCGGATCAGGTTGAACATCACAATCGGGTGGCTAAAGGTGATATCCATAAACACTTCCTTGGGCATCACCATGAGCTCCACATCTTCCAAAGCAACCGCTGAT
>JAKQWO010000016.1 GCA_029561955.1 Candidatus Cloacimonadota bacterium
GGTTATTCCACCGCTTTTTTTGCTGTCGTATTGAAAATAACCCTGAGCATACATATCGGTATTATCACCGATAATTTTGATGCTGTTTTTATTGGCACCGACTGTTCCATCTGAACCTAAGCCCCAGAATTTGCAGGAAATAGTGCCTTCTGGAACAGTATTGATAACTTCGTCTACAGGCAAAGAAAGATGAGAAACATCATCTTCAATGCCTACGGTAAAACTATGAAATCCCTTTTTTGCCAAGTGTTTATAAACGCTAAGAACCATTGAAGGAGTAAATTCCTTACTGGATAAACCATATCTTCCGCCAATAACAAAAGTGTCCGGACGATTCTTAAGAGCAGAAACCACATCCAGATATAGGGGTTCACCAATGGAACCGGGTTCTTTAGTTCTATCTAAAACGGCAATTCTTTTCACGCTTTCAGGGATTGCCGATATAAAACTTTGGACACAGAAAGGGCGATATAAATGCACTTTTATCAAGCCCAGTTTCATTGAGCGTTTTTCATTCAGCCATTCAATCGTTTCCTGAATGGTTTCACAACTGCTTCCCATAGCCACAATAATATCTTCTGCTTCGGGATGACCTGCATATTCAAAAAGCTGATAATGGCGTCCTGTTTTTTCTGCCACCTGCTGCATAGTTTCAGCAATTATAGCAGGTGCCTTAGCATAATATAAATTACTGGTTTCTCTACCCTGAAAATATACATCGGGAGCTTCCTGACCAACTTTCATTCGCGGCTTATCAGGAGTTAAAGCATTTTTCCGAAATACTTCTACTAAGGCAGGGTCATTCAGTTCTGCTATTGTTTCATAGTCAATCACATTTATTTTTTGAAGCTCGTGGCTGGTTCTAAAACCGTCAAAAAATACCAGAAAAGGAATCCGGGTTTTCATTGTAGCCAGTTGAGCTACTAAGCCCAAATCCATCACTTCCTGCACACTGTTACAGGCAATGAGGGCAAAACCGGTGTTGCGGGCACTCATCACGTCCGAGTGGTCGCCAAAAATGGAGAGTGATTGCGCTGCAAGTGAACGTGCAGTCACATAAAAAACGGTGGGAAGCATCTCGCCGGCGATCTTGTGCATATTGGGAAGCATCAACATCAAGCCTTGGGATGCGGTGAAGGTGGTGGTCACAGCACCGGCAGAAAGAGAACCGTGAACCGCACCTGCTGCGCCGGCTTCACTCTGAAGCTCGATCACATCTACAGTCGTGCCATTGATATTCTTGCGCCCTTCCGCTGCCCAAGCATCGGCGAGCTCTCCCATACCGGAAGAGGGGGTGATGGGATAAATGGCAGCAACGTCTGCAAATGCATAAGCAACGTGTGCTGCTGCGGCATTGCCGTCCATGGTAGTTTTCTTTTGATTAGCCATGTCTGCTAACTCCTTTTATTCTTTATTTTTATTGTTACACCAAAAATAGGGTTTGTAGACATGGGAATTTGAGGGGGCATTTGTGTCAAGTGAGAAGTTGATAACTCGGGTTTCCAAAGATATAATCAGGCTTTTGAGCCGATAGTTGCACACCGGATGACAGGCAAAATCATCAATGCAGACACTACTGCTGACCAAATGCTGACAATGCCTTCCTCTGCCTCCAATCCGGCAGATACTGATCCAGCAAAGCGTAGAAATGGGCGTTGTGGCCTCTTTCCAGCAGATGCACCAGCTCATGTACGATCACGTATTCCAGATACTCGTCAGACTTCTTGGCCAGCTCCAAGCTCAGCCAGATGCGCTTGTCTCGTGTGTTGCAGCTTCCCCACTTGGTTTTCATTTGCTTGACGTTCCAAGAGCTTACTTCTACTCCTAACACTCGCTGCCATTTACTCATCAGGGGCTGCACTCTCGCTTTGAGCCTTGCTCGACACCACTCCTTCATCATCTTTGGCACGTGTTCGGAGCTTCTGCCCACCTGCAAATACAGGTCTATATGCGTCTCATGAAGCCGTATCCTGTTTGAGCTGGCGTCCGGCATCAGGTTCAAGATGTAGCTTTTGCCCTCCAATTGGTGTGTGGAGCCACTCTCGTAGCTGATGGGTATTTTCGGCTTTGTTTTCGCCAATTGTCTGCGTATCCAGCCTAACTTGGACTCAAGAAACTTGACTACGTGCTCTTCATCCATGCGCTCCGGCACGGAAACCCGGATCCTGCCCGTAGCGGGATAGACTGCCAAGTTAATGTTCTTGACATGCTTGCGCTGAAGCTCTATGCTGTGCCCTTTCAGGGTGATGATCTTGGGTTTCTTGCTCACTTCGAGGTCTATATCTCCCTCACAAAGGTATCCACATCCTCTGCTTTCGTATAAAAGCCACACATCAGTCTCACCTCATTTCGGCTCTCGTTCCACAGGTAAAAGTGGTATTTCTCCATCAGTTGCGGCGTGATCGCCTTGGGCAGGATGCAAAACAGCGCATTCACCGCTGCGGGCATGGTGATGGTCACGTTGTCCTTCTTGGCAAGCTGTTCTTCCAGATATTTGCACATTCTGTTGGCATGCTGGGCGTTGCTTTTCCAGAGGTCATCCTGTAGATATGTCAGAAACTGAGCCGAGATAAAGCGCATCTTGCTATAGAGTTGCGTGGCTTGCTTGCGATAGTATTTCATGGCTTGGGTGAGCTCAGGTCTGAAGGAGACGATTGCCTCGCCGAAGAGCAGTCCGTTTTTGGTGCCGCCAAAGCTGATGATATCGGCACCCGCATCCTTGGTGATACTTGCCAGAGAGCAGTTTAAGGCCGCTGCTGCATTGGCCATTCTTGCTCCATCGATGTGAAGATACATCTCGTGAGCATGGGCAAAAACCGCCAATTCCCGGATCTCGTCCGCGGTGTAAAGGCTGCCGTATTCCGTGCTTTGCGAGATGCTGATCATCCTGATCTGGGAGTGGTGTTGGTCTCTGTTTCCCTGTAGTCTCGACTCTATCATCTCGGGTTTGAGCTTGCCATCGGGCGTATCTACAGGCTGGATGCGGGCTTGAGTAAACTTTTGCAGCGCACCGCATTCGTCCACATTGATGTGCGCGCTGGCCGGACAGATCACCGCCTGCCAGGACGAGATAAGACTCTGCAAAGCAATGACATTTGCCCCTGTGCCGGTGAGCACAAACCAGGCTTCACAATCCCCGCCAAACAGCTCCTGCAGCTTTTCCAGAGCCTTGTGGGTAAGCGGATCGTCCCCGTAAGCGGGTGCATAGCCATGGTTTGCCTCGATGATGGCCTGCATGATGTTGGGATGCACACCGCTGTGGTTATCACTTCCAAAACTAATGGGATACATTTATTACTCCTTGTTTCTATCTATCTTTTTCTGCAGCCGCTTGAGCCTTTTATCGATGTCGTGTAACTGCTTAAGATCCGGCAGGGGAAGGCTTTGCTGCCAGCTTAAGAGCTGCTCGGTGCACTGCAGAGCCCGCTCATATTCCCTTGTCTGCTCTAACAAGATCGCCAAAGCCAGCAGGGAAGGCGGATGCGAAAGCGCAGCCCCATATTCAAAGCACTGCCGCGCTTCCTTTAGCTCCCTGTCCCGCTTGCACATCAACCCCAGTTCATAGACGCTTTCCACCGTGGCGAGACCTAACTCCCTCATCTCCCGCAAGATCTGCTTGGCCACATCCGCTTGACCTTGGCTCTGATACAATCTTGCCACCGCATGATAATCCACCCGTGCGTCTTTTCCTACCTGGATGGGCAGGCGGATGGCGTCGCTGATGATCACCATCAAAGCCATAGTGTAGATGACGTCCAATTGATTGTGTTTGATAATCTTAACCAAAGGCTCCACGTCACCGCTGATGAGATATTCGGTATAGGCTTGCGGGATCATGCCTCCCTCTATATCAAACTCCGGGTCCCGCAGCACGCCCATCACATAGTATTCTAGGCTTTCCAAAGCGCAGGAAGGCAGGGTGTTTTTCCACAGACGCCGTGCCAGATGCAGGAGGTCAATGTGCTCCTTTTCCCGCAGGTTGAGCCAGATGCGGTGGTAGAGCAGGCGGGATTCAAGCACCGGGATATCGAAGCTTTTGCCATTGAAAGTGACCAAGACGCTGTGGGTCTCCAAGAGCTCAATCAGACGGTCGAAGCTGTTTAGTTCAGCATCCGGTTCCGGCAGTAAGATTTGCTCCACCTTATACTTACCTTCCTCAAAATAGCCCAAACCGATGAGGAAAGCCAGCGTGTTCCCTCTGCCCAAGCCCGTAGTTTCGAGGTCAAGCACCAAGAGCTCATTCACATCCAAGCTTTGCGAAACACCAAGCTGAGCCCAGTTTAAGAGCACTTCCGGAACATCCCGCAGCTTCAGACTCACGCCCTCATCGCTGCATCCCTCCCAGCTCTCCGAGAGAATCAGCACGCTATCTTCTTTGTGGGCGGAGAATTCCCCGCCCAGCGCAGCCTGCAAAAGCTCGCGGATGAGAGTTTTCAGATCAAAATCTTGAGTGTGAGTCATGGGAACAAGCGTGAACAGAGTGCCTTAGATGTCAATGTATTTCAAACCAAATAATGCGACAGGCTTTCTTTTTATCACCTCCCCACCTGCATGGCCCTTACTTACCCGAGCGGTGATGCCGTGGCGATACTCGGGTTTTTCCCGAGAGGCACCGAGTAATCACCGGGCGGCTAAGTAAGGAAGAAGCGGGCTCGCTCACCGGAGCTACCCAATACAGGCGGTCGCTGAACCGCCCATTTTACTGCTGTTTTCTGGAACTACGAATAATTTCAAGCGCCACTTCATAGAACGCCTTTATGGTCGCTTCAGCAAGCGACCGTACCAAACTCCAAAATCTCCACCAAATCCACCCATTTTAGCTAAATAGATTGACAGCAAATCCCTTTCCAAAAAGCATGCACTTCAATGGAATAATCTCTATCAAAAGCAATCTTAAGGATATAACTTAATGGAAAAACGAGAGTTCGACATCTTTGAACTGATCAAGATCTTGCTGCGCCATCGCTGGTTCATCATTATCTTCGTTGGCATCGTCAGTGTGGCTGCGGTGATTTATTCGTTGGTCACGCCCAAAATTTGGAAGAGCGAAGCCACGTTTTACATCGTGGGAGACGATAATGCTTCTTTGCCCATCAATCTCCCGGGCCTCGGCAGTTTGGCTTCCACGATCATGAAGCAGGACAAGCTTCAGGGCAGCATTAGTGCCGTTTCGGCTCTGCGTTCGAGACGCTTTTCGGAGGATGTGATCCGTAAATTTGATCTCATCCGCTATTTCAAGATCAGCGATCGGGATAGCTTGTTGCGGATGGATGTTGCGCTTAAGAAGCTGAAGAAGGCAGTCAAGGTCAGTCTCAGCGAAAAAGCCGGTCTCATCAGCATCAGTGTGGAGACCAAAGACAAAAAGCTAAGTATGGACATGATAAACTATTACCTGGCCAAGCTGGAAGAATATAACCGAGACCAAAAGCTCACGAAAGGCAAGCGTGAACGCATCTTTTTGGAAGAAAGGGTGAAGGAAACGCGAGCGGTTTTGGATTCCTTGATCGCTGCAGACAAAGAATTCAGGTCGAGCAGTAATGCGATCGACATTGAGGAGCAGGCTGCTGTATTGATCAAGAGCTATGCGGAGCTGGTTGCCACGAAGATGGCTGCGGATATAGAGCTGGAAATGGCACGGGAAAGCTTGAGTGAAAGCTCACCTGTCGTGCAGGAGCTGAAGGTCAAGCGAGATGCCCTCAATGCTCAGATCAGAGAAATGGAGAGCAGTAAGGGCTCGGTCAAACCCCGCTATCTGATCGATATTTCCTCTTTGCCGGATCTCGGCTCCCGCTATGCTCAGATCAAGATGGAGCTCCTGATCCAGACCAAGGTCTTTGAATTTCTCTATCCCCAATACGAGGCGGCACGCCTGGAAGAGCTCAAGGATATGCCCACGGTGGACATCCTGGATTCACCCAGAGAAGCCGGTCTGCGCAGTCGACCCAAGCGCGCCATGATCTGCGTGATTGCTGCTTTCATGGCCTTTGTGGTGGCGGTGATCGTCGTGCTTTTTAAGTCCATCTTGGAGCGCAATAAAGATAGACTGCTGGAGCTGCGTCAGGTCTCTTAGGAGCAGGTTTTGGAAGCACTGCAAAGAATCTTCAAGCCGATCATCTATCTGGCCTTGATGAGCTTGTGCCTCTATCTGGCTCAAGCTGCGCAGGAGCTGACTTTTGGCATTGCGGTCATCAGCCTGTTTTTCTTGGGTGTCTGGCTGCTTATCACCCTCATGTTTGGGCTCAATTTCAGAGTCAGTCTGATCTTCTCCACCCTCTTCCTGATAAAACCATTCATACCTACCTTTTATGCGATGTTGGCTCTGCTGGCCTTTTCGCTGCTCACCCAATACTATCAGGAAAGGCAAAAACTGCTCTGGCCCTTCCCCGTGGCAACGACCATCCTGATCGGAACAGCGTTCTATGGCCTCATCCGCAGCGGCACTCCGGATTACGCTTTACCCTATTTCTTTTCCACTGCGATAGTTCCGACTCTGTTTTTGGTCTGCTTTGCCAACAGCAAAATAGACGTCCAGCTCTTTGACCTCTGGGTTCGCATCATCGTCTACATCAATATCTTCCTGGCCGTTATCGGCGTGATCATCTCTCTCTTGAATCCCACCAAACGGATTGGCTCGCTGTGGGTTACGGCTATGACTATCAATGGCTTTTACCTCTTGGGTGTCTTCTTTTCGATCGCTTTGGGCATGAGGGAAAAGGATAAACGCAAGAGCTTATTCTGGTATTTGGGTGCCTTGGTCATCTTTTTGGCCATGGTTTACACCTACACGCGGATGGCGCTTTTGGCCGTCTTTTTCGGCTTCTTTTTGATGGTATTCAAGATGAAGCGCTTCAGGTTGATCGGCATTATTATCCTGCTTTTGATTCCGCTGCTTATTCCCGCTTCGATGATCGATCGAGTCCAACAGACCTTCTCCTTTGATATGTCCATCTTCATCAGAGTGTTGGCCTGGTATCATGCGCTGAAACAGATTGCGGCGCACCCCTTATTTGGCATCGGCATCAGCACCTGGCAGACTTGGTATCTGAACGTCATCCCCTTCACCTTCCTCTATGCAGAACACCCTCACAACCTCTTTTTGAGGGTCTTCGTCGAGATCGGCGTCTTTGGCTTTATCTGCTATTTTTGGATCATTTACCGGGTGATGAGAGACTTCCGCCGGCGCATAGTCAAACCCAGTCAGGACAACTATTATTCGGTGATCTACATCGGGATGCTCTCCCTGCTATTTGCCTGTCTCACCGATGTTTTTATCCAGCAATACGATCTGAGCGTGGCCTTTTGGAGCTGCATCGCCTTTATGTATGCGCTTAGCCGTCAACCGATTGAAAAGAATGAGGATACATGAAAGAATTTGACCAACTGATAGACATCATGGCCCGGCTCCGAGACCCGGAAACCGGCTGCCCTTGGGATATAAAGCAGACGCCTATGTCCTTACGGGCGAATTTTATCGAGGAGCTCTACGAAGCCGTCGAGGCCATCGAAGCTGATGATCCCGAAGCACTTAGCGAGGAGCTGGGCGATCTGATGCTGCACATCGTCTTTCAAGCTCGGATGGCCGACGAACAGCAGCTTTTCGACATCCGCACCGTGCTGGAAAAGATCAACAGCAAGCTGATCCGCCGTCATCCCCACATCTTTTCAGATGCGCAGGTCGAGGATGCAGCAGGCGTTAAACAAAATTGGGAACTGATCAAGAAGCGGGAAAAGAAGCACCGCAAAAGCATCTTGGACGGGATTCCCGGCTCTATGCCTGCTTTGATCCATGCCTGGCGCACCCAGGAAAAGGCTGCCGCACTGGGCTTTGACTGGTCGGAAATCTTGCCCGTGATTGAGAAGATTGAAGAAGAGCTGGACGAGCTGAAAAGCGCCATCAAATCCCAGCAGGAAGACCAAATTACCATGGAAATCGGCGACTTGCTCTTCAGCGTGGTAAACTTGGCCAGAAAGCTGAACATCGACGCTGAAGCCGCTCTCAAAGCCAGCTCACGTAAATTTACCGAACGCTTCCACTTTATCGAAGAATACTATGAAACACACCAAAAAGACATCAAAAGCGCAACACTGGAAGAACTCGATCAGATCTGGGAACTCGCAAAGAAACAGTAACCTCTTCCGGCGGCTGCGTTTGTATCTGATCGTGGGCACGGTGCTAATCTTCATCGCCCTGGCTGCCTACAACCTCATCTTGGTCAAAAACGCCAAGATGGAGCAGGAATGCGTGCCTCGGATGTTTGCCCAATACATCGCCTACACGGATAGCTACCTGCGTCAGGCGGAAGAATATGAGCGCCTGCTCAGCGAAGTGCGCAGCCGCTACTTCCAGTTTGCCACCCAACAAAACTTCCAAGAAGAGCTCTGGGACTACATCAGCATCGACTTCATGCAGAAAAACCCCATCCCCGTAATCATCACAGATGAGGCCTTCAACCCTCTCTTTTGGAACAAAGTGGGAGTGAGTCAGGATACTCTATATGCTGATCTTTCATACAGTTCCAAGAAAAGACTGCAGGAGCACATGTCCGGCATGGTTCACTACAAGCTCACCGATAAGGGCATCGTCACCGGCTACGCTTTCTATGCCAAACCCGTTTCATTGCAGGAGTTTGTGAGCCGGGTGGACTACTCCATCGTGGTTACCGATCAGCAAAAGCGGCCCCTCTATTGGCACAACGTGGGCATCCCCGAAGTGCAGAATTATGAGGACATAGGGCTGTCGCACCGTGAGGAACTGAAAGATATGATGCAGTCCATGACCGAAGTGCCGCTTGCCAGCGATGCCGACAGCCTCGGCTACATCTATTTCACCGTGCCTCAGTCACTCTATCAGATGCGGAACTTCGTGCTGTTGCAGCTCGCTATCGTCCTGATCCTGATTGGCTTTTCCACCTATGGCATCTACCTGCTCAAACGCACCGAAAAGGACACCCTCTGGATCGGCTTGGCCAAGGAAATTGCGCATCAATTCGGCACACCCATCACTTCGCTCATGGGTTGGATGGCCTATCTGAAGAGCAGGGATGAGGAAACACCCAGCACGATAGACCCCAAGCAGGTTTTGGATCTAATGGCCACCGATCTGGAACACCTAAAAACCATCGCCTCACGCTTTGGTAAAGTGGGATCACAGGTGAGCTTGAAGCCCACCATACTGCATGACATTCTGGAAGAAATCGTGGACTATTTCCGCCAGCGCATGCCGCACCTGGGCTCACGCATAGACATTCATCTGATCAGCAAAATTCCAGACGTGAGGGTGATGCTGGATGTGGAGCTCTTCAAGTGGACGCTGGAAAACCTGATCAAAAACTGCGTGGATGCCATGGTTGGTAAAGGCGGAAACATTATCATCACCGCCACGCAGAGCGATAAACACGTCTATCTGCAGGTTCGTGATGAAGGCAAAGGCATTCCTCGCTCGCAATGGAAGAAAATCTTCGAGCCCGGCGTCACCAGCAAAACACGAGGCTGGGGACTCGGACTCAGCCTGGCCAAGCGCATCATCCAAGATTACCACCAAGGCTACATCAAAGTGGTGACCAGCACCGCCAACGAAGGCACCACCATTGAGATCAAACTACACAAAGAAAGCCGTGAAAAGGACGCATCATGATACCAATTTACAGCCTAAAACAGACCAAAAACGCAGACTCCCACGCCATCAATGAGTTTGGCATCCCCAGCATGTCGCTGATGGAAAACGCCGGCTTGGCGATTGTGAAGCAAATCCTGACCCTCTACCCGGACATCAAACACTGCACCATCGCCTGTGGACCGGGAAACAACGGCGGCGACGGCTTGGTGATCGCCCGCTGGTTGGTTGATCTGGACGTGGACGTTACCGTAGTCCTCTTACCTCACTCCAGAATGAGTGTCGAGATGGAGGCACAGCTCAAGATCTGTCGGGAATTAGACCTTTATATCCTTGATTTTGATGAAGATAGCCTGATCGTGGACGATGCTTTCTACGAGACTGACCTGATCGTGGATGCGCTCTTTGGCAGCGGTTTCAAAGGCGAGATCAGCGGCGCCGCAGAGCAGTTGCTGTCTATGATCGAGGACTCTTTTGCGCCTGTGCTCAGCGTGGACATCCCCTCCGGTTTGGATGCGGATACCGGCAACAGCACATATTGCGTAAAGGCCAATCACACCATAGCCTTAGAGACCCTCAAGCCGGGCTATTTCATGAATCTGGGGCCTGTGGTCTGCGGGCAGCTCAGCGTTGTGCCCGTGGGTCTGCACCTGAAGAGTCAAGCAATCCCGCCATTACTTTACAAGCTGGAAGAGAGTGATCTGATATTGGATTACCGCAGCAGAGCCTCGCATAAAGGCATCTGGGGCAAGCTGATGATCATTGGAGGTTGTGACGGTTTCACCGGCGCCACCTTCATGTCCACCGCTGCTGCACTCAAAGCCGGAGCCGGATATGTGTTTGTTTTACACAGAGCTAACCAGGAAAGCCTCTATGCCAGCCGGCTCACCGAAGCCATCTACCAAAAGGTGCCTCAAACCAAAGAGCAGCTCCCCGACACACGCAAGGTGAAGCAGATGCTCAAGGAAGCGAGCGCAATCCTCATCGGCCCGGGTTTAGGCCAGGATGACTGGTCTCTCAAGATGCTGGAACTCGTGGTGCAGCAAAAGGATATCCCCGTAGTCTACGATGGAGACGCGCTCAACCTGCTTGCCAAAAACCCCAAGCTCCTGCAAGAAACCGCACACCATAATAGCATCTACACTCCGCATCACGGCGAGTTTTGCCGCTTGGCAAAAGTGGAGATGTCCACCCTGAAAGCCGACCCCATCGCCACACTCAAAGCCTTTATGCCCCAGTCAGATGCCTGCATCCTGCTCAAGAGCCACTATTCCCTGATCCACTCTCGTGAAGAGCTGTATCTCAACAGCTTTGGCAACGACGGCTTGGCCAAAGCGGGCAGCGGAGACGTGTTGGCCGGCATGCTGGCCTCTTTTGCCGCTCAGGGATTGAGCCCTGTCAGCTCCGCTATCAATGCCTCTTTGCTCTTGGGACTCACCGCTGAGAAGATGGCACAACACATGGCCACACAAGCGATTACCGCCTCAGGCATCATAGATAACCTGCTAAGGAAACATTAACATAAGAGGAAGAACATGCACAAATTAGCCAAAATGGACACACCTATCTTCTGGGCAGAAGGTCACCCCGGCCGTTTGGAAAAGGAAAAGTGGAGCTTGAAGGTGGAAGGACTCTGCGACAAACCCACCGAGTTTAACTGGCAGCAACTGATGGAGTTACCTCAGGTGACTGTCAATGCGAGGCTCACCTCAGTGACCCGCTGGTCTGTGCGCGGAGATTGGGGTGGAATCAGGTTTAAAGACATTTTAGACGCCGTGGGCATAAAAGACACCTGCACGCATCTGCGCTTTTGGAGTTATGGAAACTATTACGACACCTCCATCCCCTTAAGCATTGCGCTCAAAGAGAAAAGCCTGCTGGCCACCAGCTTTGACGGCGAAGACCTCACCGAGGATTATGGCGGCCCCATCCGCGCCCTCATCCCTTATCTTTGGGGCTATAAATCCGCCAAAAGCATTGTCAAAATCCAGCTTATGGACTACTATATACCCGGCTTTTGGGAACTCAGGGGCTACACAGACGCTGCCGAACTTGAGGAAGGGCCCTGTCGGGACATCAACGACGAGGGCGTGGTCAAACACATGACCATCGAGGATTTTACCAGTTAGAACAAGGCTTATTTGGCCCCGTCAGAGTTGTACGGCGGTTCAGCGACCGCCGGCTACCAGTTATTTTTCGTCAAAGCTATCCCAGTCTGGGATGGCATGATATTTGGCTTTATCGGCTTCCCGCACGCGCACATTGGGTCTGGGCTTGGGTTTGGGCGTAAATCTTGGCTGTGCGCGTGGTGCAGGCCGGTTTGACTTGTAGTTGCGTTGCTGTTTGGGTTGTTGCGTAACACGCTGTTGGGGTTGGGTTCTACCCTTTGAGGTTCTGCCTCTGGGTTTTTGCCTGTTATCGTAGCTTTTCTGCCCACCCGGACTCCTGTTGAGAGCCGCTTTGCCATATCGTTTTTTCTTGTCCCAGTGCATCTTTTGTGTGGCGTGTTGGATCACTAAAGGCGCCGCATCGTCTTTGTGCAGAGCCAGAAACTCTTCCACCGCTTCGGAATAGAATCCCCACAGCTCCATCAGATAGATGCCAACAGCTTGCTGCACGATCTTTTCCGGATCATTGAGCAAGGGCTCGGCAAATTCCAGCAGCATATCGGAAGAGACCTTATCTTTCAGATACAGCATGGTGAGTATGCCCACGCGACGTGTCCACTTGCTTTCGGAGCTGCTCCAGCTCTGAAAATCATCCACACTCGCTATGCCCAGCTCCAAAAATACGGGAGTGATCTTGGTGGCCAAAAGGTCGACGATGGCGATGTTTTCCAGCCCATCTTCCAGCCAGAGCTTCACCTGTTCATAGCAGTGGCGATCCATGCGGGGTCTGTGTTTTTTCAGCATTTGCACAGCCAGAAGCTGCAGCTCATATTTGTGAGTGGCGACGCATATCGTCCCAAAATCCGCCAGCTCAGGAACGCTGAGGCCATAGTTTTCCAACACCATCATGAGCATCTCTCTTTGCTCCTCTTCGGTCAAGCCAAAGGCATCATAGACCGAATCCCGGTGCTGCGGATAATTTTTAATCACCACTTGCGGGTCTTCATGTTCAAAAAGATACTGCATGCAGTCATCCAATATCTGTTGTTGAAGTGTGCTTATTTCAAGGTTATCTTTCATATTTATAACTCCGTATTATCGTGCGAAAAGCCTTTACCTTTGCCGGTAACCAATACATGCCAGCGGTTGAACATCTGTTTGAAGCGCCAGCTCATCATCTTGCCAGGATTGAGTTGCATCAGCATCCTGCGCAGGAAAACATCCCAGTTTGTGCTCTCATGATCCTGAAAAAAGCCGCTGCTCTCCATCACATCCATCATATACTGATGCAGATACTCCATCTGAGGACGCTTAATTGGCTCTTCAGAATCGGTTTTCTGCTGTGCCTTGACTGCGGAAATCTCCCAGCAGGCGATGGCCACAGCTTGCGCCAGATTGATGGAAGGAAAGGCCGGATTTGCCGGGATATGACAGCGCAAGGGGCACAAATCCGCCTCGGCATCCGTGAGCCCAAAGGTCTCTCTCCCAAAGACTAAGCCCAATTTAAGCTCTTGCACCTCACTCGCATATTGGGCCATGGATTTGGGATCAAAATCTATCGGTTTCAGCTTGCCCACACGGCGGGAAAAGGCGATCACCCTGTCCAAATCCGCTGTGGCAGCTTCAAGGTCATCAAACACTTGCGCATTTTCCAAGATGAAGGTGGAGTGCATGGCAAGGTAAAAATCGTTCTTGGTGGGCAACTCACCCACGATGCGCAGGTTGGCAAAAGAAAAGTTGTTCATGATCCTGGCCACAGCTCCCACATTGCCTTCGTAGATTGGTTCCACCAAGATAATGTAGATGTTTTCAGCTCTGTAGCTCAGGTTTGTCATCTTTATAACTCTTTATGGTTGAAGTAGCTGTTGCAGGCGATTGCCCATCTGCGAGACCAAAGGCGAAGAGTCCTTGCGCCAATCATCCACCGCACGCCTGGTGACGTTCCAAAAATCATTGCTCTGATCTTCCCGCTCCCGACGTGCCACGATGCTCACCAAGACCTTTAGCGCATCCCACAAGAGCCGCGCCCTATCCTCAGTTCCATGTCTGAGCCAGCGATAAACGTTCATATAGGCGTGTTGAGGACGGTGGCGTGCCACTTGGATCAGCGTCTTGACAAACTTCTCCTGCACCTCGGCATCCTCTTCATCGAGCAGCCTTTCCAAGTGCATTAGCACAAATTGAGGGCTATCCAGCGCCACTTTTTCCAGACCGTGCATGCTCATCGCTCTTTTCTTGGCCGAAGGTGACAAAACCCACTTGGGCACTTCCTGCTTCATCAGCTCAGGATGCGACTTCCAGAGCGATTCGATGATATGTTCGCTCTCCCATCTCACCGTCTCAGCAGTCTTGCCCAAGATGTGCAACAGCACCTCCGGATTATCTATGTTGCTATAATAATAGTAGAACAAGGCAGTGGCGCGAATCCCGTAAATGTGGTCATCCAAAAGCTTTGCGCACACCTCTTTCATCGCTCCGGGGCCTTCATAGGCAGCCAAACGCTTACCCAGCTCCTCGCGAACAAAGTAGTTCTGCGTGTTGGCCATCTCGGTTATCAGCCCAGTTGCCTCTTCAATTCTGTCTTTACTCAAGCAGACAAAGATTTTCTCCACTTGAGAATCAATCAGTTTGTAATCGTCCAAATTTAGACGACCGATACTCTTGATCATAAAGCTTACTCCAGCTTATTTGTGCTTAATTTGGTGTGCATCCTGTCTAAAAAACGAGTCAAAAAACCTGTACCCGGACTTTTTCCCCAAGGATGCAATTTTAGATTAGGTATAACGTTTATCAGGTGTTTTCACAGATTTGCTTCTGCCAAAAGAATGTCGTTTTGTGGCCATCTGTAGAACCCATATAACTTGATTGCTAAGATATTAAAGCGCCCGTTTTTGTCAAGAGAATTCAGATTTTGCTTATTTAGGGTGCCGATAACTGATTGAAACAAAAGGGATAAGAATCACAAGCCCGCTTGTAATGACAGATGAGGATGATGGACTTTTTGATACGATTGAATTTTGAGCTTCGAGGCAAATGTTTCCGACTGACTGACTTTATTGTTAACGAACTCGATTTCGGCAACCTTTTTTTGTTATTGTGACAAACATCATTTTGGGAGACCTAAACCCATATAACGCAGTAGCAACTGTGTGACCTTGACGTCTGGCCTATTGTTTAGGAGAGTAACGGCACTTTGGCAGCTCAGACTGCAGCTTTGAGGTGGGCAGCTTTGCTTTTTTAGGGTCGCTTCGGCGAGTGATCCTACTGCGGCGGTTCGGCAACCGCCCTTGCTCACCCGCCCGGTGATTACTCGGAGCCACCCGGGAAAAACCCGAGTATCACCACGGCATCGCCCTGCGGGTAAGCAAGGGCGAAGTGGGTGACAGGGGAAAAAGCTCAACCTTGGAGATAGGACCTATCGCATTATTCAGTTTAAGCCATGTGCCAGACCACTATCTTGCCGTTTTGAGCTCACTTTTCTTTGGGTGCAAGGTTAGTGAAATCTGAGCCCTTTCCCTGCCGATCACCTACCTTTTTAGTAGGCATTTATTGTTTGACTCCACACCGATACTTGCAAAACAATTGCTTTTTTGAAAAGGTTCACCGGTTTCTGAGCGCCTCCTCCGTCCAAACGCGTAACCTACTGCAATCCTATACCATTCCTGCTCGATGGAGGAGGAGCGGAGCAGGGGCAGGGCAGGGACGCTGCATAAACAGTGGCTTTAGGGAGGATCAGAAACGGCTGTTTCCTGTAACTATTTCCCGCTCGGAGGTCAAATTTTTCACCCCACCCCTCTTTTTCCCTACGGGGAACTCCTACTATTTTAGTGGGTGATTGGGTGCTTTTTCTGCCCCTTAGTTTTCGGACTCGTAGAGCTCGCGTACCTGCGACTCGATTTCCTGTGGAACCAGACCGGCAATACTGAGCCCTTGGGCGATGTTGCTTCTGATCGCGCTGGAAGAAATTCCCGGAGGGCGGATGTCTTTGATCAGGTAGTTAATTCCCAGCTTATCAAGCTGTTGCAGCTCATACCCCACTCTGGGGACGATCAGGAAGGTGACATTTTCTTTCAACCACTCAAAGTCATACCAGAGATGCAGATACTCGAGGTTATCGCTCCCGATCACAAAGGCAAAGTGTTTGTCCGGATATTTGCCCTGCAGTCTGCGCATCAAATCTGCAGTGTAGCCGCTACCTGAGGCATCGTCCAGCCACACTTCCGCTCCGGGTTGCAGGGCTTTTCGAATCAGTTGGAGCCGCTGTTCAAAGGATAGTATTAGCTTGTCTTTCTTAAAGTTATGATTCCCCACGGGCAGAAATGCCACCGCCTCTATTTCGGGATCCAGGCTTAGCTTTTCCGCCAAATAGAGATGCCCGTTGTGGATGGGATCAAAACTGCCACCGATGATGGCGATATAGCGTTTGGGGCGGCTGGGATCAGTATTTGGCAAAAGTCTTGGAAAGCTTTTTGGCTTCTTTGCTTTGGGGATATTTCTGGATCAGGCTCTGGTAAAAGGTTCTCGCCTCATCCCTGCGATCCTGTTTCTTGCAGATGATGGCGCTGTAATAGAGGGAAAGTCTGTCCCACTCGTTCTCATTTCCGAGCTCTGTCACTTCGTCAAAATACATCAGCGCTGCGCTGTAATCCTTCATCATGTAGCTGATGTAGCCGTTGCGATAGCGCTTTTCGATCAGCTTGTTCTGTCCTTTGCGGATGTATTCAATGGCACTTTGATAGCGTTCGTCATTGGGATATTTCTCGATAAAGCGGCGAAAAACATTGATTGCAGCGATGGTTTCAGCCTGGTCATATTGCGCTGGGAGCGACTCTTCCAACATGCAGAGGGCAGACTGGAACATGGCAGTGGAGGCACCTTCATGCTTGGGAAAAGCGTTGATGAACTCTTCGTAGGCCACTCTCGCTTCGGCAAACTTGTTCAGGGCAAAATAGCTGTCCGCCTGACGCATGAGCGCATAGGCTGTGTGGGCGGTGGAGCGCTCAAAATAGACATCCTGATACAGTTCAGCGGCGCGGGCATACTTCTTTTTGGCATAAAATTCATCGGCTTTGGCCAGCTTTTCTTCGCTACTTTTATATACGGCTGTCTTGGCGCAGGACATGAGTAAGGCCATGACTATCAAGATGATGACTAATCGCAGTTTCATGAGAGATCCTTTTATTGCTTATTGGGTGGTCCAGAGTAGGTAGATGATGGAGGCGAGCGCTGCCGTGATCAGCATCGGTTCAAACCAGGTGATGCCTTTGGCAGTCTTTTGGTTGTCTGTGCTGGTCTCTGCCTCTTGGGAGAAGGAATCCAGCTTCAAGAGCTGTCCTGAAGGCAGGGCTATCTGTTTGATATTAAAGAGATAAAGCGGGATCCTGGTAGAGGAATAGGAGAGGAAACCACGTTCTTCGACGGTTTTCCAATCCAATTCCATCTCCACCAGAATCAAACGCGCTTGCTTCAAACCGAGCTGCGTCAAGGCTCTTGCCTGGCTAAAATCATATTCTTCCAGAGAGTCTTGGGCTGTCATAGAGTAGTCCAGCTCGGCCTCACGCAGGTCGGCTCCCTTCTCGAGGAGCTGCTTTTTGACCTCGTTGGCCAAGACGCTGCTGAACTGTCCCGCCCTGATCTCGATAAAGATTGGCTCGCCCGTGTCTATCGTTTGCACGATGCTGCGGCTGGCTTCACGGACGGCTGGTCCCGAAGACAGAGCGCAGAGCATGTTGATCGAAATGATCAACAGCAAACAACACAGCCACAGGCTTTTGTGCATTTACAGGTTTGCGGTGAGCTGCAGGTATCTATTCACCAAATCCATGCGGCTGTATTTGGGGAACATGTCTTTGATCAGTTGGAAGACCTCACGTGCCTGCTGCTTCATCTCCATGTTGTAATAGGTCATTCCCAGCTTGAGATAGGCGTCTCTGGCCTTGGGATGCTCGGGGAATTTATCTATCACATCTTGGAAGATGTCTGCAGCGGTCGACCATTTCTTACCGGCGTAGTAGTTTTCAGCCAGCCAGTAATAGGCGTTGGGAGTGAGCTCTTCATCCGGATAGAGGCTGATGAATTCTTCAAACTTGAGGATTGAATCTTCGTGTTTGAACCTGCTGTAGGCCTTGAGTGCGGCATCGTATTTGGCCTTGATTTCGGCCAGGCGAATCTTTTCTTTCTTGGCACGTTCCACTTGGATCACGGCTTCCAGATCAGAGCTGATTTCGCCCACGTTGTTGCTGACGTTTTCCACCTTCTGTCTGAGTGTGGCGACGTCAGTCTTGATGTTTCCGATGGAAGAAAGCTGCTCTTCACGCAGGGTGCTGACTTCTTGCTCCAATTGATCTACATCGGCGCGGATCTCTTGCAGGTCTTCATCCACAGCGGCAGTGCGATGTCCCATGGTTCCTCTGAGCTCACCTTCCACGGTGGCGATTCTTTTGAGGATGTCATCCATCATCTGCACTCTTTTGCCGGATTCTTCGCCTAAACGCTGCTCCATTTCCTCGCTGGCAACCATGCCGGAGGCGGCGAATTCGGAATACAAATCCACCACGATCTCACGCAGGCCATCCAAATCTGCCTTGAGGGCATTGAGTCCGTTTTCGCCTTCCAAAAGGGCATATTCTGAGCTGACGGCGGATTCACGCTTGATCTCTGCAATGTTGTCGGTAATGGCATCCAGGATAAAGTCTGCATCGCTTTCGATCTGTTTGAGCTCTTCCCTGAGGTCGGCGATCTGCTGATCAATGAGCTCAGTCAGGTTTTGCTCGGCCTGTTCACGCAGTCTGGCGATCTCTGCCGCCTGGTCTGCCTGCCTTTGGGTAGCCAAATTTTGATCGTTGATCACATCAGCCACGCGGTCTACCAAAGTAGCGACCTGGTCTTGCATAAAGGCCATGTCTTCCGCATTGGCTTCCAGCTCATATTGCATGGGTTCGATAGCCAGAATAACCTGCTCATGTTCGTCAAAGCCCAACGTAAGCTCATCCAGCCTTTCTTTGATCTGGAGGTATTCCTTGCGAAGCATCTCCAGATCTGTCTCTTGCTTACTTTGCCTGGCATCCAGGGCTTGTGTCTTCTGTTGCTGGTTTCGCATGGCTCGATTGCTCGCACAGCCGCCTAACACCAAAACCGCAACCGCCAAAAGGATAATGATTCTTTTCATAATGGTGTCCTCATTACATAACGCTTTAGTTGTTTACCAAAAAGGCTTTATAGCCTTTGAAGGTGTTGTACAAGTCAGCTTTTGAGCATAACTCATAGAGAGAGTGCATGCCCATCAAGCCGACGCCACAATCTATTACTTCTGCACCTTGATTGGCCAAAATGTAGGCGATGGTGCCACCACCACCCTCATCCACCTTGCCCAGCTCTGCCATCTGCCAGTAAACACCGGCTTGGTTGAAGATGCGGATCACCTTTGCGACAAACTCGGCATTGGCATCGTTGCATCCGGATTTGCCACCGCTGCCGGTGAACTTGGAAAGAGCGATGCCGTGGTTGAATAAGGTGGCATTTTGAAGCTCGTGAACTCCAGGGTAGTTGGGATTGACCGCTGCCGAGACGTCAGCAGATAACACCATGGAATTCATGATGGTGCGTCTAAGGTTGGTTGAACTGTCACTTTCGCCCTTGTGCCTGAGCAGAGAGGCGACAAAGTCTTGTAAAAACACGGATTGAGCACCTGTATTGCCTTGACTGCCCACTTCTTCCTTGTCTGAGAAGTAGACGATCATGGTGCGCTTGGGTTTGGCATTGAGATTGGCCAAGAGAGCGGTTAAAGAGGTGTAGGCGCAGATTCTGTCATCCTGTCCGTAACCCAAAACCATGCTGCCATCAAAGCCTGCATCACGAGCTTTGCCTGCGGGAACCAATTCCAGCTCCGCAGAGATGAAGTCGTTTTCGTCAATGCCGTAACGCTCGTTTAAAAGCTTGACACAGTAGAGCTTGAGGCTGTGTTTCTCGTCCTTGTCCAGATCGTGCATCCCACCAAAGACCACGTTGAGCCTGCTCGCATCGATAGCGTCGCCCAAGCTTTTGCTGTATTGCTCTTTACGTGCCAGGTGAGGCAGCAGATCGGGGATGACGAATACGGGATCATCGTCTTTCTCACCGATGCTGATGTCCACGATTTCGCCGTTGGCTTTGATCACCACACCGTGCAGGGACAGGGGAGTGGAAACCCATTGGTATTTCTTGATGCCGCCATAGTAGTGGGTGCGGCCACAGAGCATGCCACTGGGGCCATCCTCGTAGAGCGGGTTTTGTTTGAGGTAAATTCTGGGGGTATCTATATGAGCCCCAACGATGTTGCATCCATTGCTCAGGGGCTCGCTTCCCAAGATTGCCATGGCCATAGTCTTGCCACGAAAGATGGTATACACCTTGTCTTTGGCAGCTTTGGCATCCAAGGTGGTGAATTTGTGCTTCTTGAGCACCTTCTCTGTCCAAGCCACCGTCTCGCGAACGGTCTTGCATTCATCCAAAAAGGTCTTGAACCCTTTTGCGTACTTGAAGGCTTCCTCATGCTCTGACTGAGGCGCTTCCTTGAAGAAGTTTTTCCTCTCGTAGAGCAGTCCGCTTTTCTTAGCTTCCTTTTTCTTTGTCATGTTGTCTCCGTTTTTATCTCTTATTTTATCTTAAACAATCGCTTTAATCATGAGGTGTCGATCACCCATAGGTGCTTTCACGACAGCTACTTGCTGCACAGCTTTTCCCAAGAGAGCCTGACCTATGGGAGACATGGCTGAAACGGGCTGAAAGTCCTCATCGGTCAAGAAGTTGAGCTCATCCACTCCCACGACGCGGAAGATAACCTTTTCGCCGGTCTCCAAATCCTCCGTCTCGCAGGTGCTGCCAAAGCGAACTTTATCCTTGGGAAAGTTGCTGGGGTCTATCACTTTAAGCACGCTGGCACGACGCCTCAGGTAGTCTATTTCTGAGTCAATCGCTCTCTGCCTTTCACGGGCTGCCTTATACTCTGCATTCTCGGAAAGGTCTCCAAATTCTCGGGCCACAGCTACGGCTTGGATCACTTCCGGCCTTTCATTCATCAGATGAACAATCCGTTTCTGGATCCTTTCCATGCCCATGGCGGTGATGTAAATGCTTAAATCCATTACTTTTTGCTTTTCTTCTTCTTTTGCAGCATGCGCATGGCGGAAAGCCCGGCTTTCTTTACCCTGGCGTTGCCGCTTTTGGTCCAAATCTCTACAAATCCGTCGATTCCTGGCTCCCAGTGTTGCAGGGTGCCGGTCAATATCTCCACGATCTCAGGGTCACGCTGGTGCCCAAAATCGCTCCAAACCTGACTGTATGCCTCAGGATCAATCTTTCGAATAGCTTTGAAAAGTACGACGTGGTTTGCCTGATCCGCTCCCAGTGGCCTGAGCCACAGAGCAGTGAAATGGTCAATAATCTGGGGAATGACATCCGGTCTGCGCCGCATCAGCTTGATGAGCAAGTTCACGCTGGCCTTGCGGACTTCAGGGTCTTTATGCTCATTCCAGGTAAATACTTGCGGCAGAAACTTCGGAATGTCCTTGCGCAAAACCGGCAGCATCACCCGCTCTAAAAGCGAGGATATCTCGGTGGGATTGGCATTTACCATGGCGTGTTCCAGCACTTCCAGATAAACCGCAGGTGCCTTACGGAAAAGCCTGCTAAGAATCACAATGAAGGCACTGCGCCCATATTCTCCCTTTTTATCCCAAAGATGCAGATAAAAGGGGACGTATTTGGCATGTTTTTTACCCAGTTGAGTGACTATGCTCGCACTCACGAAGTTGATCACTTCCGAAGGAATCTTGCCGCTCACGCGCTCGGGATAGGCATTGAAAATGATGTCAAAATCGTAGTCCTCATTCGGCAATTTGTTGGTGAGATAGTCTTTTGTGTCACTGTCCAACCGTTCTTTCCAGTCTATGGTGAGCATGGTTCTTCCTTCCTTTATGTGTTATTTATTGAGAATGCCATAACAGATGATAGTGCAAAACTGTCAAGAAAAAAGTGAAAGCATTTTACCGCGGACAATGCAGGAGATTTTCCTCAGCCTGTTTAGCTGATCCTGACTCACCTCGCTCTTACTCAGCCGCAGGGCGATACCACGGTGATACTCGGGTTTTTCCCGAGTGGCACCGAGTAATCACCGGGCGGGTAAGCAAGGGCGGTAGCCGAAGCGACCAATATGTGCGGGCGGTCGCTGAACCGCCGTAAGCAAACAAAAAACGCATTGCCGCCGCTGCTGTTTCGGGCTTCAACCAGAGTGCAGCATTTCTCCAGCTCAAATCAGGCGGGATATCCGGTCTTTGAAACAGGTAAAACTAACTGTAGATGAGCAATTTTCAATTTGCGCTTGACAAGATTGCCTTATCCATGATTTTGATCACTTTATGAGGAAATAAGAATTTATGTGTATAAAAAGCATACCAGTAAGAAGCAATAAGGGCTTGGAGATTAAGGCATTAGCATGTGGTGCGAGTGCCTTGTTTTTTGGGAGGATTTTCTATGAATTATGACGAACTGCTCAGAAAAGCTTTAGCGGAAGATATAGGCCACGGGGACATCACCACAGATTCTTTGGATCTGGATGCCGTGAGCGCCACCGCCTTCATGGTGGCCAAGGCTTCCGGTGTAGTTGCGGGTGTAGATGTGGCAGCCCGTGTCTTCAAAATAGTGGATAAAGAGATTAAAATCACCCTCTATCGCAAGGATTCCGATTTGGTGGAATACGGCGATGAGATCATGAAGATAGACGGCCGCGCCAGCAGCATCCTCAAAGGAGAAAGAGTAGCCCTCAACTTCCTGCAAAGGCTCAGCGGCATCGCCACCGCCACCAAAACCATGGTAGACGCCATGGCCGGCACAGACGCCAAGCTTTTGGATACCCGCAAAACCACTCCCGGCTTGCGGGCTCTGGAAAAGTATGCCGTGAGGATCGGAGGTGGGCACAATCACCGTTTTGGCCTCTTTGACATGATCTTGCTCAAGGAAAATCACATCCGCGCCTGCGGAGGCATCACGGAAGCGGTCAGACGCGTGAAAGAGCGTAACACATCTTACAAGATTGAGGTGGAAGTGACCGATCTCCAAGAGCTTGACGAGGCAGTGAAAGCCGGAGCAGACCGAGTGATGCTGGACAATATGTCCATCGCCAAAATCAAATCTGCCGTGAAAAAATACGCCGACAAAGTGGAGCTCGAAGTTTCCGGCGGCGTCAACGTGAGAAACATCCAAAAATATGCCAGCACCGGAGTGCACTTCATCTCCAGCGGTGCTATGACACATTCATACAACTCTTTGGACATCAGCCTTTTATTTGAGGAGGAAGCTTGATAAAGAATCAACTTAAGACCCTTTCCACAATGCAAAAATATGATGACAAGATAGGCCGCTTCCGCGTCCTGCAAAACGAACTGCCCAAACAGCTTGCCAAGATCATGGAATCTGTGGATGCCGCCACTTCAGACCTGTTGGCGGTGGAAAGCGAGAGAGCGGAACTCAACAAAGCTCAGCGTGCCATTGATGCCGACATCCAACAAGCCAATAGCCAGATCGACAAGTATGCCAGACAACTCTCTGAAATCAAAACAAATAAAGAATACAAAGCTCTCAATAGCGAGATCGCATATCTGAGCGAAAAGGTCTCGGAACTGGAAAGCCAGCAACTGGTACTGATGGATCAGGAAAACGAGATTAAAGAGCGCATCCAGGCAGCAAAAGACAATCTTGCCAAAGCCGAAGACGAAAAGCGAGGTCAGGAAGGCGCTCTCAGAGCCCAGATAGACAAGCTGGAATCCCAGATCGAGGAAAACAGAGCCGAGCGCAACAAGCTCGCCGTCACCCTGCCCACAAACATCATCAAACACTATGGCAACATGATCAAAAACATGGGCAACCTAGCTGTATCCTTCACCAAAGACGGCTCTTGCGGTGCTTGTGGATTTATGATCAGACCCCAGATTCGCATCGAACTGCAGCTCTTTTCCCGCATTATCTACTGCGAAAATTGCGGCAGGATAATGATAGACCCTACTCTATACGACGAGCCTGAAGAAGAGTAAACCGCCTGCAATATAGAGAAATAGCCGGCCTCATGCCGCTATCTTCTTACCGGACGATCGTGCCTATTGGGGTGGAACCGATAGGCCTTTGCTCAGCTTTATCCGCTGAATCCACCGTAGCTTAGGGCTAATCTCCCAAAGATATTCCCACGCCTCTGGCTGTTCTCACCAGATCGGAATCCAAGTCGATCAGATTATACTTTCTCACCGCATTCTTGATGGGAACCGAGACCATATTGGGATGGCGATAGGACACCATATGCCCCCATTCTTGCTTGAGCACCATATCAAAGGCTTTCACGCCCATCGAGGTAGCCAGCACGCGGTCGAAGGAATTGGGGCGTCCACCTCTTTGCAGATGCCCCAGGATGGTCTCCCTGATCTCCATCTCCACGCCTACTTCTTTGAGCTCCCGAGATAGCTTGAATGCGGCTCCACCCAGTTTGATCTTCATGGCACCGGGCGTCTCGCTTTCCACAAATGTCATCTCTCCGCCTTTGGACTTGGCACCTTCGGCGATCACCAGATTGGCAAACTTCTTGCCGGAAGCCAAACGCCTGTCTATCGCCTCTTTGACCTTGTGGATGTCGTAAGGGATTTCGGGGATGAGACACACCTCTGCGCCGCCAGCGATGGCCGCATGCAGAGCGATCCAACCGGCATAGCGCCCCATCACCTCCAAAATCAGCAGCCGGTGATGACTCGCTGCGGTGGAAACCAGCTTGTCCACGGCGTCGGTAGCCGCATCCACAGCCGTTTGGAAGCCGAAGGTGAAGTCCGTCTCCGAAAGGTCGTTGTCTATGGTTTTGGGAACGCCGATGATGGGGCATCCCATCTCAAAAAGCCGCTGAGAAATGCGCTGTGAGCCATCTCCGCCGATATTGATCACGGCGCTGATATTGAGGTCTCTCAAGATCTGCATCATCTCCTTAGACCTGTTTTTAGTAGTCCAAGTACCATCAGTCCGCTGCACAGGCCAATGGAAAGGGCCTCCGCGGTTTGTGGTGCCGATGATGGTACCGCCTTTGACGTGGATTCCAGCCACGGTTTCCAAGTTCAGATCCATCAGTTGCATCGGCTCGCTCAAAAGCCCGTTAAAGGCATCGAGACTACCCAAAACCTCCCAGCCCTGCTCTTGATAAGCACGCTTGACTATGGCTCTGATCACCGCATTGAGGCCCGGACAGTCCCCGCCTCCGGTTGCTATCAGTAATCTTTTGTTCATGTCTAAAAACTCCGCAAAACGTTTTGCTCTTTTAGATAGGATAAGAGCTGTGGAGCTAAAAACAAAGAGGAATTTGGCTACTGCTGCACTTGACTGATACCGCATGAACGCTGTCATAATCCACCCCGAACCCTGAATCGCTTTATTTCGTTTGACAATTACCGTTTGTTTATTTATCTTGCAACTCCATGATCGAATCACAAAAGGAGGCAAAGCATGGAATTGACGCTCATCATTATCACCTTGGTGGCAGTGCTGATCAACCTCATCATCAGCCTGCTCAAAAAACCAAATACAAAGGCAGACACCGATCGACTGATCTCTATGATGCAACAGGAATTGGATCGACTTTCCACCACGATCAGGAATGATCTTTCAAACCATAAGTCGGAGTTGATGAACAGCTTTTCCGCCCTCAAAACTGAGCTGGACAAAAACCTAAGGGACAACCGCTTAGAGCTCAGCAACTCGCTGGAAATCCTGCGCAAAACGGTGGAAGAGAGATTGGAAAGACTTCAGGACAGCAACAGCCAGAAACTGGAAGAGATGCGCCAAACCGTGGATGAAAAGCTGCAGAAGACGCTGAACACTCGCCTGGCCGAATCCTTCAAACAGGTGCAGGATCAGCTTGAAAAAGTGCACACCGGCTTGGGCGAGATGACCAATATGGCCAAAGATGTGGGCGGCCTCAAGAATGCGCTTACCAACGTGAAAGCCAAGGGCATCATCGGCGAAATCCAGTTGGAGGCGCTGCTCAGCTCCTTCCTCAGCCCTCAGCAATATGAGGCCAATGTCCAGATCAAGCAAGACTCCAGCGAAAGGGTCGAATTTGCCATCTGCCTTCCCGGTAAGGACGAGAGTGGCAAGCCTTTATATCTGCCCATAGATTCCAAATTTCCCTTGGCACCCTATGAAAAGCTGCTTGAAGCCTATGATGAGGCAGATATGGCCAAAATCACCAGCGCCCGCAAGGAGCTCTACAACTTCGTTAAAAGCAACGCCAAAACCATCCGGGACAAATATATAGACCCTCCCAATACCACGGATTGGGCAATCATGTTTCTACCCTCGGAGGGCCTCTACGCCGAGCTGCTGCAAAACACGCAATTGGTGCTGGAACTGCAACGTGAATATCAGATTACGCTGGCCGGCCCCACCATTCTGGGAGCCTACATAAACAGCCTGCAGATGGGCTTCAAGACCTTGGCGATCCAGAAAAGCTCCAGCGAAGTGTGGAAGCTTTTGGGCGCCGTGAAGACGCAGTTTAGCCGCTTTGGCGGTGTTTTGGAATCTGCACAGAAAAGGATTGCCGGCGTGAGCAGCGATCTGGACACCTTGGTGGGCACGCGCACCCGGATGATCCAATCCAAGCTGCAGAAAGTGGAGGAGTTACCCGAACAGGAGGCCAGTGCGCTGTTGGAAATGGATATTTTGGAGCTGGAAGAGGAAGAGGAAGACCGTTGCACATAGAAGCGCATAAAATGGACACAAAATATATGTAAATAGTTCTTGACAAATTAGATACGTCTATTATATTGGTTCCATCAAAACACAGGAGCCCATCATGGAAAAACAGACCATCACCTTAG
>JAKQWO010000017.1 GCA_029561955.1 Candidatus Cloacimonadota bacterium
TGTTGTGTTGGATGGGTGGGTAAAAGGTATAGAGTTTCGTTTTCTCTTGAGTATGTTGACAGTTTCAATCCTTGTTGTGTTGGATGGGTGGGTAAAAGCTCATGCAGAAACAGTGGGACAGATACCTCAAAACCTGTTTCAATCCTTGTTGTGTTGGATGGGTGGGTAAAAGAGCAATGGTTATGTATTTGCCTCACGGATAGTAAGATAACCCGAAATCTCAGAAGGCGTGATTTGGGGTAATCCAGTGCCTTCTTAACGACAAAATAGTCATTTTTGCACTCTCGGGTAAGGCAAAAACACGCTATACGACTTGTAAAGAGCTATAGGGCAACAAGCAAAACCGATAAATCTGCCTTAGGAACTGCAGAGATTTCGGTAGGTGCAGTCTTCGCATTTCCTCTGGTTTCTGCTTGCCTTTGGATAGTATGACTGATTTATAATTTCAAAGATTTCGTCAAGCATTATTTTGGCTTTATCGCAGATTTTTTGAGTTATCGGCAGCTCAACGAGTTTATTCTTGCTGCGTATATAGACGATGAAGCCCCTATCTACCTTGACATCAAAGTTTTCCATGACCAGAAGGGCATACAGGGCTTGTTGGTATTTGTAGGTTTTATAGATTTTATCTTCCCAGTAGGCATATTTATAGTCCAGTGGTGCAGCGGTGCCATCCTCCAAGAATAGCACCTCATCTACCTTGCCCACCAGCCTTAGCTTTTCGCTGGACATATAGACATCCAGGGCTTTGTCGACGGCACCGATCTTTTTCCTCAGGTAGTCTTTGTTTTCCACTAACTTGAGTGCGTGTATCTCTCTGCCCTTATTCACCAGAGCGCGGCGATGCTCGTGTTGATCTATTCTCATCACGTTGAGAAAGTAAACAAAGCGTGGGCAAAAGAGGTATTCCATCACTTCTGAGGGCGTGATATAGGTAAAGTCGTTCATATAAAAAAGGCTTTCACTTCGTCTGTAATGAGTTTTGGATCAAAGGCTTGTCCCATCAGCTCGCAAGCCAAGAAGTCTTCTTTGCACATGGGAAAGATATAGACCTTATCAGTTTCTGCATCGATGAGCTCTTCAATGATGCACTTCAGTTCCTTTCTCTGCGTTTTGTTCAAATCTCCCAGAAAGACGGAGTATTGCACCCGATAGATACCGGCTTTCTCACATGCTTTTGCCACTTTGGTGCGGGGTTTATCTTCCACGATGTCGTACATTACCCAGGTGAGCATTACTCCTCCTCTTCTTCGATGTCTTTAGAGCTTAAAAAGTTATCCAGCCTGGTTGCCACCGTGCTATCCAGATAACTCTTTCTTCTCTTTATGATATAATTGGCAAAGGCGTGGGCGTCGCTACGGATCATATCTATACGCTTTCGGTTTTTGCCATGATAGCGGATGACGGTGTCAAAATGTTCCAAGATCAGAGGTGCCAAAAACTTCTTTCCCGCCGTAGTGAGCACCACTCCCTTGTGGATGGGTTCGATGTGGCTGGGATCAAACTTATGTCGTGAGAAGATATAGAACACCGGTTCATCGATCAGGATGCGGTAGGGCTCGATGAAATCGAAGACAAAGGACTTTCTATTGTAGTTGTCACAGTGTAAAAGGCCAATATACGGATCAAGACCGGCGATGACCAGAGCCCGCTCCACTTTGGAATAGAGGATGCCATAACCATAGTTTAGCATGGCATTGAAGGCGTCTTTGGCTGGTCTATAGCTGCGCCCCGCAAACCTATGCACCTCTGGGATGAGCTCGGCCAGGATGGAAAAATAGCTTTTGGACGCCGTGCCCTCCCAGCCCATGAAGGAGCCGGAAAGCTCGTCCAGCGTGCCTTCAGCCTCCATCACCTTGATAGCAGAATCTCGCATGCTGTCCAGCTTTGCCTGAAATGATTGCGGCTCTATCTCCCTCTTGGAAAGCAGCTTTTTGATAAACCGATGCTGGTTCATGATCTTGAGGACGATCCGCTCCTTGATAAACTGCAAGCCAGTCGCATCGGTGAGCATTTCCAATTGCTTTCTGCGGATGGCTACGGTGCTGCCAATCTTGGGAAACCACACCCGCCCATAGGGATCGCCATACTTATCCAGAAACACGATGTCGATATTGTGCTCCATCGCCAGTTCGATGGCATCCGTGCTGATCAAAGCGGCATTGGAGATGACGATGGAAGAGATCTTCAGCGGAGAGAGCTTGACCTTCTTGCCCTCTACGCCCAGCTCAAACATCTCATCTTTTTTCTTGAGCCAACTGCCGTAGGTGTTGAGATAGAGTTCCATAGTGCTCTAAAAGATATAGTCCGCTTGGTTTTCTTCTCGTTTAAAGCCGGTTTTGAGGTTATAATAGAGGCAGATGCTGTCTTTTCCTACTATGAAAATGGGGTCATCGGTTTTGAGTTTGTCACACTGAACGCTGATCATATATGGCCCCATGCGCCTGAGCACGTCCTTTAGTTTGCCTCTTCTCTCGTAGGGATCGCTCATCTCATCTTTTAGGTAGCTAAGATACTCATCTGAGAGTTCCTGTGCTCGTTCATCATATCCGACAAATACGGCCTGCATTGGTCTTTCGTCTATCAGGTGAAATGCATCTGGGTTTGCTTTGGGATGATAGTCCAAAGCACTACTCAGATCAAAACGCGTAAGCCAGCTTAGCAGATCGTTGGATTTATCTTTTGATGTCCTTTTATGGAGTGCAAGATAATACTTTTGCGTGAGTTCCGCTATCTGTGATTCAGGGATTTGGGCGGAATAATCTCCCAAGATGTCCAACGTCGCATGTACCAAAGTCTGGTCGTAGATATAACTCCAATAGGCTTTACCGTCTTTGGCAAGCTGGAAGATTTTCACGATTGACTGCTGCTGAGAATCGTTGCGGTTGCAGCGTCCCGAGGCTTGGATAATGCTATCCAATGGAGCCAAATCCCGATACACTACGTTTACATCTATATCCACGCCAGCTTCTACCACTTGGGTGGAAACGATGACGAAGCCTTGCTGAGGATTGTCTTTAATTTGCTTGATGATCTGCAGCCTGTGCAAGGGGATCACATTGGATGAGATGTAGAGCAACTTGGATTCGGGCACTTCACCAGAGTTTTTCAGCATTTCGTAGAGATCAAGCGAGCTTTGGATGGTGTTCAAGATCACCAGTCGATTGAGCTTATCGTTTTCTCTAATATCATCCAAGATAGCATCCGCCAGATCGTTTAATTCGATTGTATCCTTCAAATTGTGGCCGAAGTTACTCGTATCCAAGCTAATGCGGTTCAAAGCCCTAAACCATTCATCTTTTTGGGTGGCGAGCTCTTTCATGCCATCGCCGGCATCAAGAATCATAGGCAACGTCGCCGTCACTAAGATGATCACGCAGTTGAGCTGTTCAGCCAGCTCTTTTAGTACGTCTTTCAAAAATGGCCAATAGTGATGAGGGATATTCTGCACTTCGTCCAAGATGAAGATAGAGTTTGCCAAGCGGTGGAAGCGTTTCAGAGTGGAGTTTCTCACGCTCAGGAAAGAAGCCATGGCCTGCACAAAGGTGGTGACAATCAGCTCGCTTTCCCAAGTCTCCACCAGATAGATAGCCTCATCCTCGCTATACTCATCATCCTTTTTGAAAGCAGGTTCCGCAAGGTGATGATGAGCCAAGATATACTCCGGCTTGGGTTCTATCCCACTGGTCTTCAAGATGTCCTCGAAAACCTTTTGGTTTTGGTCTATGATGGCGGTAAAGGGTAGGCAATAGATGATCCTTTGCAGCTCAGGACGCCTCCGCCTAAGCTCTATAGCCACTTTCAACGAGCTGATCGTCTTGCCTGCTCCGGTGGGGAGATTGACAGAATAGAGATTGGTAGATTCAGCTAAGCTATTGCTCAAATCCTGATAAGCCCTGCTTCTAATCCTGCCGATGACATTGTCTTTCGCTGGTAGCTTGTTGACAAAGGTATCCAGATACTCTGTCTGCCAGAGATCGCCGTCTGCTCCTGTCGGCTCTTGCTCAAAGATCGCCGCATATTTATCCGCCCAGATCAGGATGGAAAAGAGGTAGTTTAGCACTAACCAGTGTCTCAAGCTCAGACTTGACTTCACCCTCCTCATACTGCTAAGCGGAGCCTTTAAGGAAGAAAACTTGGAAAACAAAGCAGCAGAAAGCTCAGCATCAATGCCCAAATCACTCAAGACACCGTTTAGCTCCTGATAATCCACCGCTTCATTGATCTGCTCCAGGTCAGCATCCTCAAGATTACCTACCAAAGCATCGTCCATATTCTCCATGTCTTTATGGTGAGAGCCTACACAGATTTTGGCAGCCAGACACTCAAAATCGTCAAGCCGCAACACTTCGCTACAGTAAAGATAAGCCCAGATTGAGGAGAACTCGCTGTGACGAGTCAGCTTTGATCTTGGCTCTGACCGCAATAGATAGCCCTGAAAATGGCTTGATGCTTTGCCGATGTCATGAAAAGCAAGGATCACCCGCATCAGGGTTTCATATTCCATGAATATGTTGTTGTGCAAAAACCTATCCATGCCGATCTTCGTCACCAGATGCAAGTGATCCTTGAGCAATGTGTCAGGATGTGAATAGAGCCTATATTCCATGGATTACATCGTTTAGGGTCTTTACCTTGTAGTAGGCATCCTTGATCTTGATGCTGATGGGCTTGCCATTCTGCTCAAACAGCACCTCATCATAGCTCTGCACTTCCCTATCATTGTTCATAAAAGTGGGCATCACTACTTTCTGCAGGTTCAAGGGTTCATCTATGATCAGCTCTTCAATGCTTGCTGTAGGAATTACAGAGTGAAGCAGAGTGACTGTCTTGGACTCTAGGGGCTCAAGCTCATATTCACCCAGATATTCATAATTTGCCAAACAACCACTGATGCCCAAAGAGATGGTGTAATGGCTGTGATGTTGTTCTAATTTGGATTTTAGTTTTAGATACTTCTCTTCATCTTGGCAAGAGAAGTAGAGACGGTATCTGACATCTTTGAGAAACTCCACATTGGTGGGCTTGTGTTGGTCATAATCATACAGATGCCTCGCAGAAGTGACCTTGAGGTAGTTATGTGCGATACGAGTCCTTTTTACAGGATTCATCAATCTGAGTGCCAAAAAGCTATCCTGCGGCGTGAAGTATTCTGGATTTTCTGCCTTATCCACTCCCAGCATGGCACCGATGATACCCATAAGCACAGTTTTGGGCGGAATGGAGAAGCTGAGGGGAGACATGTTGGTAAAGAACTTCCGAAACTGCGCATAGTCTCCAAACAACTCAAAGCAAAGAACTTTGGTGGGTGTCATAAGCACTCCTTGCAGATTGTCACACCCTACCAAGCCTCAAGCACGAGCAGAGGATCATGATTGTAGATCTCTACTTGGGGTTTTTGTTCCAAGCTGTCGATTCTTGCTCTTAAACTACCCATATCCAAGCTGAAATCGGTCACATTTCTCAATTCTTCATCCCTCTTTTCTGACTTCAGTTTGATATATTTATCCAGTTCGCCGATGAAGAAATTGGGAGAATCATGAGTAAGAGTGAGCAGCAGTCTGGGGTTGTGCTCCATCTTGGAGCGGGTGATCAATTGCTTTGTGCCATTCCAGAGCCCTTGCTTGAGCATCTTAATATCCTCATTTTTGAGTTTGGTGTGTTTGGCAGCATTTTCATTGATGATGCCATAGAAGGCAATGAAGGAATAGGGCAAGATATACTCTTCGCGGAAGGTTTGTTGTTTCTGCCCTGCTTTGCTGGCAAAAGCACCGGTGCCCTTGATGTATTGGAGCTGAACCTTGTGCAAGGATCTGCCCATCTTAAACTGCACGGGGCCGGTGAAGGTAATGGAGGACTTGTCCAAAGGGATCACGCCACCAAAAAGACGCACGTCTATGCAGGCTTCCAGGACCTTTGTAGCATCGTTTTTGTAAGTTTTGGCCCTGCTGATCCCATCCTTCAAACCCTTTTCCGGATCGTCATCCACAAAGGTTTGCCGCACGAAGATGTCTTCTACACCATCTTTGTTATAGCCCTCATAATTGAAGAGATAGTCTCTCACGGTCCGCTTCAAGCGAACATCGGTTACAATGTTTTGACCAGTTTCTTCGTCTATACGCGGCTTGTTCTCATCAGAAGGATCCCCATTGGGATTGCCATTTTGCACGTCATAGAGAAAGAGGATTTCTGTTCTTTTAATTTCAGACATGGTTTTTACTCCTTATTTTCTGTTTCTTCTTGTTTTTTGGTTTTAAACTGTTTGTTTAGGGTCATGCCCAAAGTGAAAATGTAGCTGATCTCATCGTTGGAAAGCTCTTCCAATCCACCTGTGATCATCAACTTGGCAATGTCACTCTGCAGCTCATGATAATAGTTTTTGTCATACTGAGTCAGCTTTTCTATGGCTTCGGTGTAAATCCGGGTAACTAATGTGGGATTCAACTTCAAGCCATTAAGCCTTTTTCTAAATGGTGCGGCATTTCTATCTGTAAACTGGATATCCAACAGATGTTGGGTCAACACGCCGGTCATAAACACGCTCTTCTTTGCATTGGTATCAAAGAAATCTCGGTGTTCTGCGAAGAATACTTCATAGAGAACGTTCACGGTAACCTCCTTATGAACTTTATATATATTTGGGTTTAGGCATCCTAAATAGTAAAGGAACTTCAGGATCAAAAAGGCTCTCAGCGTTGTCATTTTGGTGGGATAGCCCCCATCACTCTCTTGCTCATTTGCAAACCTCTTTCGGATGACAGCGACGATCCTTTGCAGCAAATAACTATAAGACACCTGCTCTTGCTTAAAGATTGACCTGGTAGTCTCCAAAAACGCTTTGGAAAAATCCCCATCAAGTTTACTTGCTACGGGCAGAAATTCCCTTAAGAGATCAAATCTGAAGATTAGATCATAGTCTTCTTCTCCCTTTTTGCCAGGCATACCCTTGAAGATGGTATAACGTTCCGCCTTTTCTTTGGCTACAAAGATTTCCTGAAACTGACTGGGAAAGACGTTTTCCACGGAAGAGAGCAGCTTAAACTCAGCATTACTCTTAGCATAGAAAAGCATGGTGTATGCCACTGTATTCTTGGTTTCCGCCAGATAGTCAAACACCTCTTTTGAATTGCTGTCCACTATCTTCCTGCGCTCTCCCAGTGTGAAAGAGCCCAGCCTCGTTTTTAACATTTCCCCAGGTTGAGCGGAGTATTGGCTCACCATGATCTCGATAATCAGATCCATGGCATCTTTTTCAGACGAGCCTCCAATGTATTCTGGAATCAAAAAATAATCAAAGTCACAAAACCTAAAGGCAAAATACTGATCCACCACGGGCCTTACCTGATCCAGCTTTTTAGCACATTCCGGACAGACAGGATAGTTGTTGTGAGCCTGTTCCTTTTTCATGCCCCCGGCAATGGGAGCAATATCTGTCTTGGAAGCATAAAAGTTATAGATCGACACATAGCCCCAGAGCTTGTTTTTGCGCTGGAAACACATACTGCAGACAAGGTCATCGCCTTCAACCGTTTTATCTCCCAGCGTGTAGAAGTCCTTATAATAATCTTGCGCAGCCTTGGCACGAATGCTTGCATAATAGGGCGATTCCCCAATGCTGAGGTCATCAATCTCTAAACTCAGGATAAATAGCGTCTTGTTTTGATTGTTTAGATACTGATCCACCGCCGCAAAGACTTCATCTGATTGGGATGTAAAGAATTCCAATAAAGCCTGAAGATTGGGGTTAATCCCAGCATTGTTCTTCAGAATTCGTAGTATTTTGTTATACGACTTAGACCCGGTGGAATAAGCCCCATCCTCCTTCATGTCTGCTTCGCTAACATACAAGCTGGGAAATTCAGAGACTGTGTTTGCTGAAGCATTGCGAAAGAAGGTGTCTGTGAGGTTGAGCGCAGAATCATAGTCCGAGAGATATGATTTAGTTAGCTTGAAGCCATCATCCTGGCTTTCAAAGCAAAGCGTGATTACCTTGCCATCCTTGATGGGCTCAATCCTGAGGTCATAGGCATTTTCAAATTTGCTTATGATCGCCGGTGGGATATGAGGATGCAGGGCATAGATCTTATTGATCATCTTTCCTCCTGTTGTTTAGATACCACCCCAAAGCCGCGGGCACTTTGTTTACCCAGCCCTAAGTATTGGGGGATATGAAAGTTGGTAGTAAAGTCACCAAGAAAGCAGCGCATAACTTGGTTGTGAAAGTTTACATTTAAACCTCTGAACCAGCCATCCACGTTGAGGTTTTCCACATCGGGGATCCAGTAGTCAAAGGCTTTGGAGAGTGTTTTGAGGTTATTTTTGAGGATAGTCTTTAGCAGTTGTTTACGCTCAAAGTCGTTGTAAGAGTCGTAGAGCTTGTGGTTTTCTTGGTTTAAGGCCATCCAAGGAGATACAAAGCGGTATTGTTGATATTCTTCACAGCGGCCAAAATCTTCTTCTCGCAGCGAGATTTCCCGCTCGTTGGAGCGCAGGGTGCGGCCATTGATCTCCAGCTCGTCTACTTCCATAAACACCTTTTTGAGCAAATCAATGCCTTCGCCAAAGGCCAGAAGCGTAGGATGGAAATCAATGAGACGATACTGAATCCTGGGTGCTGCATAGCTAAAACCCTGCTCTTGGGTGTGATTGTGAAACAGTGGTAAGTCTGGAAACTTATGGGCAAAGAACCCCCGCAGCTTCGGGATCTCCCGGGGCTGTAACTGGATATCATTCCAGCTTACCAATAAATAACGTATCTTCATCATCGTTCCTCCAGAATGGACTTTTATATAAACGACATTGGGTGCATTGGAAAACAAGATCGTTTTTTTGTCAATACCTTTATTTGAATATATGTTTGATCATATAAGGAGTCTGACATTTTTCTTGGATAGAGCTCATAAGCTGTGAGACTGTTGTTTCTCGTCAAACGTGGTCTTGCATGAACCCCTCCAGTTGGAGTAGGCTCATGCAGACTCTCTTACAAAAGAAATAGTGCTAAGGCCAAATCTCAACTACTCTTTTGTATTATCCTTAATCCACTGCTCCGCTCTATCCTCAATCTTATCTATTTGATCCGGTGAGAGATACTCGGACACGTCATCTTTGCCAAAGTCAGAAAATCCTTCTCCGATCCCGTTTTCCTCGGCGAGATAGAGCCAGTAATAGGCTTCTTCGTAGTTTGGATCACCGCCCAAGCCTCTGGCGTAAGAGAAGCCCAATTGCCACTGAGCATAGGCATTCCCCTGTTCTGCCGCTCTGCGATAGAGCCTGAGAGCCTCGAGAACATCCATCTCCACCCCGTTGCCAGTTTCGTAAAGCAGTCCCAGCCAATACTGTGCATCCGGATGTCCCTTATCGGCAGCGATGCGATACCATTTGGCGGCTTCGGTGGGATCGTCTTCGATCTGTTCATAATAGCAGCCCACCTGGGCATTTCCTTCGGCGCTGCCCTGTGCTGCGGCTTTCTTGTACCATCTCAAGGATTCAAAATCATCCTGCTCGACACCGCTGCCCCAGTTGTACATGCGTCCCAGACCGCACTGTCCGCCTGCATCTTCCTGCTCGGCAGCCTTGCGATACCACTTAAGAGCTTCATAACTATCCTCTGATACTCCCTTGCCAAAGCAATAGATATCGCCTAAAACGCTTTGTGCCTTGGCATGCCCCAGGTCTGCGGCTTGACGGAACCATTTGATGGCTTCGGAATAGTCTCGATCCACGCCATCACCTTCATAAAAGGCTTTGCCCTTCAAATACAGAGACTCTGCGTCATCTGCAGCTTTGGGTGATTTAAATACCGGTGCCACAGGAGCCTCCGGTGCCTCTGGTGCTGGCTTCTTGACATTGGCAGCACAGGCTGTCGATAAGATAATGCTGCAGAGCAGCAGTGTTACTATCAGTATCTTCTTCATAAGTTTCTCCTTTCTATTTTCCCATGAATGAACGAGAATGGACACGTATTTTAAGAGTAACACGCAAAAACTCACAACTCACTACTGGTCAAGGGCCTTAGCCCTAACCCACACCCGTGCTCTTTGCTCGATAGTCAGCTTCTGTGCCGTGTCGTGCAACTCTTCCGCCACCCACATAGTATCGGAAGCGAGTAGCAGCCAGAAATATACCTCTTCATTGTCTTTAGCCACTCCTATGCCATCACGGTACATCTCGCCCAGCCTATACTGTGCCGCAGGGAGTCCTTGCAGAGCAGCCATCTGGTACCACTTCACCGCCTCTGTATAATCCTGCTCTACTCCATCTCCTTCATCATACATAGCTCCCAAATCAAGCTGTGCATAGGCATGACCTTGCTCAGCAGCTCTACGTAACCACTTAAGCGCCTCATAAATATCATCTCCGCCTTCAGGCCATCTGTAGAAGCCACCCAGCCAATACAGGGCATCTTCCAAGCCCTGCTCTGCAGCTCTGCGGCACCACCGAAGTGCTTCAGAGCTGTTTTCTTCCACACCGGTACCGCTGTGATACATGGTAGCAAGGCGGTATTGCGCAGAGGCATTCCCCTGCAGAGCGGCTTCACTGAGCCACTGAAAAGCTTCCGCTTCGTCCCTTTGTACGCCCCGTCCCTCATAATAGATATAGCCCAGATAATACTGAGCCATGGCCAATCCATTGTTTGCCGCCCTGCGATACCAATTCAGGGCTTCAGCGTCATCCTGCTGCACACCTATGCCCCATTTGTAGATCGCACCCAGATCACACTGTGCCTGAGCGTGATCTTGCGCTGCGGCTTTTTGGTACCACTTGAGAGCTTCGGCATCATTCTGGAGAACACCCTGACCGAGATGATAGCAAACCGCCAGGTTGTACTGCGCTTTTGCATCTCCCTGATCAGCCTGTTTGCGATAGCGCTTCAGCTCGTCAGAATCGGTTGAATCCAAACTACGCCGCGATCTGGCATAGCCGTCCTCAATAGCCCAACGGAACAATCTGGCAGCCTCGGTGCGATCCCGCTCTACACCCAAGCCATCCTCATACATGAGACCAAGCAGATAGCGTGCGGGCGCATGTCCTTTGACAGAAGCTTTTCCCAGCCACTCTGCCGCCTCGTTATAGTCCCGCTTCACACCTTGCCCATGAAAATACATCAGACCCAGATAATACTCCACAACCTCGTTCTTGGCATCTGCCGCTTTGAGGAACCATTTGTGAGCCTGGGCATAATCCTGCTTTACGCCTTCGCCATGATAATACATCATACCCAGCACATATTGCGCATCAGATGAGCCTGCATCAGCAGCTTGGCGATAATACTTCACCGCCTCGGCATAATCTCGCTGGACGCCTTCGCCACGGTGATACATCCTGCCCAAGCAAAGCTGCGCTTCTGCCAAGCCCCGAGCGGCGGCTTTACGATACCAGACAAGAGCTTTTTCAAAATCCGAATCCACCGCCTGACCGTGATAATACATCTCGCCCAGGATAAGCTCAGCAAAGGCTGAACCCGCTTCGGACATCTCACTCAGCATTTCCACCAATTCTTCGGGGTATGCCTGACGGAGCTCTTCATCATAAAACACTGTTTCCCAGATCAGCTCGCGATCCAGATTCTCCACGCTTACAGCTTTTTGATACCACTTGAATGCTTCGGCATAGTCATGTTCTACGCCTATGCCGTTGTGATACATACTGATAAGCCTGATCTGCGCCGGTTCCCAGCCTTGAAGAGCTGCTTTGTGAACCCATTGAAAGGCCTCGACATCATCCTTTTCCATACCTTTGCCCTCATGATAGATATAGCCCAGCCAGTCCTGAGCTTCCGCATCGCCTTGGAGAGCCGCCTTACGATACCACTTGAGTGCTTCAGCGTAATCATGTTCCACAGCATCACCCAGCAGATAAATCTCGCCCAATCTGCGCTGTGCAGCCACATGTCCCTTAGCCGCAGCTTTGCGATACCAGTTGATGGCTTCAGGCAGATCCTTGACCACGCCAAAGCCCCATTCATACATCTCGCCCAGCTCATACTCGGCTTCGGTATGTCCTTGCAAAGCGGCTTGGCGATACCATCTCATAGCCTCATAATAATCTGGGGCAAGGAGGTTCTTGCCTTCGTCGTAGGTTTTGCCCATGAGGTATTGGGATTGGGCGTCAGTTTCTGCTGCTTTTTGCGCTTCGGGTGCTTGCGACACTGGATTTTTGCTGTTAGATGCACATGCAACCAAAGAAACTAAGCCGCAAAGCAGCAGGATCGCTATTATTGTCCGTTTCATAATGATATCTCCTTTGAGCAAGCGGCGGTTCGGCGACCGCCCGTACAAGGTCGCTACTGCTAACGCCCCTACCTCTTATCCTCAAGCCATTTCTCGACTCTCTGGTCAACCTTCGCCCTTTGAGCTGGAGACAACTTCGTTGCCAATTCTTCCAACTCCGCCCAAGCGGAGAAAGTGGCATCCGCTATCTTGAGCCAGAAATACGCCTCTTCAAGGTCTTTAGCCACACCCAAGCCATCTCTATAGCATTGGCTCAGATAAAGCTGCGCTTCGGAATCCCCGTTTTCGGCACCTTGACGGAACCACTTCACAGCCTCGGCATAATCCTGCTTCACATCCAAGCCCAAGAAATAGATCTCACCCAAAGCGAGTTGTGCCTCTGCCCAGCCTTGAAGGGCAGATTTGCGATACCACTTCAGTGCTTCTGTAATATCTGAACCCACGCCCAAGCCACCTTGATACATCCGCCCCAACCAACACTGCGCATCTGCATCACCTTGATCTGCGGCTCTGCGATACCATTTCAATGCTTCGGCATCGCTTTCTTTGACACCTGCACCCCATCTGTATTTGAAGCCCAAACGCAACTGCGCCGGCACATGGTCTTGCAGAGCGGCCTGGCGCAACAATCTCAGGGCTTCGTCATTATCCACAATGCCACCCAGGCCAACCTCAAGCCAACTCCCCAGATCAAACTGCGCAGGCACATAATTTTGCTCTACGGCTTTATACATCCACTTGAATACATCTCCCAGATCATCATCGGCACCTGAGCGTCCGTAGTAGATGGTGCCCAAGAGATGCTGTGCGGGTGCACTGCCCAAATCCGCTGCCCGAAGAAGCCACTGCTCTGCTTCCCCGTGTTGAGACAGTTTATCGTCGTAAAGATAGATCAAACCCAGATAATACTGTGCATTTGCCTGGCCCTGAGTGGCGGCTTTACGCAGCCATTTGGCCGCTTCGGCAAAATCCTGTTCCACGCCTACGCCATCATGATACATGAGCCCCAGATGAAACTGAGCATCCGCTTCTCCCTTGTCAGCAGCGGTGCGATATTCCTTCAGCTTTTTGACTTCATAGCCCAAACTGGCTTTTACTCTTGCATAGCCCTTGTCTGCAGCCTTGGCAAACCACTTGGCTGACGCTTGTGCATCTGCTTCCACACCCTGACCCTGCTCATACATCAGACCCAGCCAATAATATGCTCTGGGATGAGCATATGTCGCAGCCCGGCGGAACCACTTGTAAGCCTCGGCATAATCCTGCTTTACGCTTTTGCCGGTGTGATAGATAAGACCCAATTGAAAGGCAGCGGTCTTATCGCCTTCAACGGCAGCGATGCGGTACCGCTCCAAGTCTTCAGAAACAACCTGGTTGGCATCCTCGGATTGTGTTTGTGCCTGGACATCAGTATCTTTCGTCCGGGACGATTTGCCAGTTGCAGCGCAAGCGGTTGAGATCACGCAACAAATTAGCATCAGTATCAGTAGCTTTTTCATAAAATACTCCCAATTTCTTCGTTCTCTACAAGGAGATTTTTGATGAGCTTTTTGTCAAGCCCGTTTTTTATCAGAACGAGGCAATAAGCTGCAGTTGAGAGTTGGTCGCTATGGCAAGCGACCATACATGCGGCGGAATGGTAAACTCCGGCTACATGGTCGGTTCAGCGACCGACCCTACATCCTCATCCGTGAACATCCGTGTTCATCCGCGGGAAAAGAAAAAGCTCCAAACCTGTGCGTAGCCCCACCGTAAGCACCTGTATCTTCACCACTTGCGCATCAACTGACAACTGACTACTGGCAACTGACAACTGCGACGAAGTCGCCCCATTCGTGTAATTCGTGGAAAGATAAAGCTGCGAAGCTGGCCTAAAACAGTTCCTCCCAAGGAGGATGCTTTTCAATCCATTTATCGACCCTGATTTGGATCCTGTCCATTTGCTCTTGCGTAAGCTGTTCGATCAAACCCTCGTGGGGCCTCCAGTAGGTAGAATAATGACTGGCGATCGAGGCAAAGTAATATGCCTCTTCAATATCCTTTTCCACGCCCAAACCATCTTCGTAACAGGAGCTCAGATAGCCACAGGCACCGGGGTCACCCAGAAGAACTGCTTTGTGAAAGAATTCCACAGCCTTCTTATAATCCTGCTTTACATCCAGGCCTTCATAGTACATCTGGCCCAAGCTGCACAGTGCGTCCGCATGGTCTTGCTCTGCTGCTCTGCTATACCACATTATCGCTGCATCAATATCCTGCTTCACGCCGTGGCCATAATGATAGTTTCCACCCACTCTACGCTGCGCTTCGGCATTGCCCTGAAGGGCGGCTTTGTGCTCCCATTGATGAGCCACAACATCGTCCTTCTCCACACCGAAGCCGAAAGTGTACATCTCACCCATATGTAACTGTGCTTCCGCATACCCCTGGTCTGCGGCCTTACGATACCAATTAACTGCCTCAGTATAATCCTGTTCCACACCCCGGCCATGGAAATACATCTCTCCCAGTCTGCACTGCGCTTCGGCATCTCCTTGGAGGGCACCCTCACGGTACTGCTGCAACTCTTGGGAATAATCCTTTTCCCTTTCTAGGCGATCACGAATCATCTGGTGCAGCATTACCTTCGAATCCCAGTCACCCTTCTCCGCTGCCTTTCTAAACCATTTTTCTGCTTCGGCAAGGTCCTGTTCTGCGCCTTCTGTACAATACATCCAGCCCAAATACCAATATGCACCCAAAAAATCCTGGTCTGCAGCTTGACGATACCACTTGATCGCCTCGGCACGATCTTTTGCCACACCGGCGCCGTTGCTGTATACATAACCCAAGGTAAACTGCGCTTCTGCATCACCGGCTTTAGCTCTTTGCAGCAAATCATCGCTGAAAGTAGCATCAGCGGGCAGCAAGGTCAGGCTGCGTAAAAGCAGCATCAAGACGAGTAGCTTTTTCATTGGTTACTCCTTTTAAATCTATCCACGAATTACACGAATTTTCACAAATGAGGGACTGTTAGTGGCTACTGGAAAAAAGCTAATCACATCCCCCAAACGAGTCTGATCCCGTTTAGATAATGAGAAGATTCCTGTCAAGATAGATTTGCTTTTCCCACGAATTGCACGAATAAACACGTATAATGCAGCAGCTCCTGCGAGCCACCTTAATTCCCCCTTAATTAAACAAAGGAGACTATAAGGTGGAAAGAGGCAACAACCTTGGTGTTGACTGAGAAAAACCGTATTGGCTTCCCACCTCTTCCTTGCTTAGCCGCCCGGTGATTACTCGGTGCCTCCCGGGAAAATCCCGAGTATCACCACTGCATCGCCCTGCGGCTAAGTAAGGGCGGTGTGGCTGCGCCGTCCAGTTGTGAGTAGTGAGTTGTGAATTATCCCAAGATGTAGATGGGAAGCGGTGTTTCAGAGAATGAAGCCAGCGGCAACTGGCCCCCTAATTTGTGTTAAAACGCGCAAATTCGTGGGAAAAAGAAAAACTCCAAACCTTTGCCTATCCCCACCGCAAGCATCTGTATCTCCACCACTTGCGCAGCGACTCACAACTAACAACTGGTAACTCACAACTGCGGCGAAGCCGCCTCGTTCGTGTTTATAAGTGGGAAAAACTAAAAAACTCTTTGACAAGATACAGGGCTTGGATTTTTGTTGTTCGATATCAAATTATGGGAAAAAGTATAGATATGAAACTGTTTGAAACTCATGCTCATCTGGATCTTCCAGATTTTAATAAGGACAGAGAAGCCCTTATCACTAAGTGCTTTAGCAGCGGCATTGAGTATATTATCAACATTGGTTTCAACAAGGAAACCTCGCTGAACTCCTTGGAGTTGGCCAATAAGCATACTCACATTTTTGCCACTGCGGGCTATCATCCGCACGATGCGACGGATTTTGATGCCGAGCTGATCAAGCGTTTGGCTCGGGAGAAGAAGGTGGTTGCTATCGGTGAGATAGGTTTGGACTTCTTCCGCAATCTCTCGCCCTACACGGTGCAGCGCGAAGTCTTCGCCAATCAAGCACATCTGGCTGTGGCATACGATCTTCCTGTGGTGATTCACAACCGTGATGCGCATCAGGAATGCTACAGAATCCTCAAGGAAGAAGAGGTGAAACATGCTGTATTCCATTGTTTTACGGGCGATATCATCTTTGCCGAGCAGGTTTTGGAGGCTGGCTGGATGATTTCCTTCACGGGAGCCATCACCTATGCCAATTCCAAGCTGGAGGACGTGATCCGCATGGTGCCGATGGACAGGTTTATGATCGAGACGGATTGTCCCTATCTGCCGCCGGTCCCGCATCGTGGCGAGCGCAACAGCCCTCTATTTCTGCATTTGGTAGCGGAAAAGATAGCCGAGATCAAGGAGATCACGCCGGTTGAAGTGGCGCAGCACGCTTTTGATAACGCCTACAAATTTTTCAGGATACCCGCTGAGCCGGTGAAGACGCTGACCAAATCCGGATCCAAAAGAAAGACACGTGAGCGCAAAACTAAAAAATGATCTGCCTTTGAAGAGCAGAATCTCAATGAAGGAAAACAAATGAATAGATTGATTTTTCTGACCTTGATTACGATGATGGCTTGCAGCGCTATCTGGGGCGGCAATTCCATCTTCTCGTTTGGCGGGATGCCGGTTCGCTATTATGGAAACGACATCTACGGGCTGAGCATGGGAGACACCGGTCTGGCGGATAACTTCCGCTACAATGCCGGCTTTGGCAATCCCTCTCTGCACAACGCTTCCAACCGCACCTTGCTGGCAACAGGCATGGTGTTTGGCTTTACCAAATACGCCTCCGAAGGTGGTAAAAGCTTTGTGGATGATGCACTTGATCTGCCCTATCTCAGCCTCAGCGTTCCGATAAAAAAACACCGGCTGGGCTTGCAGGTCAACTCGCATTCCTCCGGCTTGGTCAACAATGCGGTGAAGTATCTCACTACCGATAGCCTCAGCATCACGGAAAAGCACGTCATGGATAGATACCTCTATCGTGGTGACCTGATCTACAGCTACAGAACAGGCAGATACAGCGCCGGAGCCAGTCTCAACTACTATTTTGGCCATGATGTGCGAAGCTTTTATCAGGATGCCGGTTTCAGCCCTTACAATACTTACGAAGAGCTGATAATGTCTTATAAAGGCCCCTCGCTCACCTTGGGAACGATGGCAAATTATGACAGGTTTAGCACTGCAGTGTATGTGAGCCCGCAAATCAAGCTCCAAGGGATGAGTAAAAGGGTGTCGCTGCACACCAGCGAACCGGAAGAAGACTATGAATATAAGCTGCCTTGGGAAGTGGGCGTGGGGACATCTGTCCTGCCCTTCAAGGAGCATAAAATAAATGTTGATCTGCACTATGAGGCTTGGAAACAAGTGGATGACAATCTGGAAGATGGCATGAAGCTGGGTGTGGGCTGGGCTTATGAACCTGTGGCCGAAACCCGCGACAGCTATCTGAAAAAACTGCCGCTTAGAGCGGGGCTTTCCTGGCGCAACCTGCCCTTCAAAGTAAAGGATGAACCGGTTGAAGAATATGCAGTTAGCTTAGGTATCAGCTTCCCGCTCAAGCGAGATATCAACCGCCTGGATTTTGGCTTCCAACTCCTGAAAAGAGGCGATCTCGACACTAACAAGCTCTCTGATACCTCCTTCATGTTCATGATGGGCTTTACCGGTTTTGACATCATCGGCAAGACAGGTGATCGAACCGCTCCCAGAGACATCCCCGTCAAAGAGGAGATAGATAAATGGTGAGATGGAAGCTGCCGGATGATGAGCTGGCAGGCTTTGTAACACAACTCAAGAAAAGCCGTCCGGAGGTCGATCTGGGACTTGATCTCACGCTGGAAGATCTGCCGGATGAGGGTCTTTTTGCCAATATTGAGGTGTTGGCTGATAGGATTCAGAAGGCGATGTATACCAATGAGCCGCTGGTGATCTTCGGTCATGACGATCCGGATGGGCTGACGGGAACCTATATCCTGCATCAGTTTTTCAATTCCATCGGCTATCAGAAACACGAGTTTTACATCCCAAACCGCAATCTCTGGCAGCATGGCATCCAGGACGATTTTGTGGAGCACGTGCGGGAAAATGGCTTTACTTTGGCCATTGTGGTGGATAACGGCATCTCCTCCCGCGAAGGCGTGGAGCGGCTAAAAAGATTAGGGTGCGACACGTTGATCGTTGATCATCACCTGATCCAACAGGAACAATTGCCGGAAGCCTTTGCCATCATGAATCCACGCTTGCCGGGCTGCCGCTATCCCTTCAAGGATTTGGCAGGAGTGGGCGTAGTCCTGATGTTGATCCGCCATCTGGGCAAAATCTTGGAACATGAAGTGGACGAGAGTGCCTATTTTTGGACGGCGGTAGGCAGCATTGCAGACAAGGTGCCCATGGTGGGCCTCAACCGTCTCATCCTGCGGCATGTGATCGATAACTGGCCGCAGATGCGGGATGCAAGTATCGACTTCCTGCTGCGCAATTTCAAGCGCTTGAGTGATGAGATGGATGTGTTTGATTTTATCACCAATACTTCCAGGCTGATTGCCAATGGACGCGAAGAAGGCGGTCAGCACATGGCGATGCGCTTCCTGCTGCAGATGGGAGACGAAAAAGCGAAGCTGTTTCAAGCTTTGGAGCTTAAGAAGAGGCAGTGGGAATCCGAGCTGAACCGCATCTTTGGCTATATGGATACCATCTTGGCAGATTTTGAGGCGCGTGCTTTCATCTACTTTGACGACGAAGATATGATCCCCTACAACTTTCTGGGCACCGCTTCCACCTATGTGGTTTCCAGCTTGAATATCCCGGCGATCATGATCAAATATCACAATGGCAAGATGGTCTGCGAGGGACGCTGTCCTGAGGGAATGAATATGGTGGACGCTTTTGCGCACTGCAAGGAGCATTTGATCCAATATGGAGGCCACGCCAAGGCGGCGGGATTTACCATGCATCCGGATAAATACGACGACTTTTTGAGCTGTTACAATGATTATTTAGACCACAATCTGCAGGAGAGCGAACCTCCGCCACGCTTTGAGGTGGACGCAGTTATCAGCTTGGAAGATATGCACTTTGCAAATTGGCAAATCCTGCAAAAGCTGCTGCCTTACGGCATCAAAAACCCGGAACCGTTGCTCTTGGCCAGAGGGGTGGACACGAATACCCTCATGTCCAGATTTACCATTGAGTTTAACAATATCAGCCTGCCCCGAGGCGAAAAGATAGATATAGTGTTCTACTGGAAGAATCGCCAAAGCGTTCGGGTGATGGACTTTGTGGTCTGCCGGGCTTAGTGTATGGCTTGGTAAGTGGGAAGAGATGCAAGAAAAGCAGTTGAAGGAATACCTGAGGAAAGCGATCCATTTTAGCTCGTTGGTCATCCCCTTTGGCTACAAATATCTGTTGGGATTCAACCGGCGCTTAGGCTTTTCCATCCTACTGGCCGCCTTCTGCCTTAGCTTCATCATCGAGTTTTATCGCCATTGGCAAAAGAGCTTTCGCCACACCTTTTACCGCTTCTTTGGCCGCGTGCTGAGGAAACACGAGCTAAGAGACTTTACCGGAGCTACTTACATGCTGTTTACCGCCATGCTCTGCGTGGCTTTCTTCGATCCCACCATCGCCTTCTGCGCCACAGCTTATCTCTCTATCGGAGATACATTTGCCGCTCTGATAGGCATGAGATTTGGCAAAAGAAAGATCATGGGAACAGAAAAATCCCTGGAAGGCAGTCTGGCTTGCTTTGTCAGCACCCTCATCTTCGGTCTCTTCTTCCTGCCACCTGCTCTGGCTGTGGTGGGAGCTTTAGCTGCAACTTTCGCCGAACTGAGCATAGTCCCCATCGACGACAACATCAAAATCCCCATCATCTCTGGACTGGCGCTTAGCTTGGCAAACATATTTGTGTAAGAGAGAGTAAGATATGCGTATCTCATTTGTGATTCCCGCTTTAAACGAACAAGACTCCCTGCAGCAGCTCACTCAGGAAATCCAGGCCCACTGCCCTACGGAAGACCATGAGATCATCTACATCGATGATGGCTCTACGGATGCAAGCTTTGAGATCATGAGTAGCCTGGCTGGCAAAGACGAAAGGATCAAGGTAGTCCGCTTCAGACGCAACTTTGGCAAAGCGGCTGCCCTGCAAAAAGGCTTCAGTATCGCCACGGGAGAGGTGGTCTTTACCATGGATGCGGATTTGCAGGATGACCCCAGTGAAATCCCTGCCTTTTTGGCCAAACTGGATGAGGGTTACGATTTGGTAAGTGGCTGGAAACAAAAGCGTAAAGACCCCTGGCACAAGAGGTGGCCTTCCAAGCTTTACAACTGGGTCACAGCACGCACCTTTGGGCTCAAGCTCAGAGACTACAATTGCGGCTTCAAGGCCTATCGCAAAAGCCTAGTGAAGGAACTCACACTCTATGGCGAAATGCACCGCTATATCCCTGTTTTGGCGCATGCTTTGGGCTATAAGGTGGGTCAAATCCCGGTGCATCACCGCGCCAGGCAGTTTGGCAAATCCAAGTATGGCATCGAACGCTACCTGAGAGGACTCTTTGACCTGCTCACCGTCAAGATGGTGACCCACTACAACAAAAGTCCGCTCTATCTTTTTGGCAGATGGGGACTTGCCTCTACGTTGCTGGGCATCGTCATCTCCGGATATTTGGCTGTGCTCAAGCTCTTTTGGGGTGTGCCGCTCTCCAACCGTCCCCTGCTCTTTTTGGGTATACTGCTCATCTTGGGCGGCTTGCAATTTGCCTCTCTGGGGCTCATCTCAGAGCTGATTGTGAATAAATTCAACTCCCCCAATAAGCAGAACATTTCCATCAAAGAAAGCATCAATATCGACGATGCAGGGTAGGAAGTGAAGAGCATAGAAAGGTTTTACCTGCTGCGCTACATCAAGAGTCCCAAGCGGATGTTGATGCGATTCAGCTTTGTTTTCATGGTGCTGGGCATCGTGATCTCTGTGGGCATCCTCAGCGCAGGATTGAACCTCTTTGAGGGCTATGAAAGAGCATTGAAGACGGTGCTGCTGGATAGCTTTGCGCACATCAAGATCGAGAGCGGAGGCGGACGCTTCCTCAACCAGGAGCAACTGGAGCGGATCACTAAAACTTTGCAAGATAAGCCGGAAATCGTCTCCCTCACGCCCTACATTGGTATCAACCTCATGGCGATCGACAGCGAAAACACGCGTGGTTGCGTCTTTAACGCCTATCATACGCCTGAGGGTAAAGAGCTGCACTACGGCAAGTTTGTGGTGGAGGGCAGAGCCCAAGTCAATGATGGAGAGGTGGTTATCGGCCATTATTTAGCGGAAGAATTTGACCTGAAAGTTGGTGACGAGATCAGCCTGCTTTATCCTCAGTTGAGACGTGTCACGCCTCTGGGAGTGAGCTCGGACATACGCAGGTTTAAGGTGGTAGGTCTTTACAGATCAGGCTATTATGAATTTGACCGCTCGCTGATTATCGGCACCTTGACGGATGCACGCAACATTCTTTTTACCGACGATCCTTTCGCTGCGGTGGAGATCAAGCTGGACAACGAGCATGTGGATAAGGCCAAGGAATTGGCCAGCAGCTACCGGATGGGGCTGGGAGCCGACCTGATCGCCTATCCGCCCCTAAGCGGTGATCTCTTGCGCATCGTAGCCATGCAGAAGTGGCTGATCTTCATTGTCTTCAGCTTTTTGGTGCTCATCGCCGGCATCAATGTAATCAGCGCAGTTTCCACCATGATCTTGGACAGGAAAAACCAGATCGCCATCCTCCGCACTCTGGGCGCTACAGCCGCAACTGTTCGCAAGGTAATCAATTACCAGATACTGCTGGTTTGCTTTATCGCCATTATCATCGGCCAGGCGGTAGGTGCTCTGCTCTCGCTATTGGTGGTGAAACAAGGCTTTTATCGCCTCAAAGGTGAGGTGTATTTCATCGATAAGTTGGAGCACTATATCAGTGCTTTCAACCTGGTCACCGTGTTTATGGTAGCCTCGATTTTGGTGATCATCTGCGTCTGGATACCGTCCAGGCAAATCAACCGGCTCAAGATCATTGACCTCATTCGCAACCCCTAAGGAAGCTCTAAAGATGATTCTAACTGCACATAATATCAGCAAAGTATATCAGGATTCACATCGCACCATCACCGTGCTGGATGGTGCAGACCTGGAAGTGAAGAAGGGTGAACTGATCAGCATCACAGGCCAGAGTGGCTGCGGCAAAAGCACGCTGCTGCATATCTTGGGCCTCTTGGATGACAGCGATAGCGGCACCATCTCAATCGAAGGCATGCAGGTGAATTCCCGCCATCCCGATGCACCTTTTATCCGCAATTCAAAGATCGGATTTGTTTTTCAATTTCACTATTTGGTGGAAGACCTCACCGCTGCAGAAAACGTTGCCTTGCCGCTGCTTATCGCCGGCAAGAATATAGCCGCAGCCCAAGAAGAAGCCAGGGAAATCTTGAGTCGCCTGGGTTTGCAGGACAGGGTGAGCCACTTTCCCAATCAGCTCAGCGGTGGCGAGCAGCAACGTGTCGCTTTGGCCAGAGCTTTGGCCAATAAACCCTCCATCGTGTTAGCGGATGAGCCCACAGGTAACCTCGATCCTGCCAATAGCTTGGAGGTCTGGAAGCTGATGCGTCAACTCAATGAAGAATTGGGGCAAACCTTCGTGGTGGTGACCCATGATCGGGAGCTGGCCAAGCTGGCGGATAAGAGTTATGAACTGAGCTTGGGGAAGCTAACCCTATTATAAATCAGGCAGATCCATGAAACGCTCTCGCTCCTTTCTGATCTTTGTGGTGATCCTGCTGGTCATCAACGCCATTTTCTTCACCGCCTGGTATGGCTTTGGCGGCAAGAATTGGGCCAAAGGGATGATAGAGCGCTTGGGCGGCAAGGCGTTGGGTGGCAAACTCACTATTGAAGGCTTCAATCTTGGCGAGAGGCAGGCTTATCTGGAAAACGTCAGCTTTGCTGCAACAGACAGCAGTTTGAGCTTCGATGTGCGTCGGGTAGAGGTGAGATACAATCTTTTTAAATTTATCTTCAGCCGCTTCAAGCTTAAGCACATTTTGGATCGCGTGGAGGTTGATTCTCCCGTGGTCAGGCTCAAGATCGTTCCCTCGGAAGAGGAAAAGCCGCCTTCGCCACCCTTTAGATTTCCGGATTTGAGCAACTACTTCAACCATGTAGAGGTCAAAAACGGAGCGGTAAGCCTGGATCTGGGTATCGCACTGGAATTTGGCGGCGGTGAGCTTTTACAGATCAAGCAATCGCTAAACAACATCAATATCACTGCGGTGAATGAAGATAAGATCAAACTGGACTTGAGCGCCAACATGCCCGGCGAGGGAAAATTGAAGGTGCAAGGCAGCCTGATCAAGGATAGATTGGAGCTGGCAACTGCCCAAATATCAAGCTTTAAGCCTCAATATATTCATCACGCTGCCCTGGGCTATCCGCGCAGCATGATCGGCCTGCAGGTTGAGGCCACCCAAGCTACAGCGGATGATGATATCGTCTTCAATGGCAAGCTGATGGCTTGGAATACGACCGCTTTACTCTTGCAGGAACACGCAGTAACTCTTCCCTTCTTGAGCGCCGAGATGCAGGACAACCACCTGAGCGTAGCGCTATCAACCTCCAACCTAGGCAACAGCAAGGTGGGCGGACACTTTGAGATTCAAGACCCCCTGGGCAAGTTGCATCTGGATAGCGGCATGGTAAATGCAAATCTTGACCTTTCCATGATCAGTCCAGAGCTTTCCGGCTTTGTGGAGGCAAACATCCAGGCGCAGGGCACCATCAAGCAGCCAGAAGCAAGCGTCACAGCACGTTCTGCAGGTATTAACGTGGCTGGAATAAGGTTTGAAAACATCGCCCTGAAAGGCAGCTTCAGTGATGATCTGCTACAATTTACAGACCTCACAGTGCAGCTGATGGAACACAATGTGGCAGCAAAGGGCAGCCTCGATCCCTTCTCTTTGAGCATCAAGACTGATCTCAACATAGTTCCTCAGCGTGCCAACCAAGACCTGGCACTGAAAACAAAAGCCAAGGTGGATGTGGATTTGTATGAGGCTTTACCACAAATAGGTGCAGAGTTCCTGTCTCTAAGCGTGAAGAAGGGCAGCTCATCGCTCGATAATTTCAGCGGTTACGTCAACCTCATCCCCGCAACTGAGGGAGCGCAGCAGAGCTACTATCTGGATTGTGATCTCAGTAGTCCGGATGGGCAGTTGATCAGCGCGGTGGGCGACATCCTGAACCGCAGCCTGGCTGTGGATGTAGATGTGCATCCCATCGATCTGGCAGGCATCTATCCACATGAGATGCTGACACGTTTTGCGCCCTCGGTGGGAGGCAAAATCAGCGGCTTTATGCACCAAGACAACATCGCCGCTCAGACTGAGCTCCGCATTGTTGCGAATAATGATGAGCTGAGACTGGATACCCAGCTCAACCTCAGCGGTTCTTACAACCTAAGCACCTCTCGGGCTGGGGTTTATGCCTCCACTACCGATGGCAGTTTAAACGGTGAAGAGCTCAATTTTGAAGTGATTGCCACGCTGGAAGACGGGACTCTCAACTTGGGCTCCCTCCAGTTAAACGAAATGCTGCGAGCCACGGCTAAAGTGCCTTTGGATGACATAATGGACTCTACAGCAAGCTTTTATCTCAAAGACGTCTCCACTGAGCAGATACAGCGCTATGTGCCGCAATATACCTCCTTTTTACCGGATATTTCAGGAGTGCAGCTCACCGGCACCTTTGATCAGGAACTGGATGCTATCCTGAGTGTAGGAGCGGTGCGGATTGATGGCCTGAAGCCGATGTCTGCCAATCTTACGCTACGTGGACCACCGGAAAATGTGGCAGTCATGGGCAAACTCAAAGCCGGCAATAAAGAGTTGCCGCTCAAGGATGCCAAGCTGGATTTCATCAATGGCTTCAGCCTGGATGCCAAGGGTATTGCGCAGAACTTCCCCCTCACGGAAGTGCTGGAGGATATACCTTTGCAGCTAAACGTGAGCGGCGAGGTGGGCTTTTCCTTTGGAACGGAAGATTCCCGCCTCCCCGGCATGAACATTTCTGCCGACGTGAGTGCGCCCAAACTGAGCTTTGAAGGAGTGCCAGAACTACATAACATCCGCTTGATCGCCAGTCAGTCCGATCGACTTTTGCAGGTGGATACGCTCTACGTAGCCTCAAGTGATCTTGGCGAGCTAAAGGCTTCCGGCGCACTGGATTACAACCTCACAAGCGGCAGCTTTTTCGAAGGTAAAAATCAGCTTGATGTCCAAGCTGACCTATCGCTCTTTGAATTTCTTAAAGCTCAGGTACCTATGATCTTAGACGCCTCTGGGCGCAGCAATTTAAGCGCATCCATAGGCGTTAACGAAGATAAATTTGTGATCAAAAGCGGTAATATCGACCTGCGCAATGGTTATCTGCAGATCAAAGACCAGACCGAGCCCATCAGAGCTCTTAACCTCGCCGCTTCAATCACGGACAACAGACTGAGCATTGACAGAGCCAATCTCCTGATGGGTAAAGGCAGGCTGAGGTTTTTCAACGATTTTGATGAAGAGCCGACCAACCACTTTTTTGTGGGACTATTGGATCTCGGCATCCTCAAACTGGGCACGGATGAGCCGGGGCTGCTGGTGAATATCCCCGAATTTACCGCACCCAGAACGCTCACCAAAGTGATGCTCAAAGGACGCAACGATCAGTGGTTCACTGTTAGCGGGCCCTTCGACGATATGAGCATCAAGGGAGACGTCTATGTGAGCGATGCGCACGCACTTTATCCGCCCAAGACAGACAACCTGCTCAACCTCGTCTACAGCTTCCGCGGCGCTTTTACCAAGTCCGACAACAACGGCCAAATGACGGATGAGCCCATGCCACTGCCCTTTAAGCTCGATCTGATCATACAGTTGGAAGACAACATCCGCTATGTGACCTATCCCGCCAGCATGGACATCAAACCCGGCGGATTCCTGCATCTGATCTATGATGGGCATGAGTTTGTGGCCAAAGAAGCGGCCTTCAACTCGGAGAAGGGCAAGATCGACTTTCTGGGCACCGTCTTTGAGGCCGAATATCTAAACATCAGCATCGTGGACGCACAAGACCTCTTTATCATTGATGGTTCCTTCATCAAACGCAGCCCTGATGGCACCATCATCGTTCTAAGCGTGACCACCGACAGGGATGTCTCAAAACCGCTGATGGAGCGGCTGCAGTTCAATCTCTCCAGCGACAACCCCACCGACCAGTCCATCACGGATATCTTGGCGAGGATGCGCTACAGCGGCTCATCGGAAGGGATGAAGGCCGGGCAGGAGACCTTGGATTTGCAGGACGAAGCGCTGATGCTGCTTTCGGACAATATCAACGCCTCCATCCTCTCGCCCATGCTCTACCCGCTGGAAAACGAGATCAGAAGAGCTTTAAAACTCGATGGATTTAGCATCAAAGCCGGTTTTATCCAAAATCTCTTTAGCCAATACTCATCCAATCCCAATCAATTTGTGGAATACGGAGACACAAACCACTTCCTAGATGACGTTAACCAATTTGGCGCCTCAATCCTGCTCAACAACCTCTCCATCTCTGCAAGTAAGTATTTGGGACGCAAGATGTTCCTGGATTACACCCTCAGCCTTCAGGAAGCAACTGACCTGCAAAGACGCACACGCATCCTGGTTTCGCACGACACCGCGCTCAGGTTGCTGTTACCACACCAATTCAGGCTGGAATACACCTTCAAATATGAACCACGGGAAACCAATCTGAGCCATGAATTGATGCTGGCACGTTCCTTCAGATTTTGGGGGTTATAACAAATCCTTTGACAAAATACGCCGCTTTAAAATAGTGAACTAAATGAAGATTCCCATGGAGGATAAAATGGCTGAGACAAAAGCTACGCCGACTATAAACCCGCAAGAGAAGCAGAATAACGCCGCTTTGCATACCAAAGAAGCAGATCCATTTCGCAAGGTAAGCCTTGTGGAATTGATCATGATCCTCATGCTCGCCGGTCTGATACTGGTCTTTATCTTCGGATTGCAACAGATGAAGATAGACAAGCAAAAAGAAGCTGAGGCACAACAAAAGTTTGAAACAATAGTCCCCATCCTCGCTGACATCATCCAAAAGATGGAAGAGTATAAGAAAGCTGACGAATTTGGAGACTACCCCATCGACTTGGGAGAAGTGGGCACGTTTACAGACGAAAACTTTGAATTTAAGTATGATGCAGAAAACCACTTTATCGATGCCGTATCCAAAGAAAGCTTTGGTAAAGCAGGAGTTATCGTGCGCTATAGCTTGAATAACTCAGTCTACGAAGTGGTAGACGACAAACCGGGTGAGAAACCCACCGTCAAGGACGATTGGCTGCCTTAAGCGACTGATAGCTTAGCACTTTAACACCTAATCTTTTAGCGCCTGCCGGAAAGAGTTCCGGCGGGCTTTTTTGTGTCCCCAATCTGGCGTCTTCCTTGCTTAGCCGCCCGGTGATTACTCGGTGATACTCGGGAAAAACCCGAGTATCACCACGGCATCACCCTGCGGGTGAGTAAGCAAGGAGGGGGTATGCAGGCAGTCTTATAGTTTTAAAAGCCCCACTTTGTGCAAGATCAGCATGGAGGCAGACCAACCGATGTAGAGGCTCATCCAGGTGTAAAAAGCCAGCATCAGCACCCAAAACAAGGGAACCATGCCAGCTCTTCCATAGAGGAAGACCGTTGCACATAGAAGCGCATAAAATGGACACAAAATATATGTAAATAGTTCTTGACAAATTAGATACGTCTATTATATTGGTTCCATCAAAACACAGGAGCCCATCATGGAAAAACAGACCATCACCTTAG
>JAKQWO010000025.1 GCA_029561955.1 Candidatus Cloacimonadota bacterium
ATAAGGAGGACCAACTTGGCACACATTGCAGGTATTGAGATCCCCAGAAACAAAAGGCTATTTGTTGGTCTTACCTACATTTATGGTATAGGGCCGACAATCGCCAAGCAGATCTGCCAAAAAGCAGGCATCGATGAAAAGAAGAAAGTAGCCGACCTCACGGTCGAAGAAGAAAAGGCCATCCGCGATATAGTCCAGCACGACTATGTGGTGGAAGGAGCTTTGCGCACCCAAGTAGCTATGAACATCAAGCGTCTGATGGAGATCGGATGCTATCGTGGAATGCGCCACAAACGTGGCTTACCCGTTCGTGGACAAAGAACACACACCAACGCCCGCACCCGTAAAGGCCCCCGCGCTGGTGCCATCAAAAAGAAGAAATAGGAGTCTTTAAGAAATGGCCAAGAAAACAAGAGTAAAGAAAAAACGTGTCCGCCTGGCTTTTGACGAAGGCATCGTCTTCGTGCATTCCAGCTTCAACAACACGATCATCACTCTCACAGACCGCGCCGGCAACGTGCTTGCCTGGTCAAGTGGTGGTAAAATCGGTTATAAAGGCTCCCGCAAGAGCACTCCTTTTGCGGCCCAGATGGCTGCCGGTGAAGTGGCAAAGATTGGTGCTGAAATGGGAATCACCAAGGTTGGTGTGATTGTGAAAGGCCCCGGTGGTGGACGTGAATCCTCCATCCGCGCCATTAATGCTGCTGGTCTTAGAGTTACCATGATCAAGGATGCGACGCCCATCCCGCACAACGGATGCCGTCCACCCAAGACAAGAAGGATTTAATCGGAGGATCAAATGGCAAAATACACAGGACCAAAAGCGAAAATCTGCCGCAGATTTGGCGAAAACATCTACGGCCCCGCCAAGTATGACAGAATCTTGGGCAAACGCAAGTATCCCGCAGGTCAGCATGGCCGCAACATGCGCAGAAAAGAAAGCGACTACGGTATCCACCTCAAAGCAAAACAACAACTGCGCTACACCTATTGCCTGCTGGAAAGGCAATTTAAAAACTATTTCGTGAAAGCTGATAGAATGGCTGGTGTGACAGGTGACAACCTGCTCATCATGTTGGAGCGTCGTCTGGATAACACCGTTTACCGCTTGGGCTTTGCAACCACCAGGATGCAGGCACGTCAGTTTGTAAACCATGGCCACATCATGGTCAACGGCAAGAAAGTGGACATCCCCTCTTTCCTCTGCAAACCCGGTGACATCATCGAAGTGCGCCCCAAAAGCCGTGGTATTTCCACGATCAAGGAAGCCCTCGAAATCACAGAAGCAAGCTCAGCTTATTCCTGGCTCATCGTAGACAAAGAGAATATGCGCGGCACCTTTGAAAACCTACCTCCAATCAGCGATATTCCAAACACAGTGGATCTTCGTCTCATAGTCGAATTCTATTCCAAATAACCTCTCACAACCAAGCAAGGAGTCAATATGTTGTACCTTGAACCCTTACAGATGCCGGAAAAGGTGGAGTTTGATGAAGCAAGCTATACGCCTCATTACGGCAAAGTTGAGATCGGGCCTCTTGAGCCGGGATTTGGCACCACTCTGGGCAATGCTTTGCGCCGGGTGCTGCTGTCCTCAATTCAGGGAGCTGCAGTGCGCTTTGTCCGCATCGAGGGCCTGCATCACGAATTTTGTGCCATCGACGGCACCAATACGGATTACATAGACCTCATTTTGCGTCTGAAGCAGTTGGTAATCTTCTGTTCCAGCGTTGAAGAAGTGACCGTGGTGTTGGAGCACAAAGGAAAAGGCATCGTGACCGCATCCTCGATCCAAGAGAACCCCAATATCAATATCGTCAACAAAGACCTCTATCTATTGGAAGTGACCGAAGACATCGAATTCAGAATGGAACTGATTATCGGTATCGGCCGAGGTTACGTGAGTGCGGATAGGCAAATTTCCGAAGGTCATCCTACAGGATTCATCCCCATTGATAGTGTCTATTCTCCCATCCTCAAAGTGAATTTCTCCGTCACGCACCAACGCGTCAAAGAGAGAATGAACTTTGATAAGCTGATATTGGAGATCTTCTCCAACGGCGCAGTGGAGCCAAAATATGCCCTCTCCCTGGCTGCCAAGATCATCAGAGACATGGCCGGCAAGATCAGCCTCTTTGAAAAGGAACCCGTCTATATCCGTGATATCGAGATGGACCCTGAACTGGAGGCGATGGAGCAAACACTCTCCACCAGCGTGAAGGAAATTGAACTCACGGTCAGAGCCGCTAACTGCCTGGCCGCTGCAAATATTGAAACAATAGGCGATTTGGTATCCAAAACTGAAGCCGAAATGCTCAAATTCCGCAACTTCGGCAAAAAATCCCTCGAAGAAATCGTCTTAAAACTAAAGAAATATGATCTGGAACTGGGTATGGACGTGGATGGCATCTACGAACGCATCCGCGAAGCAAAGAGCAGAGGCGTGAAACAAGAGGAACAGACCAGCGTCTCCACTATTATCCCCACTCCCAAGCCCGCTGCCAAGGCCAGCAAAGCTGCAAAAGCCGCCAAAGCTAAAGAACCAAAGGTAGCCATCGCTGAAGAGATTGAAGCTGATAAAGAAGCCGTCACCACCCACAGAAAACCAATTCCTACATCAAAAAAGAAGGTGAAAAATGCGACATAGAGTTGAAAGTAAAACATTCGGCCGTGAAATGGACGCCAGAAGGATACTCTTCCAAAACCTCGTGAGATCAATGATCGAACACGGACAGATAAACACCACCCTCGCCAAAGCCAAAGAACTGAGAAGACACGTGGAAAGAGTGGTCACCTATGGCAAGGCAAACACAGTCCATGCCCGCCGTCTGGCCTATAGAGTGCTCGGCAATAGAACCCTGGTCAAAAAACTTTTCGACGAAATTGCCCCAGCATTTGAGGGTCGCAATGGTGGCTACACCAGAGTGATCAAAGCAGGCTTTAGAAAAGGCGATTCTGCACCCATGGCCATCATCCAGTTTGTGGAAGAATCCGCAATCAAACCGAAAAAGGACAATATCAAAGCCAAAGACCTGACCAAATAGCCTCCGGCCCGATATTGTAATTATAAAAGAGGCTGCAAGAACGAAATGAGTTTTTGCAGCCCTTTTTTTGTAGCCGGCGGTCGCTGAACCGCCGCCAGCAAGCGCAGCTTGCTTCCTGTAAATCAGCGAAGCCGAACTGCCGCAAAGTACGGGCGCTCGCTGCGCACCGAAGGTACCGGCGTTAGCCGCACCGCCGTTGTATGGTTGCTCCAGTACGGTCGTTAGTCAAAGCGACCAAGAAAATGTAGCCGGCGGTCGCTGAACCGCCGCCAGCAAGCGCAGCTTGCTTCACAAAGGAACCAACCATGCGCATCCACATCACATACACACACATCCACACCATTGGCGAAGCGGCTGACAACTGACGACTGACTACTGACGACTTGGGAAGCGGCGCTTCAGCGAGCTGTAGAGTCTCAATTGTTGGTGTAAATTCCAACTTGTTATTGATACGGTTCTCTGAGGACATTTTAAAATTCCTCGTTGTTCACATCTATGTTCGGCCAATTGACCGGGCGCATTATCTTAACACTTGTGATATTCGTCA
>JAKQWO010000035.1 GCA_029561955.1 Candidatus Cloacimonadota bacterium
TGTTCAAGGAATATGGGTATGTGGAAACGGAGTTGATAAAAAGAGAGAAATGCGCGGTCTATATCGCTTCAGAGTTATCAAAGGACGATGATCGGCGCACCCATCGCTATACTTTCGAAGAAGCCGAGTATAGATTTGCTGGATTTAAGTTAGATGACTTTGATAAGGCTATCAATGAAATGAATAATATACAAGACTATCTGTTTTATGGGGATTGACAATGGAGTATCTTCCCGTAGTATCCAAACTTTTTGCAGATGATCCGATTGAATCTCCCCAGAAAAAGGATGGAACATATAAAATCATTTTGGAAGAAAAAGACAAAAATGCGAGGCTCAGGGAAGTTACGATCGAAGACATGCCTGAGACATGCAGAGCGATTAAGCTTGATATGTTTAAGCTCAACAACAAGTTTCTAAGGGGAGAAAAGGGTGAACTGAGAAGATGTGACTATGTGCTGTTTATCAAACACAAAAAGGAGTTATACAGATATTTCATTGAGATAAAATCCGCAAAACCCAGAGGATATGATACCCAATTAAAAGCTTCTGCCTGCTTGATGAAATACTTTGACATCCTAGCTAAACACTTCCATAGTGATACATCCATGGAACTGTATAAGGATCGGTTTGTATTGCTGAAAAGGGGTGGAATTAAAGCTGACACGTCACCGGAACCTTATGAATGGGAAAACAACTCTTACGACAGTTGTTATGAGATTGAATTTGACGATGTAGAAGTATCAATCAGTTTAGCAAAACTGCTGGCTGAGAGAAAACTGGGACCACTTGCACAGGCATATGATGGGGATAGAGTAGTGGATTGATAGGGCTCTCCAAGTATTACGCTTCGGCAGAGCTAACACCCTCATTACTGCACCCCTTACGATATTTAGGTTGACAAAAAAGGCACCCTCTGGGACTGTGCTACAACTAGTGGGTTTTTTGCTATATCTTGGTGGAATGAGCCCTGTATGCAGATACGTAGCTCTTTATCTGCCAAATGGATAGCAAAGGCATAATGAATGCCGCTCGCTTTGTAAACAATACTTTATAATAACCAAGGAGAATACAATGGCTGTTCCAAAGAGAAAGACCTCTAAGACCAGACGTGATAAACGTCGCACTCATGATGCTTTAACGCCTCCGAGCGTGAGCACCTGTTCCAAATGTGGTGAGCCCAAGCGTCCTCATCATGTTTGTGAGAAGTGTGGAACTTACAACGGAAGACAGATCCTGACCATCAAGGAGTAATGTGCGCATAGCCTTGGATGCCTTTGGCAGCGATAGGGCTCCTTATCCGGAAGTCGAAGGTGCCGTGATGGCCATTAAGGAAGACCTCTGCCAGCAAGTGATCCTGGTGGGGGATGAAGCCATCCTTTCCGCAGAACTGTCCAAGTATTTCCACGATCCGAAGAGGATCATAATACATCATGCCAGTCAGCGCATTGGCATGGGTGACGAAGCGGCGGCGGGGGTGCGTTCCAAAAAGGATTCTTCCATGCTCCGGACAGTGGAGCTGCACCGTGACGGCCAGGCAGATGCAGCTGTAAGTGCCGGAAATACCGGTGCTTTCATGGCTGCGTCTTTGATGACCTATGGTCGCATCAAGGGAGTTTCGCGTCCTGCCATCGCCATCATTTTCCCCTCGCAGGTAAACAACGAGATCATCCTCGATATAGGGGCAAATGTGGATTGCAATGCCCGCAACTTGCTGGAGTTTGCGCATCTGGGGCGCATCTATTACAAATACTTTTTCGGCACCTCAGAGCCTCGGGTATCGCTGCTCAATATCGGCGAGGAAAGCGCCAAGGGCAATAGCTTGAGCCGTGAGGCTTACCGGCTGCTATCGGAATCTGAGGAGCTCAATTTCATCGGCAATATTGAGGGAGAAGACGTGCTGCGCGGCGTCACGGATGTGATTGTCTGTGATGGCTTTGTGGGCAACGTGGTGCTCAAAACAGTTGAGGGTGCGCTGATCTCCATTTTCGATATCCTCAAGGATCAGTTTGATAAGGACTGGATCGCCAAGATAGGTGCCCTCCTGTCTTACCCCGTGTATAGCTATCTGAAAAAGAAGTTTGATCACACAGAATATGGAGGAGCGCTGTTAGTGGGCTTGAATGGCAGCAGCATCGTATCGCATGGCCGTTCCAACGCCAAAGCCATCAAAAATGCCATTCGGGCTGCCGCAAAGATAGCTGAGAGTGGGTTTGTAAAACACTGCACAGATTATTTTGAGAGGTTTAAGTAATGTCACATTATAAAGCCAAATTTGCCAGTTTTGGGATGCACGTTCCCAAGAAGGTCGTCAATAACTTTGATCTGGAGAAGATCGTTGATACCACCGATGAGTGGATTCGCACCCGCACGGGGATGTTTGAGCGGCACCATTGCACCAAAGATGAGGCCGCCACCGATATCGCCGTTGTAGCAGCCACCAAAGCCATAGAGAGCTCACAGGTCAAGTATAAAGACATCGATCTCATCATTACGGCAACTGTCACGGGAGACTACAACTTCCCCTCCGCATCCTGCATTTTGCAAAAGAGGCTGGGGCTGGGACGCATTCCTGCTTTTGACATATCTGCAGGTTGCACCGGATTTGTCTATGCCCTGGATATGGCCAAGCAATATGTGGAAAATGGCACCAAACAAAACGTGTTAGTCACAGGCGTGGATATTCTCACCAAGATCACAAACTGGAAGGACAGAGGCACCTGCGTGCTCTTTGGTGATGGAGCCGGAAGCACCATCGTGACCAGAGCTGAACGCTCGGATATCTCGGAGATTATGGATTCGATCACCTTTGCGGATGGTTCTTTGGGCGATCTGCTGATCCAGGAAGGAGGCGGTTCACGCCGCCCCGCATCCCACGAAACTGTAGACCAAAACCTCCATACTATCTATATGGAAGGCAATAAAATCTATAGACACGCCATCAAATCCATGCAAGCATCCACAGAAGAGCTGCTCAAGCGCAACAAGATGACCGCCAGAGACGTGGACTGGGTCATCCCACACCAGGCGAACCTGCGCATCATCGAGGGCTTGGCAGACAAGCTGAGGGTGCCTATGGATAAAGTGATCGTAAACATCGAAAAATATGGAAATACCTCCAGCGCAACCATCCCCATGGCCATGGCTGAAGCCGTCGGAAGCAGTAAAATCCGCCGTGGCGACATCATCCTGCTCACCTCTTTCGGAGCGGGACTCACCTGGGGCTCGATTTTGGCAAGGTATTAAGGAGATTTAGACAATGAAAACCGCTTTTGTTTTTCCCGGACAGGGTGCTCAATATGTGGGCATGGCAATGGACTATATAACTGCCAATGAAGAATATAGCCGCTTTTTGACTGAGTTTGATAAAGAGCACAATACACAATTGAAGCAGATCATGGAACAGGGCCCGGAAGATGAGCTCAAACAGACGCGCATCACGCAGCCGGCCATCCTCTTCCACAGCATCTGTGCGCTGAAAAGCTTTCAAGCAAAGTGTGATCTCAAGCCGGATTTTGTGGCTGGACACTCCTTGGGCGAGTTTACCGCACTGGTAGCGGCTGGGATCCTGAGCTGGAAGGACGCCATGCACATCGTGCACAAACGTGGCGAATTTATGATCAAAGCAAATACAGACACTCCCTTCGCCATGGCAGCCTCCATCGGTCTGCCCGCAGAAGAGGTAATCGCCGCTTGCCAAGATGCGGAAAGTGCCGGCTTGGTGAGAGCGGTCAATTTCAATACGCCGATTCAGACCGTGATTTCGGGCACCAAGGAAGGAGTGGCCAGAGCCTCGGAAATCCTCAAAGAACGTGGAGCAAAGCGGGTTTTGCCTTTGATCGTGGGTGGGCCTTTCCACACACCGCTGATCAATGACGCTTCCCTCTGGTTAGCCGAAGAGATGGAAAAGGCAAGCTGGCATGATTCCACCATCCCCGTGGTTTCAAACGTGGATGCCTTACCCTACACCCAAGGCAGCGTCGCCAAAGCCAAACTCACGCAGCAAATCATCTCGCCCGTGCAGTGGGTGAAAAGTGTCCGGTATATGTTGGATGCAGGTGTGAAGCGCTTTATCGAGTTTGGGCCGCAGAAAGTTTTGAGCGGCATGATTAAGAACATTGACAAAGAAGCCCAGATTTTTAATCTTGACGGATATAGCGATCTTGACGCTCTTCTGAGTGAGATCGAGCAATAAAATCAGGAGAACCCAACATGACATATCGCCTTGAAAATAAAGTGGTTGCCATCACCGGCTCCGCCAGAGGTATTGGCTTTTCCATAGCCGAAGCTTTTGGCGAACACAAGGCCAACGTGATGATCATCGACCTCGCCCAAGAAGCGGTGGATGCTGCTGTCAAATCCTTGAAAGATAAGGGATATCAAGCAGCCGGTTACGTGGGAAACGTGACGGATTCCGCCGCAATGGAAACCCTCTTTGCCGACATCGTGAAGGATCATGGCTCACTCGATGTGCTGATCAACAACGCCGGTGTGACGCGTGATAACCTCATGCTGCGGATGAAGGAAGAGGATTGGAGACTGGTGATTGATATCAACCTCACGGGTAGCTTTATCTGCACCCAGAAAGCCTTTAAACACATGATGAAAGCCCGCAGCGGCAGCATCGTCAACATCGCCAGCGTCATCGGCTTCATGGGCAACGCAGGACAGGCAAACTACGCAGCTTCCAAGGGTGGACTCATCGCCCTCACCAAGAGCTCTGCCAAAGAATTTGCCGCCCGCGGCGTGCGTGTAAATGCAGTGGCGCCAGGCTTTATCGAAACCGAAATGACCGCCGTCCTGCCAGAAAATGTGGTGGCGGAATATGCAAAAGCAATCCCTTTGGCCAAGATGGGCAAACCTGCCGATGTGGCCAAAGCTTGCCTCTTTTTAGCATCCGATGAGAGCTCCTACATCACCGGCCAAACGATTGCCGTGGATGGCGGGCTCACCATGCACTAAAACCCATGGGTGAAAAACCCAAAAAATACAAACAAAACTAACTTCAGTAACTATAGGAGGAACAATGGATATTGAAGCCAAAGTCAAACAGATCGTGAAGGAAAAACTAAACGTTGAAGAATCACAGATCGTGCCAGAAGCCAACTTCATCGATGACCTCAGAGCCGACTCATTGGACACTGTGGAACTCGTGATGGCTTTTGAAGATGAGTTCGAAATCAGCATCCCAGATGAGGATCAAGAAAAGCTCCGCACCGTCGGACAAGCCATTGAATACCTAAAGGAAAAACTGGGTTAAAACCCCAAAAGGTGGATCAATCCTGATGGCGTTATACCATCAGGATTGGCCCCCATCTGGTGTGTTTTTATCTAAAGGATGCGCTAAAACCATAGTTCAGATGAAAATAGACCTATAAAAACACAAGATTTTGAGGTAACAACACATGAAGAAAAGAGTGGTTATCACCGGAATGGGAGCCCTTTCTCCCATCGGCAACAACGTAGAAGAAACTTGGCAGAGCCTCGTTAATGGCAAAAGCGGAATCGGTTTGATCACACGCTTTGACGCTTCCGACCTTCCTGCAAAGATAGCAGCAGAAGTGAAAGACTTCAAGCCCGAAGATCATTTTGAGCCCAACCAGATACGTAAATTAGACCTTTATACGCAATTTGCGTTAGTGGCAGCCAAAGAGGCAATCCAAGACGCTAAGCTCTTAGAAGATGAGAAGATAGATAAAGACCGCGTGGGTGTGATCACGGGAGTGGGCATCGGCGGCATCCTCACCTTTGAAGAGGAGTGCATCAAGTCCTATACCAAAGGCCCACGCCGCATCAGTCCTTTCTTTATCCCCAAAATGATCGGCAACATCGCCGCTGCCCATATCGCTATTGAAAATGGCTTTAAAGGGCCAAACTTCAACGTGATGAGTGCCTGCGCCAGCGCAAACCACGCACTGGGAACCGCTCTGCGCACCATCCAATATGGCGATGCTGAAATCGTGATCAGCGGCGGAACTGAAGCTGCAGTCACCGCTTTGGCCGTAGGTGGCTTCTGCGCCATGCGTGCCCTGTCCACCCGCAACGATGATCCACAAGGCGCTTCCAGACCCTTTGATACCGATAGAGACGGCTTTGTGATGAGCGAAGGTGCCGCCTATTTGGTGCTGGAAGAGCTGGAACATGCCCTGGCCAGAGGAGCCCACATCTACGCTGAAGTAGCCGGATATGGCGCTACAGACGATGCTTTCCACATCACCGCTCCCACAGATGACGGCGAGGGAAGCACTAGAGCCATGCTTGCCGCCATTCATGATGCCGGCATGAAGCCCGAAGATGTAGACTACATCAACGCTCATGGCACTTCCACTCCCTTGAACGACAAGGGCGAGACGATGTCCATCAAAGCAGCCTTCGGCGATCACGCTTACAAGCTCAAGATCAACTCCTCCAAATCTATGGTAGGACACATGTTGGGTGCCGCAGCGGGCATCGAAGCCATCGCCTGCGTCAAGACCATTCAGACCGGCATCATCCACCCCACCATCAACCTCGATAACCCCGATCCACTCTGCGATCTGGACTACACACCCCATAAGGCTGTGAAAGCAAAGGTGGATGTGGCGCTGTCCAACTCCCTTGGTTTTGGTGGACATAACGCCGCTCTGATCATCAAACGCTACCAATAGATTCTCAAGGTAAAATGAACGACCAGAAAAGCCGGAAAAGCTCTGGTGTAGCGGATGCTGGCGGCGTAAAAGGCATCATCAGACGCATCGTCGACTACATCAGCGGCAAGGAAATCGGAGAGCAGTATCCCAGATGGGAAAAGAGCTTGCAGCAACTGCAAAAGCGCATCGACTACAGCTTTCATGACGTCAACATCCTGCAAGCTGCGCTCACGCACAAATCCTATCTCAGGCGCCGGTTTGATGACCACCAGAGTCCTTCTCCTTTCGAGCGGATGGAGTTTTTGGGAGATTCCATATTGGGCTTTGTGGTGTCCAAAGAGCTGTTTGCCCGCCATCCCGATGAGCAGGAAGGCAAGCTGAGCAGCCTCAAATCCAAGATCGTCTCGGAGACCTATCTCACTCTCAAGGCAAATGTCTTGGAATTGGGCAAATACGTGCTGCTCAGCGCAGAAGAACAAGCCTCCGGCGGCGCTAAAAAACCGTCTATCCTCAGCGACAGTCTGGAGGCGCTCATCTGCGCCATATTCCTGGATAGCGGCATCGCCAGTGCAACCAAATTCATCAAAAACCACATCCTCACGGATTATGAAAGCACCGTCCAGCGAAACGAGCTGGTAAACTATAAAAGCTTGCTGCAAGAGTATATGCAGCGACACAATCAAGACCCGCCCACCTATGTAACGATCGCTGAAGATGGGCCGGAACACAGCAAGGTCTTCAGCGTGGAAGTGCGGCAGGGCGAGAAAGTCTTGGGTGCTGGCAAGGGCAACACCAAAAAGAATGCGCATCAGGACGCTGCGCATCACGCCTGCCAAAAACTGGGCATCTGAGGAAATCTTAAGGGCTTGAAACGAGATAAGCTGCGCCAAAATCACGTAGTGCGCCGCGGCATGCGCCTCTCCGTGATTGACGGTATTTACGCCCGCATCTATGCTGGTTTGTGCATGATTGGCAGCGGTTTTGTCACCAAGTTTATGCTGCTCTTGGGGGCTTCACCGCTGCATTTTTCCCTGCTCAGTGCCCTTGGGCAGGTGGCCACGCTCTCAGAACCCTTGGGTGTGGCCTTTACTCACCGGCTGCCCAGACGAAAGTGGGCCTGCGTCTGGATCACGGCGGCCGGACGCCTGCTTACCATGTTCCTCGGTGCTGCACTTTTCTTTACCCTAAAAGAAGCAGGTATCTGGTTTGCCCTCACACTCTTGTTCCTGGCTGCATCACTGCAGGCGGTGGGCGGCAACATCTGGATCGCCTGGATGAGTGACCTCATTCCCCTGAAGATCAGAGGCCGCTTCTTTTCCAGACGCAATCAGATTCTCCTCTTGGCTGGCATGGTAGTGAGCTATGTGGTGAGCATCTATGTAGATATGTTTGAGTCTACAGGCGGGTTTCTGCGCCGGGTACTGATCGAAAGCGTTGGCTTGGGGAAATGGTTTGTGCCGCAGAATCAGGCCACCTTCCTAGCATGGATGTTTGTAGGAGCAACGCTGATCGGGCTTTACGGCCTTACCATCCTGGCCAAGCAGCCTGAGCGCCCTTTGAAGAAGGTAGCCAAAGGTCGCCTCAGAGATGAATACAGCCAACCCTTTACGGATGCCAACTTCCGCAGATTGCTGGTCTTTGGCATCTGGTGGATGTTGGCCACGGGTGTGGGCTCCGCTTTCTGGGGGCCTTTCATGCTCAAAAACCTCGGTATGGGCATGTTTCGGATGCAGATCTATTCTACCCTGCACGGCGTTGCATCGCTGTTTAGCTGGCTGTATTGGGGAAAGTTTGTCGATCGTTTTGGTAATAAAACCACCATGACAATCTGCATCATCTTGGGTGGATTGAACCCCATGTTTTGGCTCTTCGTTTCGCCGGCAAATTACAATATCCTCTGGCTGGAAGCCGTCATTTCGGGCACCATGTGGGCTGGAAACGCACTGGTAACCACCAACTTTGTGCTCAGCGTTGCACCGCAAGGCAAACAGCAGATCTACAGCGGACTCTACAACGCCGTCGCCGGTGTGAGCATGATGTGCAGCACGCTGCTTTCCGGTATCTTCTTCCCCGCACCGCTGGACATTTTGGGCAAGCATCTGCAGAGCGAGCAGGTGGTATTTGGCATCGGCGGCCTCCTGCGCTGGTCTACCCTCATTCCTCTGGTCTTTGTGGTGGAGAAAAACCACGTGCCGCTGCGGGATGCGTTAGCCAGCAGCTTGAGATATTTCTGGGAGTATTGGCAGACTAAGTTTAAAAGGTAGTAGGGCTTATCCACCGCACTACGGCGTCGTAAAAGAGCTGTTGCAGTTGCTTCCAAAGGCTGAGATTCAGTTCACCCGTGTGTTCATCCATGAAGATTTTCTTGAATTCGATGGCCAAACAAATCACCTTCTCCGGATAGCGGGAATTGAGATAGCGGCTGAAATTACCACCAGGGAATTTGACGTCACAACGGCAGTCTATCTTGATATCGCCAAATGGCTTTCCATCTAGGAGTTGACGCAGCTTTTCCGCCTTATCATAGTGAATGGGATCGAGGTTGTTGCGTCCGATGATAATGTCCGGATTTCCCTCTTGAGGAGCCGGTTCTGCCTCTGGGCCACCGCGGCGATGGTTGTAACTATGCAAATCCAAAATCAAGAGCGGCTCGGTGACCTTCTCCGAATCCCTGCGGTAAAACAGCCTCCCCAAGTAGTCGTCCAACAGAGCATAAAACTCGTCATACTCGCCATATAGCCGTTCTAAGAGCTGAGCATCCATATCTTGTCGATCAATTGGCAGACCCCAGCAGTCTTCCGGCTTTATATACACACATTTCTCACGGCTACGATTGAGATCCACCAGAAAGCGGCTGCTCTGCACGGTGATATGATTGGGGAAGAGCCTCGCCATCTGATCCGTGTAGGGGTCTTCCTCCATTAGTCTGATTTCGGGGCTCAGGGAGCAGTTTTCGGCCAGTTCGGGACAGAGTTCATGCCCAGCGTGGATCGCCGTGGTTACCAAGGACAGTCGCCCGTCAAGCTTGGTAAAACTGGCCTGCATCATAGCTTCAGGCTCTGCACATACTGGATCATCTTCTGCAGCGTGTTCAGGTAGCTGATCGCCTGTGGCATGCCGGAGATCAGCTCTGTGAGCGGGCTCAAATCTATCTTGCAGAGGTTGCTGGCTTGCTTGACCGCCTCCTCCAAGGTTGCGGGAACAGGCTGATCGTGAACGTGCAGCATTCCTTTGAGCACCGGATAGACAGCAGCGCGGGAGACGATCACCGTATTCCGCACCGATGCAGGTTTATAGGGGTTATCCAGCAGCGCCTGACGGGTGAGCAACCACTTGCTACGCAGCTCACGTTCCATCTGCAGACGCAGGTCTATCTTATCGAATCGCAGTCCCTTAAGGATGTTTGAATTGCAGATCAGGTTTTCATAGGCGGTGCAGATGTCCAAAAACTCCAGCGGATAGGCATCCAGAGATTCTTCCACAAACTTGCGAGTGAATATCCAAGGCGGGATAAGCCGTCTTTTGCGCACGTATTGCACCAAGGGCTGCAGCGTTTCAAAGATATTGGGCGGATCATCCTCAAAGATGAGCACAGCGCGCACATCACGGCTGTAGGAAGTGTGGATGGCAAGTTGTAAGAGCTGATCCTGCACATCTTTAAGGCTAAAGGGAAGTTCTTCATACATTTTGGCTTTCATTCTTATTTTCCTCATATTTCTTTAGGTAAACGGTGGCGCAGTTTCTGGCCAAATCACGGATTCTGCCGATGTAGGCCGCCCTTTCGGTGACACTGATCACGCCGCGGGCATCCAAGAGATTGAAGTAGTGAGAGCATTTGAGCAGCTCATCATAGGCGGGAAAGACCAAGCCTTTGGCGTTGAGAGCCTCAGATTCCGCTTCGTGAGCGCTGAAGAGCTTGAAAAGCAGGCCAGTATCCGCAGCATTGAAGCTGTATTCCGAGCATTCTTTCTCACGGGTGTAAAAGAGATCGCCGTAGTTGGTAGTGCCGTTGTAGCGCAGCTCACGATAGTCGTCCACGTTTTGGATATACATGGCCAAGCGCTCCAAGCCATAGGTCAGCTCCACGCTCACGGGGAAGAGATCACGGCCAGCAATCTGCTGAAAATAGGTAAATTGGCTGATCTCCATGCCATCCAGCCACACCTCCCAACCCAAGCCCCAAGCACCTAAGGTCGGCGATTCCCAGTCATCTTCCACAAAGCGGATGTCATGGTCTTCGATCTTCACTCCAATCGCTTCCAAGCTCTGCAGATACAGGTTTTGGATATTAGCCGGAGTGGGCTTGATGATCACCTGAAATTGGTAGTAATGACCAAAGCGATTGGGATTTTCGCCATAGCGTCCGTCCTTGGGTCTGCGACAAGCCTGAGGATAGGCGATTGCGGTGGGTTTGGCTCCCAGTGCGCCGAAGAAGGTAGCCGGATGAAATGTTCCAGCACCCATTTCCATATCATAGGGCTGGATGAGCAAACAGCCTGCATCCGCCCAAAACTTTTGCAGCGTGAGGATCATATCTTGAAAAGTCATTTATCTTCCTTGTTTATCGCTTCACAGAGCGAGATTATTTGTTCCATCTTACCCCTCAATTCCAGCATCTCACTCCGCAGTTCCGTTGCGCTGAAGAGCTGCTGTCTGAGCGGTTCTTTGGCCTTGGCATCGGCTTTCAGCTTGGCACGCGCTCCTGCAATGGTGTAGCGCTGGTTGTGCAGCATATCTTGTATCTTTTTGAGCATGAGGATGTTATCCTGCGTATATCTGCGGTTGCGTCCGCCATCACGTCTGGGGCGCAGCATGCTGAATTCACTCTCCCAATAGCGGATCACGTGCGGCTTTACTCCCAAAAGGTTGCTCACTTCGCCGATGGTGTAATAATACTTCATCTGCTCACCTCCCTTTACTAATAAAGATGCTCTTAAATGCACCGATTAGCGCCAGAACGACACTGATAACCACAAATAAGGCCGGATAGAAGTAGATGTATCTGAGGACGGGCACTTGCGGGCAGGTGTAGAGCGGTGCGCTGAGATTGGTGACCTCAAAAAGCGGAGCCTGCCTCAGCTCGCGTCCCATGGGATCCACGATCACAGAGATGCCGGTATTGGCGCTTCGATAAATCTGGATGCGGTTTTCGATGGCACGGAAGCGGCTCATCACCATATGCAGCCAAGGGCCGTAGGAGGTGCCAAACCAGGCGTCATTGGTGAGATTGACCAGAAAGTCCATCTTGTTAAAACCGCCCGCTGCATTCTTGGGTAAAGCCATGCGATGATGGATCTTATCAAAAGCCAGCTCATAGCAGATCGAGGGACTGAAGCGATAGCCATGACTCTGATAATAGGCCAACTCCTTGCCATATTCCCAATTTGCCTGCCCAAAATTGAGCTTAGCCAAGAAAGGAAAGGTATCCATCCACAGCATCCTCTCGCCCACAGGCACCAGGATGTTTTTGTGGTAGATGGCGCTGGGAGAGCCATCCGGCTTAAATAGCGACGCAGCGTTGTAGTAATAGGCATCACTAAAGTAATCGGCCGGCGCACGCTTAAAATCCGGAAAACCGGTGAAGATATCCAAGCCAGTGTCGCTGATAATGCTGCGGAATCTATACATTGCCAGTGGGTCATGGCGCAGGTATTTGGGGATGGCAGCTTCCGGCCACACAAGGAGTTGCGTCTTCTCCACAGCCGCTTGCTGACTCAAGGTATCAAAGACGGCCATCATGGAATCAAATTGGTCTTCATCCCATTTCTCACTCTGAGAGATGCAGGGCTGCATCACCTGCACGGATAAGGGCTTAGCTTCCAATTTGATGCTGTAAAAGCTGTATAATCCATAGCCTACCCAGAGCGCAAAGAGGATCACGATCCCACCCAGAGCCAGGTATTTGCGTTGCAACACCTTATCCACCATGTAGTTGACCAACAGGATAAACAGTGCGATCAGGCTCATGCCGCCGATGTCCAAGACCTGCAGCAGCAGGTTGTAATCCGCCAAGCAATAGGCCATATTCCACCACGGAAAGCGGGTTTCGCCATATTGCTGCAGATATTCAAAGCTGATCATGAGGCAGATGAAGCCCAGCCAGCCCCATTTGGGCATTTTTCGCCAGATCAGATGCGAGAAATAGAAGAAGATGCTGAAAGCCACTGTATAAAAGAGCATGATGCCAAAGAGCCCGCCTAACGTGACCAAAGCGATCCAATTGAGCACGATGGCGGTGTAAGTGACAGCCCAGATGGCAGCCATGAGGATGATATTCTTGAGCTTTAAGTCCTTGGTTTGCAGGGCATGAGCCACCGGAATCCAGGCGATGAAGACCACCCAACCCATGTGGATGGGCAGCCTGGCGATGCTCAGCAGCAGCACCGAGGCAAAGGTGAGGATGAGCGCTTTATACTTCATTGTTCCGCCGCTTTATACTTGATTTTAAAGATGTTTACGCCCCAGTCACCGCTGTGCGTGAGCAGATCGTGAAAGATGGTCACTTCGCCTGGCTCGAGGATGGGCAAAAGTTGTTTTGCCTGCTGCTCTTCAGCCTGAGGCCAGCCGGAATAAGAAATGGTGCTGATCTGCTTGTCTACCAATAAAAGGTTGCCATGAATGTCCGCCAACACCTGTCCGCCCCGCTCCTGAATAAACTGACCGAAGCTGTCAAACACCTTGCTCTGGTTTTCGCTTGCGCTGTAAACGCTGATCAACTCACGGTTACAGCTTATTGCAGTGGGATTTTTAAACTGAAACCGGCCAAAGCGGTTAATCTCTTTACCGTCTAAAAGCGATACATTCACGATCTCACCGGGAGCCGCATCGTAGATAAACAGCTCTCCATCGAGATTGAGGCACAAAAGCTCCGGCTGGATCAGGTCTTTGAGCTCCAAGGAAGCGATGTAGCGTCCGCCACTGGAAAACTTCTTGATCATCGAGGCCATCTGATCCAATGCCAAGAGGTTACCCTCGGTATCGAGGGCTATATCCGTGAGCCTCTGGAAGTTATAGCTCATGTTGCCCAAGCCGCCGATCGTGTTTACCAGCTCCTTATCCTTGTAGATAAAGACCTGCTGCTGGGCTCGGGAGAGTGTATAAACCGTGCCGGAAGCGGGATCGGTGATGGCCTTATCTACCTTAGTTTCCAAGGGGATAAAGCTTTCCAACACCAGAGCATCTACCTCACGCTTGGCTTGAAACTTGATACCGCTACAGGCAGCAAGCAGCAGCGTTACCACGCAGAGAGCTAAGATCAAGTGTTTCATGGGCGTAGACGCAGGTCCTTGAGTTTGCCCTGAATGGTGTTTTGCGCACCAAAGCGGTTGTATTCCAAGGTGTAGACGATGTCCAGCAGACTGTCTTTTTTCACTAAGCTCACGTAATCGCCCAGATTGTAGCCGATCAGATCGAGCGTCACACCGTCCTTTATCGTCTTGAGTTTGAGGTGATTACGCCCCACGGTGTAGGGGTAGCTACAAACGCAGACATCCTTGGTAACGAAGATGGGACGGCTATTTCCCGGGCCAAAAGGCGCAAAGCGCTCGATCCATTCCATCAGCTTGTCATCGATGTCGTAGAGCTGCAATTCGTGATCCACCTGCAGCGGCGGCTTGATCTCGTCCAAATCCAGATGTTGGCTCACATAGCGGGTTAGATCGTTTTCAAACCTGTCGATATATTCCTGATAGATGGTAAATCCCACGGCATATTTATGCCCGCCAAAGCTGTGTAGATTGTGCTCGGTATGCTTGAGCGCACCAAATAGGTCAAACACGCCGGGACTGCGTCCAGAGCCGCTGCCAAAGCCCTCTTTGAAGGAAATCATGATCACCGGACGGTAGTATTTTTCTACCAGCTTGGAGGCCACGATCCCGATCACGCCGGGATGCCAGTCGTCTGAGGAAATCACCATGCAGGAGGTGTTGCTGAGGTCTTTATACTTCTTTTCGATGATCTCACAAGCCTCGTAGAAGGTGCGCTGGTCAAGTTGTTGTCTCAGCGAGTTTTGCCTCTCTATCACCTCGGCCAAGACCTCGCTCTCCTTTTCCTCTCTGGAAATGAGCAGGTTCACGGCTATCGAAGCAGAACCCATGCGTCCTGCGGCATTGATGCGCGGTGCGATGCCGAAGACGATGTCGTTGCTGTCTAAGTTCTTTTGATTCAAGCCCGAAATCTGGATCAGGGCATTGAGCCCCAGGTTTTTCATATTGATCAGGTGTTGCAGGCCGATGTGTGCAAAGATGCGGTTTTCATCCGTGAGCGGCACGATATCGGCGATGGTGCCCACGGCGACCAAATCAAGATATTTGAGCGTGTTTTCCTCGCTCGTGATGCCCAAACGCTCATACACGGCCATCAGCAGCTTGAAAGCCACTCCCACACCCGCTAAATGTGGGAATGGATAGCCGGAATCCGCCAGTTTGGGGTTGATGATGGCCAGAGCGGTGGGGAGCTCGTCTTTGGGGTTGTGATGATCCGTGATGATGATCTCCATGCCCATCTCATTGATGGCGGCGATCTCTTCCAGCGCATTCACACCGCAATCCACACTCACGATTAGCTTGCTGCCGCTGTCCTTGAGATAGTCTAAGCTGCTCAAAGACAAGCCATAACCGTCTATCATCCGATGCGGGATATAAAAATCCACGATCGCACCCACACGCGTGAGCCCCAAAAGCAGCAGTGCCGTAGCCGTAGCTCCATCAACGTCATAGTCTCCGTAGATGGTGATCTTTTCCTTGTTTTCGATGGCACGGATGATGCGCGCAACCGCTATCTCCATGTCCTTGAACAAGAAAGGACTATGTTGCTGAGCCAAATCGGGTGCGAAAAATCCCTCGATTTCAGCGTCTGACTTCAGCCCTCTGCGGATCAAAAGCTCCGCAATCATGGGCGGACACTTGAGCAACTCCGTAAACGAAGCCGCCAGAAGCTTTTCCTCCTCTGTGAGAGGCGAAAGGCTAATCCATTCTTTCTCCATTTTTTCCCTTTTATTATCTTTTATTTTTATATCATGTCAGCCTGCCATGACGCCTTAAAGCAATGTTTTAACTTCAACCTTATAACAGCCTGCAAAAGAGCACAATAAGGCATTTCATGGCGAGGTTGCAAGATTATCAAAAGGGCTATTGGTGTAAAGTCTTTTTTTCATGCCAGAGCGATAATCTGGTGATCTGAGCCGTGGATAGCTCCTGTCGAATTGATGTTACTATATGATATTCTAGATAGTTACATCATTTGAGGCTCAAGCTTGAAATGTTGTAGCACAAACCCAAATAATGCGGTGCTGCTCCCCTGAGTCCGCTTTTTTTCATCTTGCCCACCCGCTCGGCCCTTGCTTAGCCGCAGGGTGATGCCGTGGTGATACTCGGGTTTTTCCCGGGAGGCACCGAGTAATCACCGGGCGGGTAAGCAAGGAAGGGGGCAGCTACGCTGCAGTTGTGAGTTGTGAGTTGTGAGTTGTGAGCTATCCCAGGGTGTAGATGGGAAGCGATGTTTTGGGGATGTGGGGCCCTAAATTATAATAGAATGTCACGACAGCTTGCACCCTTAATTCGTGTAATTCGTGGAACAAAAAAGAAGCACCGAGCCATGAGAATCTATACCACAACTACCTGTATCTACGAAACTTGCGCAGCGACTCACAACTCACAACTCACAACTCACAACTGGACGGCGCAGCCGGCCCCGGCTAATAAACCGCCACACTAAACTGCCTTTCATGCTGTTTGCCAGATGAGCTAACGGAGTGCCAGGATATGAAATACAAGCCTCTACCCACATACTTCCCTTGGGAATCACGTCCATCCCAGATCAGCTCTCCCGTGGCTTCCGTGCTGCTGTTGGCTGCCAAGACCCGCACCAATTGCCCAGCCCGAGACCACACTTTGCAGCTCACCTTGCTTTGCGGCTCATTAAACTTGAAGGACACGGAGATATACTCGCCCGCTCTCACCTTGGCCGGACTGCCAAACACCTCCACCGCACGCTTTTGCGTATCCGGAACCTGATGTGGTTTGCTGTTTTCCCGCCCCGGTGTAGCTCCGGATTCATCCAAGGAAGCGCGCCACAGCACCTCGCCCTCACGCTCATAGCGTTCCAGCGACTGGTCGGCCTGCGTAGCCCCGCTTGCATAGCTCATGGAGTCGATCAGCTCCTCATCGGCATCAAAGAGGTAAATATCGTCACCATCGTTGTTTAGCGCCGTCCAACGCTTCACTTCGATGATGGAATTGGCGTCGCATTCCGGATAGCGTGCCTGCAATCGCTCCGCCGAAGTGCAGAGCACGAAGTAGCCTCTTCGGCCCGGAATTTCAAAGTCAAAACTGCCTCCCGAGCGGTCTTGGATGTAGTAACTGCCGCCGGATGAGCCGCTTTGCCAAAGCTCGATCCACTCCTGTTCACCCACGGCGGGTCTATACATGATCTCGTTGAGCACGATTCCGCTTTCGCCCACAGAACCGCCCACGTTCAAGTAAAGCTGGTTGTTGCTCTGATCGGGGTCTGAGGGGTGATCCAGCAGGATGCGGATCTGATGCTCTTCTTCGTCAGCGATGGGAATCCAGGCCTGCAAGAGCAGCGAATCAGAAGCGGGGATATTGCCCAAGCTGATGTCTTCTACATTGACTTCATCCAAGTAAAACTGCAGCTTGACTTCGCAGGAACTGGGAGCGGGAGAAAGGTTTTTCACCCAGACCTCACAGAGCCAAGAGTCCGCTTCCGGCCAGATCTTGGCGTGATCCAGAGCGAAGTCTATCCTGTGAGGATTGGGGTTGGCGGGTGTGGGATTGGTTTCCACCACCCAGTCGATGGCACAATCATCTGTATCAAAACCATTTACGATCCTGGCTAAAGAGGTTCCCGCCGGGCCACGGGATGCAAAAGAGGTGGCTACATTTCCCGTATCATCGGGAAGTTCGTTGGAGTTGGGAGTGTCATAAAGCACGGTGTCCTTGTAACTTTCGTCTGCAGAGACAAAGCGCACCCCATCCGTAGCTCCGCCGCCGTTTTGAAAGGCTAAAGTGGCGTAGAAATGCGCATTGTCAACCTTGCTTTCCGCCAAGAGCAGATACCTGCCCGCCCTCAGGATAAAGCGTGGAAATTCAAACACTTGCACAAAGCTGCTGCCCGCTTTGAGAATGCGTGCTCCTTCCAGATTGACGTCATGGACGCCGGCGTTGTAGAGCTCGATCCACTCATTGCCTGTGTCCACGCCGGGGTGATCGTAGTAGAGTTCATTGATCACGACCTGTGCACCTAAGATGCTGATGCACAAAGAGAAGAGCAACGCAAGATGGAGCTTCATGGAGATGAGGTTTAGCTCTCTTGGGCCTCCGCAGAGGGCTTGGACATAGAGATGGAGACGTTTACCGGCTTGATCTTCCAGATCTCACGTGCGTATTCGGCGATGGAGCGGTCGGCAGAAAATTTGCCGCTGCGGGCGATGTTGAGCACCACCTTGGCAGCCCATTCATTTGGCTTCAGATACAGCTCATCCGCTCTAAATGAGGTGTGGACGTAATCTTCAAAATCCGCCAACATCAGATAGGGATCGCCGTTTTCCAGCAGCGATTGGCCGATGGGCGCAAAGAGTCCGGGCTCATCGGGGCAGAAGGTGTCGTTGCGGATGGAATCCAAAACCTCACGCAGCATTTCGTTTTGATGATAACACTTCCAAGGGTCGTAACCTTCACTCTTGAGAGAGCTTACCTCATCCGCCCTCAGCCCGAAGATAAACATGTTTTCCTCGCCGATCTCCTGAGCCATTTCCACCGTGGCGCCATCCAAAGTGCCGAGGGTGAGGGCGCCATTGAGCGCAAACTTCATGTTTCCCGTACCGCTGGCCTCAAAACCGGCGGTGGAGATTTGCTCTGAAAGATCCGCCGCGGGGATGATCTTTTCGGCTAAAGAAACGCTGTAATTGGGCAAGAACACTACCTTTAGGGCATCGTTGATCTCGGCATCGTTGTTGATCACGTCGGCGATGGAATTGATCAGCTTGATCACGCGCTTGGCCATGAAGTAGCCCGGTGCGGCCTTGCCGGCAAAGATCACCACTCTGGGCATGTAGTCAGCTTGGGGATTGCGCTTGATCTGATAGTAGCGAGCCAGGGTGCCTAAGACGTTCAAGAGCTGACGCTTATACTCGTGCAGACGCTTGATCTGCACATCAAAAACCGCCTCCGGATTCACGCGCACACCGATGCTCTGGTAGATGTGCTTGCTCAGCGATTTCTTGTTGATCAGCTTCACTTCGCGCAGCGCTTCCAAGAAGTCGGCATCCTGCGCAAATGGCTCTAAAGCACGGAGTTGGCTGAGGTCTTTGACCCAGGCATCGCCTATGTGTTCGGTGATCAAACTGGCTAACTGCGGATTGCAAGCACGCAGCCATAACCTCGGTGTGATGCCATTTGTCTTGTTTTGAAACATCTCGGGGCGCATCTGATAGAAGTCTGAAAACACACGCTCTTTGAGGATTTCAGAGTGGATCTGCGCCACTCCATTCACCGTGTGCGAGCCGTGCATGCAGAGCTGAGCCATGCGCACGGATTTCTCGGGCGATTCCTCGATGATGGACATGTTGCGCATGCGCACGAAGTTGCCCGGATAGGCACGGGAAATCTCTCCCATCACGTGGTTGTTGATCTGATAGATCAGCATCAGATGCCGCGGGAGCAGCTCTTCAAAGAGACGGATATTCCACTTTTCCAGCGCTTCCGGCAGGATGGTGTGGTTGGTGTAGGAAAAGACATTCTTGGTGATCTCCCAGGCATCCAAAAAGGATAATCCCTCTTCATCGATGAAGATACGCAGCATTTCCGGAATGGCCAAGGCGGGATGGGTGTCGTTGAGCTGGATGGCGTTTTTGTCTGCAAAGCCTTCAAAATCATCATGATCCTGCTTCCAGGCGGCGAAGATATCCTGCAAGGTTGCGCTCACGAAAAAGTATTCCTGCTTCAGCCTCAAGGTGCGCCCCAGGTGGAAGTTGTCGTTGGGATACAGCACTTTGGAGATGTTTTCGCTGATGTTCTTTTTTTCCACAGCCTTCACGTAGTCGCCGCTATTAAAGTAATCAAAGTCAAATTCATCCGTGGCGGTGGCTTGCCAGAGGCGCAAGTTATTGACATTGTCGACCTTATAGCCGGGAATGGGGATGTCCCACGCCACAGCCATCACGTCCTCGGTATCCACCCAATCGAAGACAGGCAGCCCGTCAGCGTCCTTTTTCTCCAAGACTCGGCCGCCAAAACGCACTCTGTAGGTGATTTCCGGACGTCTGATCTCCCAAGGACAGCCATATTTGAGCCAGTGATCCGGCTCTTCCACCTGATAGCCCTGCAAAATCGCCTGTTTGAAGATGCCAAATTCATAGCGAATGCCATAGCCGTAGGCGGGATAGGAACCCGTGGCCAGAGAATCCATAAAACAGGCAGCGAGGCGGCCTAAACCACCATTTCCCAAGCCCATATCTGGCTCTTGCTCCACCACGTCTTCCAGGTCGTAGCCCATCTGCTTGAGCATGTCATACGCCTTGTCAAAGGCATCCAGATTGATGAGCGTGTTCTTCAAGAGCCGCCCGATCAAAAACTCCATCGAGAGGTAATAAACCTTCTTCACATCCTGCTTGCGATACTGATACTGCGTGCGCAGCCAGCGCTCAATCAGCCTGTCCCTCAAGGTGAGCGACAGCGCATAATAGACGTCCCAAGGCTGCACCGTGGTGGTGTCCTTCACTAATGAATACTCCAGATGGCTCAGGAAGCGGGAGAGCATGTCTCTATTATTGGTCGGCGCCGCATCCGTGAAGAAGATGGAGCGCAGGCCGTTGTTATTGTCGTTTGTCATTGATTTATCCTTCATTTGCATGTGTAAAGAGTAGTGAAGGGTCAGAAAAAGGGGTGGGGGTTATTTGTCAAGTTTGGAGATATTGACGGGTGCTGAAAACACCAAAGATCGTTTTCAAATGGATTATGCTTGCCCACATTGAGGGCGTCTTATCGTACCACAGCAAATGCCATGCATGCTGCTATCAGGAGATAGGAGATTTTCAAAAACGCTTTTTAGCTTGACAGATATGTCAGCCGTATTATCGTTGTCTTGAGACGGGTGGATATTGTGTCCCCCGGATGCGTATAGCTGCACCGTCATCATCAAGAAAGATATTGATAGCACAAGGAGACGCCATGAATTTCAGGATCTATTCCCAGCCGGAAATTTCTAAAAACGGGGCTTCCCAGTCCCTCAAGCTCAAAAATGCTCTGCCAAGATCAGCATTGATCAGAGCGATAACATCAGATAGTCTCTACCTGCCATGGCAATAACAGATTTCAGAACATCAAAGACAACACCAGCTTATTGAAAGGAGGTGTATATGTTTAGTGTTTCCTATTTTTGCAACCCGGGCAACCCTCAAAGAGCGCATCAAGACAGGGTTTATGTCAATGGGGTTGTGTTGACTGAAGGGATCTTACATGCCGTCGGCCGCCGTTCACTCAGGTGTTTCGTAGCGGATGGGGTCGGAAGTATGATCAACAGCGAACATGCAGCGCAATACGTCCTGCGTCAAATAGGCAGGCTCGACAATGTCATTAACAGCCAAGAACGGGATCTTTTCCAGACTCACCTGCTCAAGATAAACAAGGACTTGGTACAGCTCAATAGAAACAGTGAGAAGTATTGGAAATCTGCCACCACTCTCTGCGGCCTGGTCCTGGATGAGCATGGTTTGATGACTGTTAATGTGGGGGATTCGGAGATTTTGGTTTTCAGGGGCGACATGCTGAGCAGGGTGACAACGCCGCAAGTATATGATGAATTGACACCTAACAGCCCTCTGATCAGTTATCTGGGCTCAAGTCGAGAGGAAATGAGAGTGGATTTCGATTCTTTTTATCATCAGTATAACAAGGGTGATATCGTGATCGTAACCACGGACGGCCTGCTGAAAGCCATCTCCAAAAAGGACTTGAGAAGCATCCTGAACGGGCAGGGAACACTGCAGCAAAAGGTCGCCGAGGTCTATTCCGTTCTCCAAGAACAGCCTGCACCGGATAATCTGGGAGCGATATTCATCACAGAGGAGGAAAGCACGTGAGGTTGAAGTGGTATCATTGGCTGATCATCATCATCTTGGTGGCACAAATACTCCCATTGGGAGCGGTGCTCAGACCCTTTCTGATCTTGATATTGCTGTATATCGGTGTGAGAATTCTGCTGGGAGGTCTGGGGCTAAAGGCAAATTATTGTCAGCATTGCGGGGCAAGGGTAGCCTATGGAAAGTATTGTAAAAATTGTGGCAGGAGGATATGACACATGACACACACAAACAAGACTGATATTTTGAATCAGACTCCTGGGGAAGTGAGGAGAGAAGCTCCTCCATCCATAAATCTCCAGACTGTGAACGAAGAGACCGGCGAGCCCAGACAATTCCTGATCTTACAGGAGGGTGAGACACTAAACTTGAGGATTGATAATGCGGAGGTGCCCTTCCGGATTGCCGGTGTGATCTCAGAGCCAGGCACAACCGGTGAGGCTGTCGTCTACAGGGTCTTGGATGCCGATGACCAGGAATACGCTCTGAAGGTATATCGGATACTGAGCCGCGACGAAGAGCCAAACCCAGTTGCCCTGAAAAGGATCAGGAAAATCGGTGACGCCGATATCCTGCGCCTGTATGCCTACGGTATGGGGCCAAATAGAATCATGAATGCCTACTGTTGGGAGTTGCAGGCCTATGCCCGTGGAGGCAACCTGCTGTCTGTGCCCAGCCTGAAGCAGAAATACACTCCCAAATTCCTGGAGGAAGTGATTGTCCCACAGATTCTCAATGGGATTTGGACATTGCACGATGATTTGATCTACCACTGTGACCTGAAACCTCAGAATATCTTCTATCTGGATGAAGGCCAGAATGACATCGTCATCGGCGACTATGGCTCAGCCAAGACCAAGGAAAAGGGGAGCGGGGATTCCTTTATTACAACTCATACCATAAGAGGTTCACGTTTCTATGTCCCACCGGAGTTTTTTGGAAGCATCGTGCGTGATAAATCTGACTACTATTCCATGGGCTGCATTCTCTTGGAATTGCTCTATTCTGAACTGTTTGCAGAGGACGATGTCGCAGCTAAGGATAAGATAAAACTGCTTCAAAATAACCATGAGAAACTAATCGACTATAATCCGGACTATCAGCATTTGAATAGCCTGATTGAAGGTTGCACGCTTAACAACTGGGAGCTACGCTGGGGCAGGAAGGAGGTCGAGGAGTGGCAGAGAGGTGGCTCGCCTGCCATCGTTTATCGGGGCATGGGTATGCAGACCAACGAGTGGAAGTTGACCCGAGAAAAGGTTTTAAGAACTGCGGAGGATTTTATTGACCATGTTCATAGTCTGACCCCTGATGATTTCTATACAGAGCTGATTGAGGACGAGAACACTTACAACAAGATGCGCACCTGGCTGGGTGATCTGCTATCCTCGGAGGATTCAAAACACATCGACACGATACGTAATACGCAGGGGCTGAAAGGTAGACCTCAGATACGCGAGGGAATTCTCCGCTATCTCGTACCCGAGCTTCCCCTGGTCTGCGAGGGTCAGAGCTTTGACCTGGCTGCCAGTGATCCCTACACCGCCGTTAGAAATTATCTGATTCATACCTGCAAATGCCTGAGCAACTTCAATCCGGTCATGGCCAAGGAGTATGTTTTTCAATTGGAGTTTGCCCTCAAGCAACTGCTCAGGACGGCTAAAGACGACGATCCCAAGATAGCTCACTATACCCGCATCCTGAACATTATGAGCCTGATCATGGAAAACGCAGGCAAGGTAAGCGCTGAGTCTGATTTGGAAGTAGGAAGCATTTCTGCGATACAACTGCTGGGTACCACCTGCGACCACCAGCCAGATGAAAAGTTGCTCAATCTGCGCCTGAAACTGCTGGGCTTCCTGTTTGAGCATCACATTGACGCTGTCAAATCAGCACAACTACCTGAGCTGATTACCACGATCAGGCAAAGCCTCGCGGAAAGCGGTTTGTATACCAATTTGATTGAGTTGATAAACGCAACTCCAAAAAACAGCAATCTGCTGAAATGGTCTGCCCAATTCCTGCCCGCCAATCTATCAGAAATATATTCAGACTTGGTGAACAGGCTGCAAAGCTATGATAAGCAAAAGCAAAGCTTGCTATTGGGCTATTTTTGGTCTGGAAAACACGATGAGTATTCAGAACAGAAGATCAGAGAGAAGATAAAAACGCTGGATACCAACTATCTTGGCATGTCTGAGGATGACCTTGTCAATGGCTTGATGGATGTCCAATTTGAGATCAATTTTGCCAGGGCAACACACTTGGCAGAGAGCGATTTTCTTACCGGATTGGCGAAAGTTTACGCACCCCGAGCAAGTTCTTTATTGGATTTCTTCTCTTTGGGGTGGATAGGGAATCTGGAAGCGTTACATACACTGGTGATCAAGCTTGCATACATGGTTAATCCAGATAGGGGAATGCGTATTAGCGGCAGCTTATGCCTGCAGTCGATCGGAGCATATCTACGGGAATTGCTCATAGGGAATTGCTATTACGAAGCAGACGATCCAGAGCTGCAAGTGTTTCTTGAGCATCAAAATCGCAGTGATCTGCTGGAATTGGGTTATAATGAGTTTCTCTGGGAATCCATAGACCTGTTAGAAGGCAATGAGTTAACTTACTCACGCTACAAAGATCTTGAACTGTCGAGTGTGAAGATAGACATCAGGACGGGGTTAGTCAGGGTGAATGGTTCTTTGCATCCGCTGTTAGTCGTGAAAAACAGCAAACAAGCCGATGCGGAACCTCAAATCTTCTATCAAAAGAAGGATCAACAGTTAGCCTATCGAGAATTGGATTTACACATCGGTTACCGAAGAAACAGCATAACCGCGGACGGTAACAGCCTGAAGAACAAGGAAGATGTGCTTTGGCTGGAAGGTGAAATCCTCCAAGGAACAATCACTCCCGGCACAGGAGGTTCGAGCCAAGGGCAGCGACCAAACTCGACATTCTCAGTCTGCCCTGCAAAACTGTCGGCATTTGCCACAAAAAGGCGGTTAATGCTCTCTCGTGAAATTGAGGTGTATATCGGCGACTGGAGTAAGCAGTTTGCAAAAGCCAATGAAGTTGCACTTTTCCATGGTCTGCAGTGGCTGATTTATGCTATCTTGCTTTTTGTCAATCTGTTGGCCTTGACCGGTCCCAGGCTTTTTTATCACCGTTTTGGAATCTTGTGGGTGATCATTAGTGCAGTTCTGTGGTTAATGACCACAGGCATAAAAGTGATCCCGGTAAAACTAAGGGAATTGTCTTTCGCCTATATAGTTGTGCCCTATGTGATAGCCCTTTTTTTTAGTTTGTCCAATACGTCGGAACCCTATTTCCCTTACCTGCTCAAGGCACAGTTGGCCGTCACTACTATTGCTTGTTTGATAGCGATTGTAAGCATGCTTCATGTGTATCGAAAACAAAGCAAGTTGCTGAAAAAAGCTGCCTTCCTGCCGGTGGTTGGGATTTTGACGGCATTGGGATGTCTGAGTGCCATTTACGTGAAAGATTTGGGTGACAATCTCTTTCCCTCCCACTTTGCGAGCCAAGACTCTATGATCCAGATGATAGAAGTTGAGGGAGGCAGTTACTATTTCCAAGGTCGAGAGGTAATTATCTCTGACTTTTACATCGCAGAACACGAAACACGTTATGCTGATTTCAGCAGGTTTGTAGCAAACACCAATTATGTAACGGAAGCAGAAGAAGGTGACGGGTCTTACGTTTACACTGATCAATCCCTATTGGGGCTCTTCAGGACAGGCGGTACTTGGCACGCAGATACCGCATCCTGGAGGAATAATTTCTTTAAAAAGCATACAGATCAAGACCCAGTGGTATGCGTTTCCTTCAAGGATGCGGCAACCTTCTGTAACTGGCTGAGTTTCTGGGAGGGGTATGATGAATGTTATACGATCAAAGGAAATAAGGTGACCTGCAATTGGGACGCAAACGGATACCGGTTACCTACTGAAGCAGAGTGGGAGTATGCAGCTTCCGGTGGCAAGTATTCAAATAGTTATCAATACGCAGGTTCGGATAATGTGAACAAAGTAGCTTGGCGTCCAGGAAATGCAAAATATCGGATCCATCCAGTAAAGCGGAAAAAGCCCAATGAGCTGGGTATTTATGATCTCAGTGGCAATGTCTCCGAAATGTGTTGGGATTACTACCAGGAAGAGCCACCAAAACCTGGAACAAAGGACCCTCACGGCCCGAAAACTGGCAAATATAGGTGTCTCAGAGGCGGTTCCTGGCTATATCGTAATGGCATGGTTTATACGAAAAGGGTACACAACAGTTTTGAAGATAAGCCCTTACAGAGCGCATCATTTGTCGGTTTTAGGGTGGTCAGAAAGATGTAGAGCGATTAGCTTGAAGATTGTCCCGGATAATGCAGTTATTCCTGTGTGACCCTTCCTACCTCTTCCTTGCTTAGCCGCCCGGTGATTACTCGGAGCCACTCGGGAAAAACCCGAGTATCGCCACGGCATCGCCCTGCGGGTAAGTAAGGAAGAAGCAGGGGTACTCGCCACACCGCCCAAGAAGAAAGTAACTGGCAGTTTCATTGGGTCACTTTGGCAAGCGTCCATACTGCAGCGATATGCAACCGCCGGCTACCGCACTACTTGGGTTGGGAAATCCTGACAGGTGTGGGCTAAGGTAGCTCAGTCATGTGTCCGCAATCTGGACACATTGGTGGGAGCTCGCTGCTGTCGATATACTCCGTTTCCCGGCCACAGCTATGACAACGATAGACCGATTTACGGGCGATGGTTTCCCCGGCTGAATCACGGAGTTCGGGCAGCTTGATCTCCACCAGAAACTCCTCGTTAGCCAAGACCAGATGCTGGCCGTCCTCCAGCAACACTCTGGATTTCAGCCGGATACCGTCCAGAAAGGTTCCGTTGGTTGATCCCAGATCACAAATGTAAAAACCAGCGTCGGCATAGTCGATATTGCAGTGCTTCCGGCTGATCGCCAGGTTTTGGAAGATCTCCTCTCCATAACTTTCCCGCCCTATGGTTTGCGTCCCTTCGGCAATCAGGCTGATCTTTTCACCGGTGGACAACTGCGTTATCCACAAGACTGGTTTATCCGATGGCGCAGGTTCAGATGAGGTCTCCACTTGCACATCCCGACCGCAAACCGGACAGGTGAGTATATTCGAGCTCGACTCTGCGCCGGTTCTTTGCAGTTCGGTGCCACAAAAATCGCATTTGGTCATGATATGATTCTCCTTTCGTTATTTTACTCCCATGTTAGACCACGTTTGGCCAACAGTTCTTTCAAATTGGCGACATCCCCTGCTTTGGGGATACCACTGAGGATTGCCTTGGTATCCAGATTGACAGACAAGGCAGTCCCATTGGCCAGGGTGGGCAATTCCAACACTTCACCAGCGGCAAATTGATAGATTCTCTGGTTTGCAGAGCCCCGGATATTGTCTTCCGATGGGGAGTTGCTCCTAAACCGGCCGTCGATCAGGTAATCAAAAGCTTCCTGAAAATATAGGTCAGGATGCGCTCCGCTGAGCTCTTCCAAGGTGTAGCCACTATAGACAAGCAGATTCAGTTTGCAACTATGTTTCAGGATGGAAGCCAGATATACCAAAGCATCATACTGGTCAAAAGGCTCTCCGCCACTGAACGTGATCCCATCGTAACCCTCGCTGATTTCCATCAATAGGATTGCCAAAGACATGATATTCACGCTCACCCCAGCTTCAGGATTCCAGGTTTCCGGATTCAGGCAGTCGGGACAATGGATGCTACAGCCCTGCGTCCACAAGGCGATACGTTTGCCGGGGCCCAAATTGTAGACTGGATACAGGATCTGCCTAAGCTTCAGAAACATGCAAAGACGACCCTGTGAGTGCCATTTGGATCGGTAACGACTTCCGCCTTGATCTTCAGGTTTTTCAGCTCGCTGCGGTCGTTGAGAAATGAGGTGAGACTACTGATGATGTAACTCTCGATGCGGTTGTTGATCCCGCGTCCACCGTCTATCAGCTTTTCGATCAGAATCTTATTGCGAAAGTCCTCAATGAAGACATCACTAAAATGAATCTCGCTGGAATACAGTTTCATCATGTTTTTGGTTATCGTGTTCAGCTTCATTTTCACTATCTCCTGATCGTAGGGCTGGCGGATAAAATCAAAGATCACAAAGTTCTCGCCAAAGCGGTTGCGAATCTCCGGACGGTTGAGCTTGGAGTTGAAAAAGAAATCTATCTCCTTCTGAATCTTGTCCCGCATGGTTTCATAACTATCCGTTTTCTCGGGATCATCAGGAAAGCGTGGATCATATAACACATTTGGCTCCCGTTTACCAAGCCTACCCTTCTTGTAAATACCAAGATTGCTGGTAAAGATGATCAAGGTTTGCGAAAAGTATACGGTGTTGCCCTGGGAGTCGGTCAGTCTGCCATCGTCCAAAATCTGTAAGAACTTGTCGAACACTTTATCATGTGCCTTTTCAATCTCGTCAAACAGGATAATCGAAAAAGGCTTTTCCCTGACGCGGCTCGTTAACTGTCCGCCTTCTTCATAGCCGATGTAACCGGGCGGCGCACCAATCAGTTTGACATCCGAATTGGAATCGTTGTACTCGCTCATATCAAAGCGGATGATGGCGTCTTCCATCCCAAAGATCAACTCGGCGACGGATTTGGCCAGCTCCGTTTTCCCCACACCGGTCGGCCCGGCAAAAAACAAGACTCCCTTGGGCTTGGTTCTCATATTGGCTTGCTCAAGACCATCCAGACCGAGCCTTGCCCGCCTGATCACTTCCACCGTTTTGGCGATTGCATTGTCCTGGCCTTTGACCCTCTTTTTGAGCTCAGATTCAGCTTTATCAATCCTTTCTTTATCCAGCTTCAGCCAAAAGTTTTCCTTGGTGCCAAATTTATACAAGTCAACAATCTGGCGGATTTCAGACAATGGCAGCGATGTCTTCAACGAGATAGAGCGTAGGTTTTCCAGCTCACGGTTGGACAGCCCGTCAGTATGATCCAGAAAAACATTCTCGATTTGCCTTTGATCAGGTGGCTCCTTATCGGGGTCTTCAGGTGCGTAATATTGAGCTTGTGCTTGGAAATAGAGCTTGCGTTCCTCTTTGTTTGGCTTGGCGATCTCAATCGAGCGGGCATGAGGATTATTGACCAAGAGCCAAGACGGAGCATCACAGAGATTGTCCAAAACCATCACTATGCAACTACGCAGAAAATGCTTGTTTTTAAAGGGTTTGGTCTCGGCTGCGGCCTTGAGGATAGTCAGATATATAAGGCGTTCTTTTTCGGCTAAGCGTTTGGGGTCGGCCGTTATTCTGGAGCTGAAATTGTAAACACACGCACACAACTTGTTGGTGTTGGCCATTATCTGTCTATACAGGTCAACTGCATCGTTTTCAAGATACTTATCCGGTTCCTTGGCTTTCACATCGACCAATTGTTCGACTGTCTGCTTAAAATCCGGCCTTCCATCTCGTGAGAAAACCGAAAAGCCATCTATCACATCGTAATAGAACACCAGATCAAATTCCTCATCCAAGAAAAAGTAGCGCAGAAATTGCCCTGCCAGATTGTCCATGAGACAAAACTCCAGCTCCTCCTTGCTCTGCGCTTTCCCGAAGTTCAGAGGATAGTAGTAGCAATCATAGATATTTCCATGCAGGAAAAACAGTGACTTCAGACCGAGGAATCTGTGCAGATCCTGTGTCCATCTCGGCATAACAGTAATCAATTCGCTGTCAATCATGATCCATCCTTAAAATTCTTTGTTCTTCTTCGTGGGCGACTTTTTCTTGCCGCAGAAGGTGTTCGACTCTACCCCTCAATCGTTCGGGAATGGGAACCAGCCTTTCTGCTGCGGCTCCCAGTGGCTCGTTCTCACCCCTGTTCACGATCCCGCGCAGGGCAAGCATTCTCAACAACTTACGGTAATCATCGCAGACCTTGCTCATCTCGATTACCTTGCGATCCTTTTGGGCTTGTGACAAATCCCCAATCTGCTCCGGAATCAGGAAATTGATCAAAAACCGATCATTCAGGTATTCAAAGCAGATGAAATTGTCCTGATTGGGAACCTGGAACAGGTATATGTTATCAGAAAAATCAATCACCGTGGTGTCCGACACCACTTCGTAGTTCAGATATCTGAGAGCATTGATAATCTGGTTCTTTTCATATTGAACCTGAGTTGCACGGATCTTTTCCGCTTCCCGCCTTCTTTCTTCTTCAGCTATGGTAGCGTCACAGAGTAGACACAGGCGTGCATGCTGGCTCTCCTTGATGGTAGACTCATTCAATGCACTTTGTAGACTCTCGATGGCTTCGCTGACTTGTGGTGACTGGGAGGAAAGCTGCTGTAATTTTAGCAGATGATTGTTTAGATCAGCTCTTCTTCCCAGGCTTTCTTTACGCAAATGCAGATCAGTTTTAAGGTGTCTAAATCTATGCAAGAGAGAGCTATCATAACACTCCCTCATAGTATTGAACTCGGCCACAAGATCATGGACATCGACTTGGTTGGGCATCTCTGCTATCAAAGTCTCAATCTCTGCTTTGATCTTTGCCAGCGGATTATCTTGCTGCGCCTGTTGCCGCCGGTGCTGCATTTCCTTGATGTTCATCAGGTTGCTGTAGTCTGCCCGAAGTCTAAAAACATCCGTCTGAAGCTGCTCCAACTTAGTTAGTTTGCCAGTTTTATCATCGCTAAGGTTTTGGGTTAAACGGACTTCATGTTTATGCAGATCAATCGCAAACTGCGGGAGCTTAAAATCCACCTTGACGGCATCTAATCTGCCAATGTGTTGAGTGTGGTCAGATTCCGATATCGTGTCACGACAGGAATCAAGATAGGATTTGATTTCTTGTTTAGCAGAGCTAACGGTTTTTGTCGCATTCTCTGTTTCCTGCTTTAAGTCCCGATAAGACTGCAGTGATTTGTGATAATCCTTTTCCATTGTAGAGCATGTGTTGAAATGCTGCTCCAAGGTGGATTTCATCTGATTCAAGGATCTTAGCTTTTGACTGACTTTATCCGAAAATTGATTATACTCATCTTGAGTTATGGTTCCGGTAAACGGCACGTTGAAAGCAGCCAAGCAAGCTTTGATCTGAGAATCCCGACCTTCCAGGTAAGTGGAGCCTTTGATATTGATGCCATGCTCCCGATCATGGATACAGAAATCCTTTAATTTGCCCAATAGCGTTTGAATACGAGCTTGTTGCTTGAATATCTCCACCAAGCTGGCATCAAAAACGCGTGCACTATAAGTATAAGTCAAATGGCTCATATAACTACACTCTTTTGAATATCTTAGGTTGGTTTAAATCTCCACTTATTGATTCGAAGGTTCCTTGAGGACGTCTCTACTTCCTCGCCAATCACATCTATAGAAAGTCAATCGACTCGTTGCATCGTTTTAACACTGCTGATAAAAGTCAAGTGTTTTCTTACATCGAGCCACCTTGCCGCGCTGGGATTGAATCTTGCAGATGCGGCACTGCTACCTTTGGCTACTGTCGGCTACTTTTTGGTCGCTTTGGCAAGCGGCTATACTTGACGGCGGTTCAGCGACCGCCCGTACATCGCAGTCTGTAGCTGCGAAGATAGCCCTGAAATTCAAACCATAAAAAAACAAGCCTGGCGTAGGCATACCAGGCTTGCTTATCATAGAAGACTTGTGAGCAAAAAATGGCTCCGGAAGAGGGATTTGAACCCCCGGCCTAGTGGTTAACAGCCACCCGCTCTACCGCTGAGCTATTCCGGAACACATTGGTGAGGACAAAGTCTTTATAAGGCCAGATTTTGTCAACACCTTTTTTGAGCAGGCCAAACCACCAAGCCACTAATTGCCACAAAATAGCGGCTTAGCTATGCCGTAGCTATAGCTGTCCGGAGCTAAAACCTTCTTCCGCTTTAGGAAATGACGACCTCTTCGGCTCCTCTCAGGTTCTCGTAAAAGATGGCCGTGGAAGTATGGATGTAGGGCAAGAGCCAGAGGAAGCCTATTCCTGCGGTGAAGAGGCACAAAAACGCCCATCCTATAAAGGAGAGGTAGAGCCAGAAAAGCTCCGCCTTGTGCCCAAACATCATGTTTTTGCTCATGGTGATAGCCTCAGAAGCTGTCACATCGGGATTGTCTGCCAAGATGTAAAAGGTCATGGAATAGGACAGTGCAGCGATGATGCCAGGCACGATCAAGAGCAAAGACCAGAGAAACACAAAGACAATCATCAGCAAACCTGCCACCAAACTACGGACAAAATCACTGAAACCATCAAAAAGCATCTCCACGTTGATGTCCTGATTGCGAACCACCCGCAGGGACAACAGGGCAAGCCCCAAGGCAAAAGGCCCAGCAATGATGAGGCCGCTCCCCGGCAAAGAGGCAGTGGCACTCTCAATGAAAAAGTAGGCGAGCCAGATCAGAGCCAACAAGTTCCACTTGCCGGCAAGCAAGGCTCTGGCTTGCGTGCGAATAGCGACTCGATCCATAATAATCTCCTTATGATGTTTATGAAGCTTGAGTTTCGGGTTTTTGAGTACACCCTAACTCTTTGGTTTGATAGGCACTTGAGGACGGCTACACCATCCCCATTCTACACACACTATAGTTTAGGGGCATGATTTTCGCTCTACACCAAGCTGTCAACGCTTTTTTAGCTAAGGAAAAAGAGGCTCATAATCAGCACATCTTACCCAAACTCCATGAGTTAGCACCAAAGAGAGTCCACTCCCTGCCTCCATTTGTGAATAATAATTTACACTCGCTGCCAATACAAAAAAGCCCGCACATCCAACGGAACATGCGGGCCCAATTATACCTTTTGTCGTTTAAGGTCGTTTTAGGGTGCTGCTTGCAGCTTTCTCCTTGATGTCTTTCCTCTCATCGTTGTGTTCGATGATGGCAGAGCTCTTCTCTTGTGAGCCCACCTCGCCTTCGCTTGCTTCACGATTATTGCTGCTGGTGACTCTGAAGAAGCGTTTAGCAGTCGTTGCCGGTAGCGTGTAACTGGTAGAACTTACGGTAGTTATGGGAACGGAGCCAAAGCTGTAAGGATTCTCTGAAGCGTAGATTTTATAGCTGGTTGCACCGGGGATCGGATCCCAACTCAATACAACGTTTGAACCAGAGCGTGTCACACTCACCACGGGTGCAGCCAGGGCGGTGGTGACGTCAATGGTGACATCGTCAATAGCGATGTAGAATACATCAGTTTGAGAGTAGGCGTGCCAGCCAAAGTGATAGATACCCGTGCTGGTTGGCACAAAGACCGCACTAACATCAGTCCAGGCGGAAAAACTCATCTGGGAGTTATTATAAAGTGGCTGGTTCATGAGCATGGAAGCCACTTTGGAAGCTCTACCCCAATACAGAGCCAGGGCTTCGGGCATTCCACCCCAACCCGGAGCTTTTACTTTGAAGGATATTGAATATGCCTGTCCCGCCTGCAACCTTAGGGGAGGTGAGATCATCCACTCGTCCTTGGGATAAGAGCCGTGCCATTTCACGTTTGCGCAGTTGGGGGAAGAGACAGGAACATATTGATCATTGGCTTTCCAAGGTCTCGCATCATTTCCAAAGTGAGAAGTATACACATTCCAGCCAACGGGCATTCCCCAGGTGCCAACCGTATCAAAGTTCTCGGTCCAGGGGAAGCTGTCGGTGGTCGGATAGACCTCAGTATCAAACAGACGAGAGACCGCCACTCCTTCCCCATAGCTATTGACGGCTTTCACCGTCCAATAGTAGCGTTCGCTATAGGCAAAGTCAGTTCCACTCTGGACAACCGGGTTGTAGATACCATCATTCACCACCCAACTGTGTTGACCATAGAGGTCGTTTTGATCAGTGGAGGCGTAGAGGATGTAATAATCGGGTACCCCGCCGGAAACCAAGTCCGGCTTCCAAGTGCAGTTAAACCCGGCTTTGGGCACGAAGGAATAGTGCTCGGGATAGGAAAGTGAGACAATTGGAGGAATAGGGGCTCCCCCGCTTGGGCACGCAATGTTGAGTTTGATATTGGGACGGTTGTTGCTTCTGATTCCCGTGGTGACAGTGTTCCAGGCGACATCATCACTGCGGTAATACATGGTCTGATACGCAGAAGTGGTGCTATACGTTATAGTTGTGTTTGCCGACCATATTTGCCTCATAGTAAAGCTAGCCTGGATCACGAGGTTCGATGTCCCATTCCAATAGAAGGGCGTATTGAGCATATGCGGATTTGTTCCCACATAAGGAGTGTAGCTTGGACTATAAAAGACATCTTTGAGACCGGTGAGGAAGTTGTCACTGGTAAAAGAAGTGGCGGTTGTGGTTCCCATACTCAGAGTAAAGTTTGGCAGGGGACCACAGTCGTTTGTAGCTTGAACAAAGAACCCGATTTGGTCGATATAGCCGGCTTTGGCTCCCGCTGAAATCAATTCAGAGGCGGTTATGATATACTGCTCGCGGGCGTTTCTGTAGTACCCACCATAAACAGCGGGATAGACTTGAGGGTAGTTAGACTCATTACCCGTGCCTATTGTCACGTTGAGGGGATAAGATTCTTCCACCTTGATATCATCAATACTGATATACCAGGGATAGACATTGATCATGCCATGAATGCCCAGCCAATAAGTGCCGGTGGTATTCACCCTAAATCTACCGGAAATCTGCTGATAAGCGCCATTAACAATGCCGGTCTGGGCTTTGATGGTATTAGTCATGGCGGAGATTTTGGAATTGTTCCCCCAGTAAATGCCCACGCTGGCGTTGGTTGCGTCATTCCCATCCTGCCTGGCCCAGAGCGAAACATCATACCACTTTCCGGTTGACAGATAGAAAGGTCTCATCAGCCAATTGTCGGTACTATAACTCAGAGTAGCATTGAAAGAGCCACTTCGGGGAGAGCGGTTGTAGGTAGTCTGGCTGGAATTTGCTATCCAAGATTTGAAGCTGCCGCGCTGCGACCACGCCTTCACGGCAGTTTGATCTGTCTGCCCGGACTCAAAGCCTTCATTAAAGGGATATTCAGTGACGCGTCTTGCTTTTACAATATACAGATTTGGCCTATGGTTATCCAATGTCCCCATACCTGTGGGCTCGCTACTGTCACTACGCCAATATTGATGATAGTTTGTATCAGAGAGGGTAAAATAGAAATAGGGTGCTGAATTGCCAACTCCACCCAACCCATAATTGGCTTCCACACCGATGAGCAAACTGCCGCTATGGTAATTGAACGGTGTATCCAGTTCAAAGACATGCCAACCATTGCGATTGAAGGTATAAGTCCCCTCTTTTACCAGTGTGGCTCCATTTTTAAATTCATTCCAGGTCATCGAGCTCATGGAATTACTGGTATCGCTATTCTTGGCATAGATCTTGTAAGGAATGGCATAACTGCAAGATTGGAACACCTGCCAACCTATGTCGGTGATCCATCCATAACCTCCCAATTCACCCCATCTATAGAGCCCCAAAGAGCGTCCATAGCCGTAATAGGCATTAAAAGGTTCACGACCGGCATTATACATCTCTGAACCGACAACGGTTCCATCTATGACATAAAACTCTCTTACCTCGGATCGGGGAGAGACACCGTTGACATTGCGGGCATACACATACCACGTGTAGCGACCCGGTATCAGATTTGTGATGTTATAAGAGGTGCCGGGTTGGTTTGAACTCACCATAAGACTATTGATATAGACATCGTAGCCGGTGATATTTGCACCTCCGGGAGGCAGAGTCCATGATAAGTATTGTCCATTGATCACCTTGGCATTATTTTCAGGGTAGTTGAGATCAGGAATCGCAGGCGTACCGTTGAAGACTAACTTTATGCGGTTGTTAGTATGAAACAAATTGGTCGCCATCGGCGGATTGCTGGGATTGGGGCAGGTAGCATCGTCATAACAACCTATTGACGTAAAACCTGATGTGTTGAAAGAGCCCCAATACAATCCCCAATTATGGCTACCGGGAGTAGACTCCCGCACCGCAATCACCAGGTTGTCTCTATTGTTGTAATAAAAAGTAGATTGCAAGGGAATAGTCATCCAGTGCCCGGGTGCGGGATACATAGACGACACATCTCCACTGAAAACTTGGGTCAAGGCATCGTAAGAAATCCAGTCCATTACGTTACTAAAAACCGTTTTCGTGGTGTGCCCCAAGTAGATGGTCCAATTTTTGGTGGTGGAATAATCTATCCCATCATCATAATAGAACTTGATGCTGTTGATTTCTCCCACGGCGTTGATCCAGCCCCGGCTGTAAATCTGCTGACTATAACCATAGTTACTGATAGCTTGTACGGGTAAGGAAGAGTCATAAGCGGTTCCACTGCCTACCGATACTTCGAAGGCAAAGCTCAGGCTCGAGATGCTCAACATCAGAGCGAGTAACAGGATTAAATTTAGATGCTTTTTCATAATGTCTTTCCTTTTATGATGTTTTTGGTTGTTGGCTTGGGTGGATCTGCCTATTGTCGCCGTAGACATACGATAGGCTGTTCCGGTTTGATTACTAAGTTGGAAGGTTGGAGATGCAGCACTGCTAAAATCAAGCAGACACGACTCATCAGCAGGGTTGTAAGCCCTGTTTGCTCTGGTCTCTGACTGGCATAAAATCCCGAAAGTCATCGTACATCCTTGCGCTGCGTGAGCATTGAATTAGGTTAAAGATATTATTATAACCCCCACGTGCGAAAACACCGCGGCGATTATACCATGCAAAGAATCCAGTATGATCAATCAAGGAATTTTGTCAAGCTTTATTAACCCAAAATATCTGCAATTTTAGCGTCACACTGAAATACCAGAAACTTTTCGGTGCCAACCCTGCGCAGAACTCCTACTAATTTAGTAGGCATTCCCAAGTGACGGACGCCACCGGAAAAAGTGGGGCTTTCTGAAATATTTGACCTCCGCACGGGAATTTGTAACAAGAAAACGCCATTTTGGACTCCCCTCAAAGCCGCTGTTTATGCGGCTTCCCTACCCCGCCCCTGCTCGGCTCCTCCTCCATCGAGCAGGAATGGCATAGGATACCAAGAGGTTACACGTTTGAGCGTAGAAGGCGCCCAGAAAGAGGTGAACCTTTTCAAAAAGTCAAATGTTGAGACAAGCATCTGGTTTTTGAAAGGGATTTTTCACGGATGGGGCGGCTGCGCCGCAGTTGTCAGTTGCCCTGTACGGGCGGTCGCCGAACCGCCGCTTCCCAAGTCGTCAGTTCCCAGTTGTCAGTAGTCAGCCGCTGCGCTGGTGGTGAAGAGGCGGGAGCCTTTGCCGCAAGAGGGAGAGAGAGGGAGGGAAGGGGCTACAGAGCGGCTTGGGAGTTGGTTTAGTTTCTTATCAATTTCCT
>JAKQWO010000011.1 GCA_029561955.1 Candidatus Cloacimonadota bacterium
ATTGTCAAGTGTCCTTTTTCAATCTCCTCAACTACTTTGAGCTTGAAGGCTTCACTGTACCGTAGAATTACCCCGTTGTTGGACTTAATTTTCATGGTGTTCTCCTTATGATTTTTAGTCCGGTTTTTTGGCACGGGTCAATCTGCAACCAAGTCTCCTCACTCACCACTGATGACCGCTGAGACCACGTTTTTGGGGTCTATCTCTTTGAGTATGATATTGATAGCCGATGTGAGAGGCACGGAGATAAACATCCCTGTGATGCCCCAGAGCCAGCCCCATAAGATCAATGATATCAACACCATAATTGGCGCAAGGTTGAGTCTGTCGCCCTGAACTTGCGGCTCAATGATGTTGCCAAAAAGCATCTGGGTGGCAGTGATTAAGATACTGAAAAGAATCACTTTATAGCCAAAACCATACTGCAGCAGGCAGATCAGCGCTGGAATGGACGATGAGATGATGGAACCGATATTGGGGATGAAGTTGAGCGCAAACAGCAGCAGTGCTGAGACGAGGATGAAATCTATACCCAAAATCCACATCCAAATCGCACCCAAGATGGCAGTTGCCGCGCTGATCCAGGTCTTGGTGATCAGATACTTTTGGATCTGAGACTGGATGCGGTTGATTGTATCTATATTGCGTTGCTGCTGATCCTCTCCCAGAGCGTTTTTGAGCCTGGTTTCCATGCTGGTAGCACCGCTCACCAAAAAGAGCAGAAATACCAGCACCAAAAAGATGTTCCAAGCCAGACTGATGAAGCCGCTCATTGTGTTTGATACCATCTTCGTGATCGAAAAGCTGCCAGGATCAATCAAACGCTGATAGTCAAACTCAGGCGCTATCTCCAAGGCAACATTCATTCTCTCGCCCAGATCCTGTCCCCAAACTACTATGCTCTCAACCAGATAGTAAAACTTCTCCTGATATTTGGGTAGCCCCGTCACCAGACTCTCTGCGGCGCTGTAAAGAACGGAGGAAATGATGATGAAACTGATGAGCAAGACAAGCATTATGACAATGATAATGACGATAATGGGCACTTTCTTTTCCTTTAGTTTGTTGATCAGAGGCGCAAACAAAAAGGACAGGAAAATAGCGATCACAAGAGGGATAAAGATCCCCTGCAGTGTCTTGAGAATAATGGCTGCCACCGGCAAGGCAATCAAGATGAGCAGATACCGGATCCAACGCAGCTCACGTTCGCTGGTAGTCATATTATCGCTCCTGTATTTATCATAACTCGATAACCTCCACGCATTTACTAATCCATCAAGCTTGCTCAAAAGCATGAATGACTTCAATAATAGATTAATCATGAGGACAGCATAAAACAAGGGAAGAATAGCCCACAGCTTAGAAAACTGTCCTAAGATACTGCATATATAGGCATTAAAGTGGTTTACCGAATGGATCTTACACAAAAACAGCTACTCACGTTTTTGCTGGCCACAGTTTTTTACCCACTCTCCCTTAACGTCATTTTTGGGCACTTTTTTGCTCTGATTTTTGAGCTAATCTTCCCCTTCCCTGTAGCCTGAAAAACTCAGGTTTTCTGAAATATTTGACACTCGCATGGGATAAATGCAAGGGAAAACGCCTTTTTTGACCCTCCTCAAAGCCGCCGTTTATGCGGCGTCCCTGCCCCGCCCCTGCTCCGCCCTTGCCCCGTGGAGCAGGAACGGCATAGGATACCAACAGGTTACACGTTTGGGCGGAGCAGGCACCCAGAAACAGGTGAACCTTTTCAAAAAATCAAATGTCTTGCAAGCATTGGGTAGAGGTCAAATAAAATAACACCTACTAAAATAGTAGGCGATTGGCAGAGAAAGAGGCCGTGGCTTTCACCAATTTTGCAAGATGCTAAAAACGCCAGATTTCACATCGCTTCTCCACCGTTTGACAAAACTATTGACTCTATCCACCCTGTGAATTATCGTGGCGTTATGAGAAAGATTATTCACGTGGATATGGATGCCTTTTATGCTGCCATAGAAATCAGGGAAAACCCGTCTCTAAAAGGGAAATGCTTGATCGTGGGAGGCTCTCCCAATAGCCGGGGTGTGGTGAGCACCTGCAGTTATGAAGCGCGTAAGTTTGGCGTCCACAGCGCCATGCCTTGCAGCCAAGCTTGGAGGCTCTGTCCTCAGGCTGTCTTTGTAGAGCCCAATTTCGTGCTCTACAAGGAAGCTTCCGCAAAAATCCGTGAAGTGTTCAACCGCTACACTCCTTTGGTAGAGCCAATCTCTCTGGATGAAGCCTACTTGGATGTGACCGAGAACTTGATAAACGAGCCGGATAGCATCGTGATCGCCAAGCGCATCAAACAGGATATCTTGGAGCAGACACAGTTGACATGTTCTGTGGGAGTATCCTTCAACAAGTTTTTGGCCAAGATAGGTTCCGAGCTGCGAAAGCCGGATGGTCTCAGCCAAATCACACCCGAAAATGCCCCTGAAATCCTCTTCTCATTGCCTATAGGCAAGTTTCATGGCATCGGAAATGTAACTGCTGCCAAGATGCAGAAAATGGGAATCCACACCGGTGCGGACTTGCATGAATGGAGTGCGGTGGACTTGGTGAGCCACTTTGGCAAGATGGGCATGTTCTTTTACAACGTTGTGCGCGGCATAGATGAGCGGGAAGTAATCAGCTATCGAGAGCCAAAAAGCATAAGTTGTGAGCACACTTTCAACGAGGACATCTCGGAAATGGGCGAGCTGGTGCAGCATCTGAAAGAACTGGTGGAGAGGCTGGTTAGCCGTATGAATAACAAGCAGATACAGGGCAAGAATATCATGCTGAAGATCAAGTATGACAATTTTGAGCTCGTCACGCGTAGCGTCTCATTGAATCAGAGCACGGCAGACAAAAAGATAATCCTCAAGCAAGCTCAGAAGCTCCTGGTAGAAAACTGGGATGAAAGCCGCAAGATCCGCCTTTTGGGAGTGGGACTGAGCAGGCTGGACCTCGGCTCCGGCACCTCAAATGAGCAGTTGTTCTTGGATATCTAAGTCGCTCTCCCAAGTCACTTTTCAGCCACGATGATGATGCCCGTTCCGCCTCTGTTATCCGTCTTCATATCCAAGTGATTGAATAGCACGGTAAAAGGCAGCACGGCAAGCAGATAGAACGGCAGGAATGCTAAGCAAAGCTTGCTTTTATTGATCATTTTCAGCGGATTGCGGATACTGAGCCTCCACGCTAATGAGCCCCAAAATCCATAGCTGTAGCGCTTTTCGATGATCTCAAAGCCGACTGTTTCCAGCTTGCCTACCAATTCTTTCATACTGTAGCCGGGGCGCACATGCTCGGCTGTAAATTTAGCCGCTTCATCGGTATCCGAAGGTGTGGAGATGATTAGGTTCCCACCCTTTTCCAGGCAGTTGTAAAAGCCAGTGAGCACGGCCATATCGTCTGGGATGTGTTCCAGTATATCTACCGCCAAGATGAGGTTATAGCTGTTTTTGGGTCGATAGGTCTGCAAATCGCCTTGAGTGAAAGAAAATCTCTGCTTCTGTTCACCCTGCAACCAAGCGACAAAATCCCTGATGTAATCTACCTTCAGATCGAGCGCAAAGACCCTGGCCTCGCTGAATCTCTCCAAGATATACCAGCTATATTGGCAATAGCCAGCGCCAGCGTCATAAACTCTTTGTTTGAGGCCATGTTTCAAGTGTTTTGCTATTTCTGCTTTCACATATCTTTGGCGCAAAAGCAGCAAGTCCAGCAGCTTATAAAGCAAGACCCTGAAGCATGCGCTGCCATTTAGCAGGCTTGCAATGTGGTCTTTAATGGGTTCATATTGCATGTTATTTCTCCTGTTCATCAGCCTTCGGCCGAGTTGCAAAATATCCATTGACTAAAAATGCGCCTGCCGTTTGATGTCAATTGAAATAATAGTTATGATAAAAGCAAAGATAAATTCGATTCAAAAGATCAACTTACATCTGCACTCCACAGCATCTGATGGAGCGATGAGTCCTCGTGCCCTGGTGAAAAGAGCCAAACAAATCGGTCTGGATTTCATCTCAATTACCGATCACGATACTGTGGACGCCTACTTGGAAAATGATCTGTCTGATCTGGGGATCAAGGTCTTGCCTGGCATGGAAATCAGTTCCACCCATAAAGGGCATGATGTGCATATTTTGGCGTATTCACTGGATATACACGATGAAGGATTGAAAAAGCTTACTGAATTTTATCACGTAGGCAGGCGTGAACGTGCTCAAAAGATAGTCGATAAACTGACGGCTTTAGGCATGCCGTTGGAACTGAATGAAATCCTCATATTTGCCGGCGAACAGCAGCTCATCGTGCGGCCTCACATCGCTCAAGCCATGGTGGCCAGAGGCTATTGTGCCAACAAAAATGAAGCTTTCGACAAATACATCGGCAACTACAGGCCAGCCTACGTGTCAAAGCCGGAAATGAGCGTACCAGACGTCCTCAACGTAATCAGGCAAGCAGGGGGAAAGTCCGTAGTCGCCCATCCGGGAAAGCTTTACGATGTAAGCTATCTTGATGCTTTCATCGAAATGGGTGTGGATGGCATCGAGGTTTGGCATCCAGATCACAGCTCTGCACAGGTGCAGGAGTTTGTAGAACAGGCTGAAAAACATGGACTTCTGCAGACTGCTGGCAGCGATTTTCACGGCGATTATGACCGCCACAACCTGATGGATATCGTGCCCGTCACTGAGGCAATACTGGCATCCGCAAAAGAACTCTGGGAGGTTTATAAGTGCGTGCTACACCGCAATTAAGAGTAGTCAGAGACAGCATGCCGGTGCGTTATCGTGTGCACCCGTATAAACGCATCTTTGGCATTGCGCTCAATACAGTGGTCGTCATTGCTGCCCTCAATCTCATGTTTACCAGAGTAAATCTGGATTCATCCAACTTCATCAAGATCGCACCCTTGGTCATCCTCTACATTGGCATTGACTCGCTGATGCGCCATTTGACCGGCCTCAACGAGGTTATCTTTACGCCCGAATGCCTCTGGCTGAGGTTTGTGCTCAAAAAAGGCATCCCCATCCCTTGGGAAAGCATCAAATCCATGCAGTTGCAAAAACGTATAACATATTACGTCTATATAGGTTATATCGACCTCAAAGGGAAGCAGCAAGTATATAAAACCACCGCTTCCTTCCCCAAAATGATAGAGATTATGTTCAACATCGCAGACCTCGCACCACATGTCGTAATGAACGATGAACTCAAGAAAATGATAGATATACTAAGAGAAATAACATTTGGAAAACAGGAGACTAACAATGAAGTTTGACTTTGACAAGGTTATCGACCGCAAGAACACTGGCAGTTTGAAACATGATGCGCTCACAGAGCTTTATGGCCGTGACGACTTGATTTCACTATGGTTGGCAGATATGGACTTTCCCGCTGCACCCTGCATCCAAGAAGTGCTGAAAAAGCGCATTGAGCATGGCATCTGTGGCTACAACTACAGATCGGATGCCTTCTTTGAAGCTGTGCAGGGCTGGGCGTCCAAACGCTATGGCTGGGAGATTGAAAGAGACTGGATCATCCACACCCCCGGTGTTGTTCCAGCCATCAATCTGGCCGTGCTCGCCCTCACCCAGCCCAAGGATAAGGTGCTGATCCAGACACCCGTCTATCGGCCTTTCTTCAATGCTGTGGAAGATCACGACCGTTGCCTGCTCACCAATCCACTGATCAACGATAATGGCTACTATCGTATTGATAGAAAAGACTTTGAGGCCAAGATCCGCCAAGCTTCCCTCTTTATCCTCTGCAATCCTCACAACCCTGTGGGACGTGTATTTACCACAGAAGAGCTCAGCTTTATGGCAGATCTGTGCAAGCGCTACAACGTGCCAGTCCTCAGCGACGAAATCCATGCAGACATTATCTATGACAACCTGCCGTTCAGAGGTTTGGGCAGCATGAAGAGCTATGAAGACGTGCTCATCACCTGCATGTCTCCCTCCAAAAGCTTCAATATCGCTGGTCTGTGCACCGCACTGACGATCATACCCAACCCCAAAATCCGTAAGCAGATAGACGACCTCAACACCCGTCTGCATCTCTTTGGGGGCAACACCTTTGGTATCATCGCTTTACAAGCTGCTTACACCTGTGCCGAGCCCTGGCTCACGGCGATGATCCAATATCTGGATGGTAACCGTAAATATGTCAAATCCTATATAGATGAGCGTCTACCAATGCTGAAGGTCAACCTTCCGGAAGGTGGCTTTTTGTCTTGGATAGACTTTTCTGGTCTGGGAATGAACGACAATGATCTATTTGATTTCCTCACCAATAAAGCAAGAGTAGCTCTGGATCCTGGCCGCAAGTTCGGCGTAGACGGTTCAGGATTCAGCAGGCTCAATTTTGCCTGTCCACGTAGCTGCTTAGAGGAAGCTATGCGTCGCCTAAACCTTGCGATTCAAACATGCTAACGGTTTGAAATCATGAAAGATAAGATCATCTCTCTTTACCAGCAGGGGAGCAATGAATTCACCTCTGAGGATAGAGCCCTGTTCGATAGCTTTGTAGATGCTCTAAATCAAGGCAGTATCAGAGCTTGCGAGCCCACTGAAGCAGGCTGGATCACCAATGGCTGGGTGAAACAGGGCATCCTGCTGGGCTTCAGGATGGGAAAGCTTGCCGCTATGCCTCTCAGCTCAAACAAGGAATTCTATGAGAAAGACACCATGCCGGAGAAGCGCTTTACCCTGCAGGATCAAGTGCGCATCGTACCCGGTGGCACATCTGCCAGAACCGGATGCTATATCGCTGCAGGTGTGACGATTATGCCTCCCGCCTACATCAATATCGGAGCCTGGATAGGCTCTGGAAGCTTGATTGATTCGCATGCCTTGGTTGGCTCTTGCGCTCAGATCGGTTCCAATGTGCATCTCTCTGCAGGAGCGATGATAGGCGGTGTGTTGGAGCCCATCGGCTCACGTCCTGTAGTGATAGAAGACAATGCCTTTGTGGGCGGAAACACCGGCATTTATGAGGGAGTAATGGTTTCCAAAGCGGCCGTGATCGCCTCCGGAACGATACTCACTGCCTCCACACCCGTCTTTGACCTCACTCAAAACCGCTTTTTGCCCTCTGACCCTCACGGTTCTTACACCATTCCAGAAGGAGCTGTGGTGGTGCCTGGCAGCCGTAAAAGCAAGTTGAATCCAGACTTTCACATCTATTGCCCCATTATTGTGAAGTATAGAGACGCAAAGACAGATCAAGGCCTGAGGCTGGAAGATGAACTGCGACATATCTTTGAATGAAGCTGCACACATGATTCAGAACAGCTCATTCCCGCACTGGAGCTGATCACAAATGAGCTATATCCTCACCAATGCCCAAATCCTCAGCATGGCTGGGAACGGTCGTAGCTTTGAAAGAGCAGATTCTATCCTGATCGAAGAAGGCTTGATCAGGGCTTTGGGCACACTGTCGGATTGCAAACTCGCGGCTAAGAGCGGCCCTGAGATCATCGACATACAAGGCAAGGTTGTCCTACCCGCCTTCTGCGATGCACACACACATCTTGTAGAACTCGCCAAGGGCAGGTTTCAGCTCAAACTCCGTGACTTGACCAGCATCCAAGCCATCAGGGAAGCGGCTGATAGCTACCGCAAAGCCAATCCCCTACTGCCTGAATGGGTCTTGGGAGATGGCTGGGATGTGAACATTATTGACGAGCCTCAGGCCCTGAACCGACAGCTTCTGGATGAACTTTTCCCAGATAAACCCGTGGCTCTCTTCAGCAAGGATTATCATGCCAAGTGGTGCAATACCTTGGCCTTAAAGCTATCCGGACTGCTAAAGCCGAGCGCTTCGATGCAGCATTTAGTCAGGCAGGACAGTGAAGGCGTAGCTACAGGTATCATCTATGAAGATGCCACCCTGCAGATTGAGAAGTTTTACACACCCGCAAACCCCACTCTGGTGCAAACTGCCCTAAGAAACGAGCTGCAAGAGCTTGCAACTCTGGGCATTGGCTCTTTCCACTCCATGGAAGGAAGCTCGGCAGCAGAAGCCTTGCAAACCGCACAGCAGAATGGAGCTAACTTCAAGTGTGTTTGGCACTTCCCTCTGGATATGCTGGATGAGATGATCGCTCGGGGTGTGAAATCCTACCAAGATCAGGGCTCTTTCACCATCGGAGGCGCAAAACTCTTTGCCGATGGCGCTTTAGGATCTCAGACCGCTGCCATGTTTGAGCCCTATTCCAATTCAGATGGCAACACAGGCATCCTGCGCCATAGCGAAGCGGAACTGGACGAAATCGTCTCCAAAGCCGCTAAGGCCGGCATCTCCAGCACTGTTCACGCCATTGGAGACAAGGCTTTATACACCGTGATTAAGGTCTTAAAGAGGCATCAAGAGCCCAAACTGCTGCATCGCATCGAACACCTGCAATGTATTCGGGATCAAGACCTTGCAGAGCTTGAGGACAGCTCCATTGCGCTCAGTGTGCAACCGGTGCACTTGGTCAATGACATCCCCATGATCCAAAGCTACTGGCAGGATATCCAGCATCAGGCTTATCGCTTTAAAGACATGGTAGCTCTGGGAAATCCGCTTGCCTTCGGTTCAGATGCCCCGATCGAGACCATCAATCCCTTTGCCGGCATCTTTGCAGCCACACAGCGCAAGCTGCATAACAATCCCCAAGCCGAATCCTGGATGCCTCAGCAGATAATAGAGCCCTTTGATGCACTCAAGGCTTACACGCTGGGTGCAGCTCAACTCTCCGCCAGTCAACATCTTAGAGGCACTTTAGAGCCAGGCAAAGAGGCAGACATCTGCGTGATTGACGACTGGCGTAATCAGCCTCCGGACTTCTGGTTAAAGCAACGCTCATATTTGACTATGATCAATGGAAAGATAATACACTACAAAATAAACACTTACTAAGGAGTGAAACAATGAAAAAGTATGGCTTTGATATGCCCAAACAGCTACGCAACACCTTCTTGCGTGACCTTGAAGACAACTGGTATCTTCCCCTTTTAGCCAAGCACAAAGGGCTCAAAGAAGGAAACATCAAGCGCAGCAATTTCGGCCAATATGACATGGCGGTAAACTACCTCACATCCGTGTTGGAAGAGGCAGCCGCCGTGAATAAAGTGGCCGTATACAACATTGACCACATGGCTCAGGTGCGCTTTTGGGGAAAGGACTCTGCCGCCCTGCTGGATCGCACTTTATCCGGCAATATGAGCCAGATGAAGATAGGCTCTTGCAAATACACCTTGCTCCTCAACGAACGGGGTGGTGTGGAAGATGACATGATCCTGATGCGTGCATCCGAAGAAGAATTCATCATGGTGATCAATGCTGGACACGACATTACCGACACCTTGGAAGACGGCACCGAGAAGGTGGCAGATATAGATCAGATCATGCGCCACAAGCGAGATGACGAAGAGGTGTTTGCCGAAGACATTTCCGATGAATTGGTAAAAGTGGACATCCAAGGCCCGCTTTCCTATAAAGTGATCAAAGAGGTGTTTGGAGTCGAAGTGCTTAAGAACCGTAACAACCCAGAGAAGAACATGAACTTCTTCACCTTCAACGATGTCACCAAAGACGGCCATCGCTATTTCTTCAGCCGCACCGGCTACACCAACCGCTGGGGCTGGGAGTGTTACCTCCCCGTAGCAAAGGCAGCAGACCACTTTAAAGCCATCGTTACCAAAGCTTTGGAACTGGGTGGCCTCCTCGTGGGCTTAGGTGGCAGAGATGAAAACCGCACCTCCGCAGGCGCAGTGGGATTGCCGCTCATGGGCAGCGAATACAACCAACAGCATACTCCTATCAATGCTCCGCTCTTTGATGCTGCTGTGGATATGGAAAAGGAAGACTTTACCGGCAAGGCAGCTTTAGTAAAGGAATTGGCCACCAATCCTCAAAAAGGTCTGATGATCTTCGTTTCTGAAGGCATCGCTACCGGACGCAGCGTGTATCTGAACGGCGAGCGTTTGGGCACCGTTACCTCCAGCATCAACTCTCCTAACTTGAGCTTGGAGCAGCGATTAGCCCTCAATTCCAGCCGCAAAAACGTGAATGAGCCCCAAGGAACTGCTGCCATAGGTTTGGCTTGGCTGCATCGAATCCCTGAACTTACTGATGGACTGGAAGAAGGTGACTCAATCGGCCCCAGAATCAACGTGGATTTATATCGTGAGGATGCCGAAGGCAAGCCCAGTGGCAACCCCCTCAAAGGCTATCTGAGCGCTCAGGGAATCAACCCCGCCACGGCTCCAAAGGCACTCAAGAACATCGAAAACCTCTAAGGCGTAGGACTTGCTTAAAGTCGAAACTGCGTTATAATGTCAATAGTTAAATCAAGGATCGCGCTGGCTCTGCTGGCGCGATCTCATATAGAATGGAGATACCAATGCTAAGATATTTAGACGTAGAGACTTTTGCGCAAGCTATCGCTTCCGGTGTAGCCCTGATCTACTTTGGGGCAATCTGGTGTACACCCTGCAAAACTATCTCGCCCGTCATCGAAGAAATCGCCACTGAAAATCCAGACATCACGGTGGGTAGGATAGACGTTGATGAATACGGCATCATCGCCGCAGAATATGATATAATGAGCATTCCCACCCTGCTCTTTTTCAAAGACGGCAACCTCATGGATAGCAGCGTCGGAGTGGTTGGTAAAAACATCGTGCAAGCCAAGTTAGACGCTCTCAAATAAAACCCGTGGCCAATAAGAAACGCAATCCCCTGTTTTCCAAACTGCAAAACTCAGTCGAGTATGCTGCTCTGCGTGGATTGCTGTTTGTGCTGAGGCTCTTGCCCTGGAAACTGTCCAGAAAGCTGATTCAAGGCCTCTTTGTGGGCATAGGCTACCATTTGGGCGTGCGTCGCAACGTGGCCTATACTCAGATCAGCAAAGTCTATCCGGATTGGGATGAGAAGCAGAAAGCCCAAGTGTTGAAAGATATGTATCGCTATATGGGGCATAGCATTGCCTCTATTTACCTGATGAGTGACTCTCAGCTACAGGCATCTTGCACCGTCGTGGGCGAAGAACACATGAAAGAAGCCTATTCCCATGGCAAAGGCGTGATCTTAGCCACCGCACACATGGGGAACTGGGAAGCAGCCAGGATTTTCCCCGCTTTGGATATGCCGCTGTCCGTCATCGTGCGCAAGCAGCGTAATATCTACTTTGACAAGTTTAACAACGCCATCCGCAGCCGCCATGGAGTGGGGCTCATTGACATGAGAAGAGGCCTGAGAGACATCATCTCCGCCTTCCAAAAGAACCACATGGTGGCTATTCTCATGGATCAAAATGCGGGTAAAAGCGGCTTGATCATGGACTTCTTGGGCTTTCCTGCCTCGCATTGGGTGGGTGTCGCCAAGCTGTCCCTGCGCTACAAAATCCCCATCCTGCCCGGCTTTGCCCTGCTCACACCCGAAGGAAATACTCTCTTCACCTTTGAACCGGTCATCTATCACCCCGACTGGGAAGACAAAGAAGAAAGCTATCCCATTCTGCTCAGAGAAGTTAACGAGGTTATCGAACGCTATATACACCAATACCCCGCCCAATGGTTTTGGGTGCATAAACGCTGGAAAAGCACCAAAGCGATGCTGGACTAACTGCGCTCCGGCTCTAACAATATCCCTCTAAAAAGCAGATCATATGCTCGCCCTTGATCGCCGCCACAATTCCTCCTTACATTATCAAGGGTAGATGCAAGGTTGCTGACAACCATCTCCCTTCTATAACTCAAGAAAGACCATACTTGTTTCCTGCCTCTTCCTTGCTTACCCGCCCGGTGATTACTCGGAGCCTCCCGGGAAAAACCCGAGTATCACCGAGAAATCACCGGGCGGGTAAGTAAGGACCGAGCAAGCGAAAACACGATAAACGTAAACAGACAAAGGGAAAGCCATATCACCTTGTCTGGATAAAAAGAGAGCCCGATTTGTGGATTTTTGCCTGAACCCACAAATCGGGCTTATGTATAAACCAATCACGAATCACATTCCCCGAAGCTGTCCAGCATCCAGAAAACGGGCGTGAAGTATCTGCTTAGTCTACAGTTACGCTCTTGGCTAAGTTTCTGGGCTGGTCAACGTCCAGATTGCGCAAATCCGCCACATGGTAGGCCAAAAGCTGCAAGGGGATTACATTTAGCAAGGGTTGCAGGTTTGAGAGTGTGTCTGGGATGCAGATCAGGTGTTCGGCAATCTCTCTCAGCTCGGGGGTTTCTTTTGTGGTGATGATGATCAATTTTGCGCCGCGAGCTTTGACCTCCTGCAGGTTGGTATAAACCTTCTCAAAGAGGGCATCGTGCGTGGCGATTGCGACCACGGGCATGTGTTCATCGATAAGCGCAATAGGACCATGTTTCACTTCTGCTGCGGGGTAGCCTTCGGCGTGTATGTAGGATATTTCCTTGAGTTTCAGGGCTCCTTCCAGCGCCACGGGGTAGTTTATCCCTCTGCCTAAGTAGAGGGCATTGGTGCTATCTTTAATGCTGGCAGCTATTTTCCTAATCTTATCGTTTTTCTTTAAGATTTCCTCAATCTTCTCAGGTATCTTTTTGAGTTCATTGATGTATTCATAACCCTGAATAGGGTTTAGGGAGCGCTGTCTGGCCAATAGAATGGATAAGAGGGTCAGGATGGTGACCTGTGAGGTGAAAGCTTTTGTACTCGCAACGCCGATCTCGCTGCCGGCGTGGATGTAGGTGCCGCCATCCGTCTCTCTGGCAATGGTGCTTCCTACTACATTTGTGATACCTAATACATTCGCACCTTTGGCTTTAACTTCTCTAAGAGCAGCCAAAGTGTCTGCAGTTTCACCGGATTGACTGATTACAAAGACAAGCGTGTCGTCCGGGATGATGGGATTGCGATAGCGATATTCTGAGGCGATATCTGCATACACGGGTATGCGAGCCATGTCTTCAATCATGTATTTGCCGATCATTGCTGCATGATATGAGGTTCCACAGGCTACCAGATGTATTTGCTTTATCTTACGCAGCTCGCTCATGGGCAGATTAAGACCGCCTAAGCGTGCGGTGCAAAGCTCTTCATTGATGCGGGTGCGGAACCCATTGGCGATTGTGGTAGGCTGCTCAAATATTTCCTTGAGCATAAAGTGTTTATACTCCCCCTTATCAATGGCAGAGATGTCCCAATCCACGGTGGAAATCAGGGGATCGACGTGTGTCTTGTCCATGGTGGTGATATTCATTCCATCTTTGGAAATGACTGCCATTTCATGGTCTTGCAGATAGACGACGCGACTGGTGTGGCTCACGATAGCATTGACATCGCTGGTGACGAACATCTCCTTTTCACTCACTCCAATGATGATGGGGCTGCCTTTCCTCACGCAGAAGAGTCTATCTGGATCATCCTCCGAAATCACCACCAAACCATAGGTGCCTTCAATGGCCTTAAGTGCCTCGCGGATGGCATCTTCGATGTTGTCTGTGGTTTTGCGGTACTGCTCAATCAGATGAGCGATGACTTCGGTATCGGTATCGCTTTTGAAGATGTGTCCCAGCTTTTCCAGACGTTGTTTGAGCAGTTGGTAGTTGTCTATGATGCCATTGTGCACCACAGCCAGGGTGCCAGTGCAATCGGCGTGGGGATGGGAGTTTATCTCAGTGGGGCCTCCATGTGTAGCCCAGCGGGTATGTCCGATGGCCACATTCCCATCGCAGGAATTGGGTTCTGGGAGTGAGCGTTCCAGCTCAACGATTTTGCCAGTCTTTTTGTATATTTGCAGCTTGCCGTCGTGGATAATTCCACAACCAGAGCTGTCATAACCTCTATATTCCAGGCGTTTCAGGGCTTCAATAACTATCGGTAAAGCATTGCGGTGTCCTACGTATCCAACGATTCCCATTTTTGTTCTCCTTCGGTCTATGTAACCTTATGAAATAATACGATACTAACTACAAATATGATAGCCGCTGGGAATAGTAGCCACCAATGAATCGTGTCAGAATCCCTAATAATATACTTAAACCAAGCGCTGGTGGCAAATGTAGAAATCACCAAAGCAAAGGCGTTGTTGATAAAGTGAGATAGCATGCTGTTTACAATGCTGCCAGATCGAAGGGTGAGGTAACCCAAAAGCAGACCGAGGAGGAAAGTGGGCAGCAGCCTAAAGGGGTCTAAGTGGAAAGCGGCAAAGAGCAAAGCACTGATGATTACGGCCGCTTTCTTGCCATAACCTTCATAGAAGCGGATCAGGAAGCCTCTGAAGAGGACTTCTTCACAGATTCCGGGCAGTAGAGCGATGACAGCCAACTGAATCCAGATATTGTCAGTCATCTTAAACATGCTGGACATCTGCTCCAAATAGTGTTCTGGGAAGGGGAAAAGCATATTGATAACCTGCATGATCATGATAACCATGACGGAAGCAGAAATTGCGATGAAGGGGACTAAGGCTACTTCCTTGAGCTTTGGTGCTTTAAAGCGGCAGATTTCCTTGGGTTTGAGCTTGAAAATCTGCAAGATCAATAGCGGTGGTATCAAGATCAAGAAGACCTGCGTCTGGATCAAGCCATTGAGCAAGTCTCCTTTTTGTAGATACTGTCCCAAATAATAGAGCAAAGCAAGCAGGATAGCATAGATGACTGTGCCGTTGAAGCTGTTGAAGAGGTTGCGCTTTTCCTTGCGTACATTCTTGAGCGAGGTGTCGTCATCGGTGCGGAATAGGACAGATTCAGTGTTGAAGAGCTTGATCGTCATCCAGATGGCTACCACGTCCAAGATCAGGGTGGAGCCCACGGTCAGAAAGATGTGTAACCACTGGAATTCATTGGTAAGTACAGCTTTGAAGAGGAGGGCAATATTGACCACTGGAACCAGTGAAAGCAAGGTGTTGATCTCCACGGAAGGCAGGAAGGAAATCATGCCCAAAAGCATAGAGATGATCATCACAGGTGGCTGATATGATCCCGCTTCTTTGAGGTTACGAGAGAACGTGGAAAGCGACATCAGTATTGCAGCAAAAAGCGTAGCCAGGGGAATCATGGCAGCAAGAAGAATCAAGAACCCCCAAATGGGTATAGAAGCAAAGTCACCCAGCTCCGCTGCACTACCCAAGAGATACTGCATGGAAAAGCTCATACTAAAGAGGTTTACGACCACATTGACCATGGAGACGGTGATGACGGTGAGGTATTTGCCAATCACAAGCTCGTTGCGTCCAGCAGAAGACACCAAGAGGGTTTCCAGGGTGTGCCTTTCCTTCTCGCCCGCTACAAGGTCGCCGGCCACCATCGCAGCTCCGGTAACCAGCATCATGATCATCAGATAGGGCAAAAACATACCCAAGAATGAGCCTGCTTTCTTCTGGCTGCTGGCAATATCGACACTCGACACTTGAATCATGTCCATGATGCCTGGGTCGATGGCTTTCGTCTCCAAATAGGAAGCGATGCTGCTGTCTTTGCTTTTGCTTACAGAATCTTTGATCTTGTTGTAAACTAACTGGTTGCGCTCCTTGGAGGAGTCGAAACTCACGCTTACTTTGTAGAAGCTAAAGCCACCGGAATTCGTGGAATCGGCGATGCTGACAATGGCCTGGAGCTCACCCTCGTCCAGCAATATCTTGGCTTCTTTTGTATAGGGAATCAGCTCGAAGCCCATATTATCCTTGATGCTTTCGATAATGGATTGCGAGATGTCCGTCTGCACGCTGTCGACCAGGGCGATCTGGGCACCACGCTCTTCCAAGACTAACTCCTGGCGGCTCATGAGGGAACCAAAACCAATAAACAGAAGGGGATAGAGGATAAGCGGCAAGATGAAGGTAGTGAAGAGGGTGCGCTTGTCACGCAGCATCTCCAGCAACTCTTTGCGGTATACGATTAAGACTGTCTTAAAATTCATGTGCCTGTAACTCCTCTTCTGTATTGGATTTGTTGACAAAATACACGAAGATGTCGTCAAGATCGACCTGTCCGGTCTCGGCTCTCATCTCCTCCAAAGTGCCTGTAGCCAAGATTTGGCCTCGGTGAATCAACACGATGCGGTCTGCCAGGCGTTCCGCCTCTCTCATGATGTGGGTGCTGAAGAGTACGCATTTGCCCTTTTCTTTGCAATCCCGGATAAATGAGATAATGTTGCGGGCGGTGAGAATATCCAAACCACTTGTAGGTTCGTCAAAGATCATCACAGGCGGATCGTGGATGATGGAGCGCACGATGGATGTCTTTTGTTTCATACCGCTGGAGAGAAACTCTATCTTGCGGTCGATAAAGTCTTTCATGTCCAAGAGTTCGGCCATTTCATCCATCCGGCTTTTGATCTGCGCATCCGGCACGCCGTTCAAGCGACCGAAGTAGGTGATAAACTCATGCACTCTCAGCCGGTTATAGAGACCCGTGTCGCCTGAGAGGAAACCGAGGTTTGCCCTCACTTTGGCGGGCTGGGTCACGATGTCGTAGCCTTGAATCTTGGCGGTGCCGTAGGTGGGCTTAAACACGGTGGATAGGAGGCGCATGGTGGTGGTCTTGCCGGCTCCATTTACGCCCAAGAGGCAGACGATCTCACCATCTCGGGCTTCGAAGCTTACCCTGTCCACGGCTTTGAAGCGAGTTCCGTCCTTCTTGGGGAACTCCTTTACCAGCTCTAATACTTCTATCATGTAATCTCATACTCCTTCTTTAGTTATGCTTTAGCATGGTGTTGGAGTCACGCTCTTTTATTACGCAAAATGTGGCAACGCTTTTTTGGTTTGTTTTCAATAACATACAGATCAAACCTTATAGACAACTTTGGCTTTCTTGACCTGCTCTTCCATCCATCGGTCGAACCAATCGGCAGGCAGACTCTTCTCGTAATAGATGTAGAGTCTTTGATTATCAATCTGTTGCCGCTGATACTTAATGTTTTGGATCAAGGGAATCAGGATAAGTCCTTCCTTTTGATAGACCTTCAGCTCCTCGTTATTAAGCTTACGCAGGATGCTTTCAAAGAGCATATCCTCATCCATCAAACCAGAGTCCACATGGTCAATACTCTGAGCTGTAAGCAGTTGGCTCCGGGTTTCTGCTTGGCTTTTTAGACTGACGAAGGAATCATTCAAGATAGCCTGTTGCGCATCCCTGAGGGCATATTCATGGCTCTTCTCTTGGACGAGAATCTGGCGAATCTGATCTGACACCTCGGCGATAGGCTTGCGGGTAAGCGGCATCACATCAGTCACTTGCAAAAGTAGCCAGCCGGATTGAGTGTGGGAAAAGACCGGTTCTGGCACATAGCCCTTGCGCAGGGTCTTGAGCAGCTCTTTCTCGCTGGGGGCTTGAACTGAATCATCGAGAGGCCATTTGCTGTTGAAGGGGATGTTCTTTTTGATGGTAAAGTGCAAATCCAGCTCATGCTCGGTAGCTTCATAGCCGATAGTTTCAAGCAGCATGGCGCTTTGGAGGGCACGGGCTTTATCTCTATCCACCGTTTCGCTGCTGGGAAGGTGCGGCACCTTCATGGTACTGTAGCTGATCATGCTTTTAGTGATCTGATCCAAGCGATGAATTGCGGTAGAGCCCTTTTGAGTGAAGGGCGGCAGATACTCGCCTGCTTTTATCTGACAAAGCTGGACATACAGCTCCTGATCCATCTCGGCAATCTTCACAAAGCCGCTCTGATCCCAGCTCACCTGCATATCTTTATAAAGGGGTCTTTTGACCAATTCTGCAGGGTCTACCCCACTTTGCAAAAGCTGATAAAGTGTGTCCGCATGGGCTTGACAGAGATTGATGTCTGCCTCAGAAGCATCCAGCCTCAGGTAGCTGTAAGCCACGCTATATTGAGGTTCCAGCGCAAACTTGCTGTCATTGGTGTCGTAATAAAACCTGATCTCTTCGTCCTTGATGCTCACCTCTTTTAGGCTGGGATCGATGGAGATAAGCTCCAGATCAACTACTGCGTTCAAAGCGTTTCGGATCAGCTTCTTATCTTTGGAAGTCATCATTTCCTTACGGATCAGCCTTTGTTTCAGCTTGGCAATGGGCACATAGTAATCCCGATACTGCCTGACTACAGCTTGGATTTCCTCGCTCTGATCATACTTTAGAGCCTGCACAAAGAGAGCCCGATCAAAGACGCCGTTCTTTTGAAAGCGAGGCGAATTGACGATATAAACGGGAGGATTGACATGCAGTGTGTCCAGCGCTTCCTGCAGGCTGGAGGTGATGTTGTAGCGTCTAAACTGCTGCTGCAGAATCATATGCTTGGTAATGTCCCGCCAGGTGAGCTTGAGGATTTCATTCTTTTCCTCCATGCTCGGCGCACGCTCGTTGAGGATGTAAAAGTTTTCGTAGTGCCCTCGATGCGAGGCGGCAAATTGATCCATGGGAATGGATTGTCCGTTGATGGTTCCAGCTATATGCTCTTGAGTGGTGGCACAAGAGAACAGGGTGAGTGCCAAAGCAGTTGCGATCAGATAATACACAAGTTTCATCATTTATAGTCCTTACTATTTGTCCAGTTTGTCTTGCAGGTCTTTTAGAGTTTGCCAAGCTTGAATGGGGCTAAGCGCTTCCATCTGAAGGTTTCTCAGCTCCTCAATGACGGGGTCTGTCTCTTGAGCCTTATCCATCAGCACTTCAAAGAGTTCTACCTGCGGCGAGGATTTTTCCACCTTCTTGAGCAAGGAAGCAGTCTTGCCCCGGGCGCTAATCTCGTGCTCCTCCAGGTTCTTAAGTATCTCCTTAGCGCGGCGTATCACCTTGTCGGGGATACCAGCCAAGCGTGCTACCTGGATTCCATAGCTCTGGTCTGCCCCACCTCGCTCTATCTTGCGCAAAAAGACCATCTCGTCGTTATGTTCTCTCACCGCCACGTTGTAGTTTTTCACTTCCGGATAGATGTGCTCCAGCTCGGTGAGTTCGTGATAGTGCGTGGCAAAAAGCGTGAGGGAGTGATTGTATTTCTTGATGTGCTCGATGATTGCCCAAGCGAGGCTGAGTCCATCAAAGGTGGATGTCCCGCGTCCGATCTCATCCAGCAGGATCAGAGAGTCCTTGCTGGCACAATTGAGGATATTGGCAGTTTCGATCATTTCCACCAGAAATGTGCTCTGCCCTTGGGCGAGGTTGTCTGAGGCACCCACTCTGGTAAAGACACGATCAAATACGGGCAGTTGCATCCTTTTAGCGGGCACCCAAGCTCCCATCTGTGCCATGATGACCAAGAGTCCTACCTGACGCAAATAGGTGGATTTACCAGCCATATTGGGCCCAGTGATGATGGCTATGGAAGTCTCCGGATAGTCAAAGAAGGTGGAATTAGGGATAAAGTCTTCGCTCTCCATCAGTTTCTCAATGACCGGATGCCTGCCATCATCGATGATAAGCTGACGGGCATCTATAAACTCAGGACGGCAATAGTGGTTTTGCCAGGCCAACCATGCCAGCGAGGAATAAACATCCAGCAGCGCAATGGCTTCGCTGAGCTCTTGCAAGCGGGTAAGATGTTCAGCCAAAAGAGTACGCAGCTTTTTAAAGAGTTCATATTCCAGATTTTTCACCTTCTCTTCCGCACTGAGTACCTTAGCCTCAAACTCTTTGAGCCGTGGCGAGATATAGCGCTGGGAATTGACCAAAGTCTGCTTGGCCAGATAATAATCCGGTACCTTGTGCCTATGCGTGTTGGTCACCTCGATGTAATAGCCAAAAACCCTGTTGTAGCCCACCTTGAGGCTGCTGATACCGGTCTTTTGCCTCTCGTCATCTTCCAGCCGGGCGATGTGTGACTTCCCATCATGAATGAGCGTAAGAAGTTCGTCCAAGTCTTCATTAAAGCCTTTGGCAAAGATGCCGCCTTCCGTGATAGTTGTAGGAGGGTCTTCATTGATGGCAGAATCGATCAGATCAGCTACTTCTTTGAAACCGCTTAGCTTAGACTGGAAATAGTCCATCTCCGGCAGGTCGAAAGTGACCAGCTTACTTTTCAGCTCATGCGCCACCTCCAAGAAGCTGCGCAGCGCCAACACCTCGCGGGGATTGATCCGCAAAGCACCTATCCGAGAGACCAACCTGGCAATATCGCCAATATCCTTAAGGCTATCTCTAAAATCCCTCAGGTAAGGCGTCCGATCCATAAAAGCGGCGATGTGCTCCTGCCGTGCCAAGATTTGCTTTTTATCAAGAAGAGGATGCAGCAGCCAATGTTGTAACAACCTGCTCCCCATAGGAGTGCGAGTTTGGTCTATAACGCTGATCAGGCTACCATGCTTGGTTCCGTAGCGGATACTACGTGTGAGCTCGAGATTTCGTCTGGAGATTTCATCCAGTTGCATGTAACTACTGAGGGAGTAAAACCTTAGTGACGAGATATGGCTCAGGGGCACTTGATAAAGGGATTGCACATAGGCCAAGGCACCCCCGGAGGCAGCCGCACCCATGGGACGGTTATGAGCCCCAAAAGCCTCCAAAGAGCTCACCTTAAAGTGGTCTTTGAGCACCTGTTTAGCCTCGGAAGGCTTAAACTGCCAGTTGTCAAAGATAGTGATAGTGGGCTGATGCTCCAGCTTGAGCTTCTTGATCAACGCTTCGGCTTCAAGATTTGCCACGACAATCTCGGCAGGTTTGATCCTGAGCAGTTCATTAGCCAGCTCATCAAAGGGCAGTTGAGTAAAGGAAAAGTCACCCGTGGAAAGGTCTAACATCGCCAAGCCGAAATCCTGCTTGATATCCTCATAATAGATGGCTACGAGGAAGATATTGGCGTTTCCATCAATCAGAGAGCCATCCAAGACCGTTCCCGGCGTGATGATCTCCACCACTTCACGTTTCACCAGACCCACAGCCTGCTTGGGATCCTCCATCTGTTCGCAGATCACCACCTTCAGACCCGCTTTGACCAGCTTGTCCAAATAGTTGTCCAGAGCATGGAAAGGAAAGCCAGCCATGGGGATGGGATCGGGATCGTTTTTATTGCGAGTGGTGAGCGTGATATTGAGCACTTCAGCGGCTATGCGGGAATCCTCAAAGAAGGTCTCATAAAAGTCTCCCATGCGGAAAAGAACCAACTTATCCGGATGTTGCTTCTTGACACTCTGAAACTGCTTCAGCATCGGAGTTAGTTTGGTTTGGGGTGACGAGCTCATATTAGTGTCTGGTTTTAAAGCAATCTATCTGGCTGTCTTTTAGTATCTTAAGTGCCTGATCCTGCTCGGCTACAGTTTTAAATGGCCCGCTGAAAGTCACCCAAGGCACGTCCTTCCTGCCCCTATCCTCGTAGTATCCTGAAGGGAGCTTGAGACTGCGGATTCTGTGAGCAATGCTGCGGGCATTTGCTTCCACACCAAAGCGTCCCGTCTGCAGATATAACCCACTGACAGGCTTACCAGTTAGCTTTAGCGGCGCATCCACAGTTGGAGTTTCTATCTCTACCACCTGCTGCTCCGCTTCTTCAGCAGGCACAGACTCCAAAATTTTCAGCCTTTGATAAGGATACAGAAAGCCGAGATCAACCCTGGCGCCATACTTTGACTTCAGCTCAAAAAGCTGATCTTCAATCAGATAGGCAATCTGGGAATAGCGGGTGATCTGCATCCCCTTCTGGTAGTTGGAAAGGGCTTCCTGCCAGTTTCCTGCTCCGTGATAGGACAAGCCTAAAAGATAGTGAAAGTATTGGGCATCAGTGGGATAGCCTCTGATCGCAGCAAGCTTGTTGAGCGTACTGACAGCGCTCTCATGTTTACCTTGCCCCAAGTAGGCATTGGCGATAAGGTAATAACTCTCTTCCAGATACTCGCCCTTGGGCTGCAAACGCTGATAGTTTTCCGCATTGGAGATGACGGAGGCAAGTCTATCCACCATATCTTCACACACCGCCAGCCAATAGTATCTCTCGGGAATCTGGCTGGATGTAATCTTCTCCAACAGCGTCTTCGCTTCTCCTGTTCTGCGTTCCAGCACAAAGAGTTTAGCTTGCTGCAACATGCTCAATTGACCGTATTTGGTGTTTGGATAATTACTTATGACTTGCTGCAGATAGCTGCTGGAGACCTGGCTGCTCTTGTTTTCCACCATAGCGCGCAGGAAGAGCACAAAAGCCTTTTCCTCGTTTGATGAGGGTTTCAGGGTAGAAATCTGCGAGGCTATCTCGTTGATCTTTCCCTGTTCATAACTCGTTTCCAAGGCTTGAAAGTTTTTGCGCAGATTTGCATCCAATGAGGTGCAGAGCAGGGCCAACAGCACGAATGCCAAAAGCACTTCACGATAGGCAAATTTGGTAGAGGGCATAATTCTCTCAGATTAACTACTCATAGAATTGAGCAGATCAGCATTAGTTTTGGAAGCCTGCATCCTCTGTCTGAGCATCTCAATGCTCTGTTGAGGGCTGATAGTCTTCAGATACTTACGCAGGACATACATCCTGTTGATCTCATTTTGACTGAGCAGCAGCTCTTCACGTCTGGTACCGCTGCGAACGAGGTCGATAGCAGGATACAAGCGGAGGTCTGAAATCGAGCGATCCAGCACCAATTCCATGTTGCCTGTACCTTTAAATTCTTCAAATATCACCTGATCCATCTTGGAGCCGGTGTCGATCAAAGCGGTAGCGATTATGGTAAGCGAGCCAGCTTCCTCCGTCTTACGGGCTGAACCAAAGAACTTCTTGGGTTTGATCAAGCCATTGGCATCGATACCACCGCTGAGCACCTTACCGCTGGAGGGTGTGATATTGTTGTAGGCTCTGGCCAAACGCGTGATACTATCAAGCACGATGACCACATCCTGATTGAGCTCAACCATGCGTTTCGCCTTTTCCAATACCATTTCTGCCACAGCGGTGTGGTTTTTGGGAGATTCATCGAAGGTGGAGCTGATCACTTCCCGCTTTCCGGGCTTGAGAATCTTCTTCATCTCCGTCACCTCTTCCGGGCGCTCATCCACCAAAAGCACAATCAGATACACTTCCGGATGATTGGAGAGGATTGCGTTGGCGGTATCCTGCAAAAGGGTGGTTTTACCCGTTCTGGGAGCCGCCACTATCAGCCCGCGCTGACCCTTGCCTATGGGTGTGAATAGGTTGATCAGACGCGTGGAATAGTTGTCCGGATCATGTTCAAGATTGAGCCGCTCGGTAGGATAGTAAGGCGTAAGCTCGTCAAAGGGACGCAAGTCTGTGAGCGAAGTAGGCTCCATGTGGTTCACAGCATCCACTCTCAAGAGGGCGTAATACTTTTCACCTTCTTTGGGAGCACGCACAGGACCGGAAACCATGTGCCCAGTTTGCAGACCAAAGCGTTTCACTTGGGTCTGGGAGACATAGACATCGTCACGTCCCGGATTGTAGTTGTTTCGGGGAAATCTCAAAAAGCCAAAGCCTTCTTCGCCAACTTCCAAGCAACCAGTCGCAAAGGACAAGCCTTCCTGAGAAGCTTGGAAACTCAAGACTTCCAGCACAAGATCCGTGCCTTTATATTTGTCGTAATCAGGCATGCCAATCTTTTTGGCAACCTTGATCACCTCAGCTTCATCCATCTGAAAGAGATTTTCTTCAATAGTCATTTTATCACTCCTTAATTGTTACTCTTATAATGACTTAGTGCCCAAGATCAAGACCCTGCTCGCAGGAGCACAGCCATGTTCTTGAATACGCTGTTGGATTCTCTCTCCTTCTACCATCAGGGCTTGAGAATCCTCCAAACTATCTATACATTTAAGGAAACCTTCGAATTTGCGCTTTAGATTTTCGCAATTCTTGGCATCCTTGGGGTTTTCTACCGGGATAAAGTAATCCATTACCTGTAAATCTGTTAGAGCTAAAGCTCGGATTTTATCTATGATCTGCTGTCTGTCATAGGTCTCAAAATGATCAATGCCAAAGCGTTGCTCCATCTTGGCTACCCAATGATGCAACATGATATGGTTGCGCTGCGCCTCAGATTGAGAGCCGTCTTGATACATCTCGCTGATCAAAAAATGGCCGCCAGGCTTGAGCGCGCGCATCATTTCATCTAAGACAAGATCCAAATTGGCAAGATGATGCAGGGCATTGCTGATGGAAACGAGATCAAAAGCATTGTCCTTAAAACTAAGTCGCTCCAGATTCATCTGATAGATCTCCACCTCGTCCCCAGGAAATAGATTTTGAACCTCCTCCACCGTCTTGGCGTCTGAATCCACACCCACTATGCGCACAAAATACCCCAGCCTCTGCCTCAGGATGTTGATAAATTCCCCTTTGCCGGTAGCAGCATCTAAGACTTGGGGAGCTTTGATTGTGCTTAGGATGTCAAATACATCACTCACAAAAGATACCTCTCTTACGGTGTTTTTGGATGTTCCGCCTCTACGGCGGCATAGGTAAAGACTCTATCGAATTGCTATATTCTCAAGCCAAGCTTCATTATGATCTCACCTTCTAAATTCAGCCCTTTTTCGTCAAGTCCTTTTTTTAAGACCGTTGAGATGGAGGTAGATTCATCTCACTAAAACTGCAAATGAACTTCAACATACCCCAACTGCAGGATGCGAACAGGCAGTCTGCAGCTCCCAGATCCTCTGTATTTCCCCTACGTGGTAACCGCACCCTTGGGGTGGTTAAAAAAAGTGTCGTTTTTGCTCCTTAATTTCCTTGCAAAAACGAGATGTTTTTGATAATTTTGACTTTCGGGAAAGGTTCACCTCTTTCTGGGCGCCTACTCCGCCCAAACGTGTAACCTATTGCAATCCTATGCCATTCCTGCTCAATGGAGGAGGAGCCGAGCAGGGGCGGGACAGGAACGCCGCATGAACAGCGGCTTTAAGGAGGGTAGAAAAAGGCGTTTTCCTGTTACTTTTTCCCGTGCGTAGGTCAAATATTTCAGTGACACCCACTTTTCCCGGTGGCGGAGTCCGGAAAGAATCGCCTACCTTTTTAGTAGGAATTCAACCACCAATAAACCCTAATAATCCGACAGCACCAGTATGCCCTTGCTGCCTCTTCCTTACTTAGTCGACCGGTGATTACTCGGAGATACTCGGGTTTTTCCCGAGTATCAGCACGGCATCACCCTGCGGCTAAGCAAGGGAGACGGGAGAAAAAAGGCACCAATTATGAGAAGAGCCCTTTGGAATGTTCAGGACAGAAGATATCTTCGTGGTGGTCTTTGGCCAGTATTTGGGGAAATTGTAGAGGTTTTCTCATTTGCAAAGTCGGCCACTCCATCTTTTGCTGGTTTTTGGAACGCTCCTTGCATCCTGATAGGCGCAATAGAATAACTAAATGATAGCAGGTTTTAATGAAACGTTTTGCAATAACAGCTCTGATGTTGTCATGCCTGTGTTGCGCACTGCTGGCTACATCTTACACGATTGATCTGGGTTTGCCCACGCTCAAATCCACGGGTGATTATACCAAGGTGAACATTTCCGGTGGACAGCTCTACGCCCAACCGGGTGAGCCCGCTCTGCCTTGGTTGGCTTCCAAACTGCTGCTCCCTTTGGGTGAAGAAGCAGGAAAGATAACGGTCAAGATGTCCAATCCTCACAGATTCAAGCTGGATAAGCCAATCCAGCCTGCAGATGCAAACTACCCCTTTTCTATGAAGGAAGTGCCTCCTCCTTTTGGCCCGGATGAAAAGATCTACACTTCGGAAACTCCCTGGCCTGCAGTAAATAACAACGGTGTAAACACGCAGTTTCTGGCTGGACATCCCATCAATTTCACCGCTTACTGTCCTTTTGAATACTATCCCTTAACCAATGAGCTCGTCTTCTATCAAAGCGTGTCTATCACCGTGGAAAGTCACAGTTCCAGCCGGGCACAAGCTGCCTTGGCCTTGCTCAAACAGGACGCTTTCATCAGCGAACGCCTCAAATCTTCGGTAGATAATATAGACCAGCTTCCCTCCTATCGAAACAGGCAGAGCGGTGCGGATTATCTGATCATTCACGCAACAGCTAAAACCAGTCAGTGGACGGCGTTGAAGGATTTCTATGCCGGTAATGGCTTGGTGGTAGCGATGCAGACTGTGGAAAATATCCAAACGCAAGTTGCCGGTGCAGATTTGCAGGAGAAAATCCGCAACTACATTATCAGCGTTTATCAAAACAATCCCCTGCAGTATGTGGTTTTAGCTGGAGATACAGACGTGATCCCGCATCGTGGCTTTTATGTGAATATGGGACAAGCTGATCAGGTGGACAATGACATCCCTGCAGACATGTATTACTCCTGCTTGGATGGCAACTGGAACTCGAACGGTAACAGTCAATGGGGCGAGCCATTAGAGGCTGACTTAGCTCCCGAACTGGCCTTGGGGCGTATCTGCTACAACAATGATACCGAGATCGCCAACCAGATCTCCAAGATAATGTTCTATCAGATCGCACCGGTGGAAAATGAGGTAAAAACCGCCTTCTTTGCCGGAGAATGGCTTTGGGAAGGCCCCACTTGGGGTGGAGACTACATGGACGAAATGATAGGTGGCTCCAGCGCAAATGGATACACAACGGTGGGCGTGCCAACCAACTGGAATATCACCACGCTCTACGACCGCACCTATGGCTATGAAGATGCCTGGAACGCCAATACAGTGCGTCCTATTCTCAGCCAAGGGCCAAATTTGGTGAACCACTTGGGACACTCTTTTACAAACTATGCGATCAGGTGTAATAACAACCAAGTTAGCGAAACAACCATCACCAACAACGGCAGCAACCACAATTACTCTATCTACTTTACGCAGGGCTGCTATGCAGGTGCCTTTGACAACCGCACCACCAATACCGGTGAATATGTGGCGGATTGCATCACAGAAAAGTTTACCTCCATCAGCACTGCAGCCGTTTCGATGATCGCTCACTCTCGGTATGGATGGGGTGTTCAAGGCTCGACTGATGGCGCTTCGCAGCATTTTCACAGACAGTATATCGATGCCCTGTTTGGAGAGAATATCAACGATCTTGGCTGGGCTTTGGTGGATTCCAAGATCGACAACATCCCCTACATAACTAACAATCCTGTAATGTATTGGGTCACATATGAGACCAACCTGATCGGCGATCCGGCTTTGAGTGTTTGGACAGATACGCCGCAGGTGATTACCGCTCAGATGCCACCCATGTGGAGCATGCCTATTTTGAACTATCAAGTGGCTACCAATGCGCCTTTTGCCATGTTGAGGATCAAGGATCAGGACACCATTCTCTGCGAAGCTCAAGCCAATGAAATGGGCTTGATCAACATCAACCTGTTCCAAGGCTTAGCTCCAGGCAGCTATCAGTTGTATATCACTGCACCCAACTTTTATGTATACAATAGTCCCATCACCGTTGAAGCAAGCGACATGCCCTATGTGGTGGCTACAAACATCCAAGTGCAGGATGCAGACGGCCTTTACCACACCGGGGAAGAGATTTCCTTGGGCTGCACCCTCAAGAATATGGGAACGGTAAACCAAGTTAATGACGGGTCTGTCAGTCTGAATAGCAATTCACCCAATATCCAAATCCTCAGCCCAGCTATCAGCTTTGAAGCTATTGCTCAAGGGGATTCTCTGGTCTTTGAAAATGCCTTCCAAATCAAAATCGTGGGAAACTTTGAGGATGGCAAGATCGTCAATCTCGTATTGAATACCAGCTTCGATGGATACAGTGCCAACAGCAACAAAATGCTCACGCTTAATGCACCGGATCTGAAGCTTGCAGGCCACACTATCAGCAATGTAAATCCCACCATCAATCCTGGAGAATCTCCCATCGTCAATCTAACCATGGAAAACAATGGCAGCGGTAATGCTTATGCACCAACCATGGCCTTGTTCTGTGATAATCCCGCGGTCAATTTATCGCATTTCGAAGTGAGCTTCCCAACCATCAATGCTGGCGAACAGCTCACCCAAGCTGCGGCATTTTACCTCACAATCCCGCCAGACATAGATGCTGAAAGCACCATCAATATAGGCTATCTACTCTATGCAGAAAACGGCAGTGTCAAAGATGGCCAAATCGTTATCCATATGGGATTTCCCATCCATAGCTTTGAAAGCGATATGATGGGCTGGACTACCTATACTCTGAGTGAAAACTTCAACAATCAATGGCACCGCAGCAACTATAGAAACCACACTCCTGCAGGGAGTTATAGCATGAAGTTTGGTGGCGAAGGTGGAACCAATTATGGCAATCGTGCCTATGGAGCTTTGGAGAGTCCAGAGTTTACCTTGGGCAAAAACAGTGTGCTCACCTTCTATCATCGCATGGACGCTGAAAATCACAACAGCAATCCGCAATATGCCTGGGATGGCGGGTTTTTGCAGATGAAGCATAATGGTGGTGCTTGGACACAGATCACACCTGCGGGTGGCTATCCATACAGAATCTACAACAACCCCGCATCACCCCTGAATGCAAACACCTATTGCTGGAGTGGCTTCTTCGATTGGACTCTGGCAACCTTTGATCTCTCACAATACAGTGGCAGAGCGTCATTCAGGTTTGTCTTTGGTTCAGACGGCGCCGCGAATGCCGAAGGATGGTATATCGACGATGTGCGCCTCGTTTACGAATATGAAATTGATGCAGATGATCCTGTAGCCTGCCCGGCATTGTCACTTAAGCCAAACTACCCAAATCCTTTCAACCCCAGCACTACCATCTCCTTTAACCTTCCGGGTAACGGAGAGGTGAAGCTGGACGTCTTTAATCTCAAAGGCCAGCGTGTAAGACGCCTCATTGACTCGTCCCTGACCTTAGGAGAACACAGCATCATCTTCAACGGTTTGGACGATCACGGCCGCCCCGTTGCCAGCGGAATCTATCTCTATAGACTCCAACATGATGGCAAGACAATCACCCGCAAAATGATGCTAATGAAGTAAAATGAAAACCATAAACCCTACAGACAGAATCTTGGTGCTCACCGGTGCCGGAATCAGCGCTGAAAGCGGCATCCGCACCTTTAGAGCTTCCGATGGCCTCTGGGAAGAGCACCGCGTGGAAGACGTGGCTTCTCCCCAAGGATTTGCCCGTGACCCTCATTTAGTGTGGAGATTTTACAAAAAACGCTATAAACAAGCGATGTCGGTGGAGCCGAACCCCGCTCACTATGCCCTGAAAAAGCTAGAAGATGCGCTAGGCGACAGGTTTTGGCTCATCACGCAAAACGTTGATGGCTTGCACAGCAGAGCCGGCAACAAAAACGTGATCGAAATGCACGGCAGCCTCAATACCGCCTGGTGCACACACTGCGGTAACCGCTTTCCCACTGAGGAGATAGACCTCGAAGCCGAATTGCCACCCTGCCCAAGTTGTAACAAAATGCTGAGGCCGGACATCGTGTGGTTTGGAGAAATCCCCTATCAATTGGATAGAATCCAATCGCTTTTGGATAGAGCTACTTTGCTCATCGTGATCGGAACCAGTGGGAATGTGTATCCGGCAGCAGGATTTGTGATGCAGGCTAGATTTTTGGGTGCTCGTACCCTGAGTGTAAATCTGGACGCGCCCGAAAATAAAGGCTTCTTTAACGAGTTCTATCAAGGGAAAGCGGGCGAAATCCTGCCCCACCTTGTGGATGAGTGGCTTAAATAACAGTCGCTAAATAAAAGAGTTAAGGCTTTTGTTTGAGCAGTAATAAGCTTCTGCTGGGGCGTGTTGTGTCCCAAAACGGATAACACTTGCGTCCTTATTGTAGTATCCTCTTGATGTTAGCTGGGAAATACACCCTCCTCTTTGAATAAATTTCGTAGTTTTATTAGAAAATGTCTTGACGAAAAAAGCCGCTTCCTCATCGTAGGGAATCTTCGCTAAAAAGCATATTGGCAAAGCGGTTGCAGGTTTGACCCTCTTGTGCCTTGCCGATAAAGTCATCTAAAACAAACGAAAAAATAATATAGAGGAGTAACTAATGGAAACATTGATGTTACTGGGCGACGAAGCATTGGCGCAAGGTGCGTTGGATGCTGGAATCTCTGGATTCTACGCCTATCCCGGCACTCCATCGACAGAGATCGTGGAGTATGCTCAAAAGAGCAAGCAAGCAAAAGATAACAATGTCCACACCCTATGGAGTTCCAACGAAAAGACAGCTATGGAAAGCGCTATCGGCATGAGCTATGCCGGCAAACGCACCATGGTCACCATGAAGCACGTGGGGCTCAACGTATCCGCTGATCCCTTTATGAATTCAGCCTTTACGGGTGCAAATGGTGG
>JAKQWO010000005.1 GCA_029561955.1 Candidatus Cloacimonadota bacterium
AGGTGATATCCATAAACACTTCCTTGGGCATCACCATGAGCTCCACATCTTCCAAAGCAACCGCTGTTGCGCTCCTGGGTGCATCATTGATCAGGCTCATCTCGCCAAAGAAATCACCAGGCCCCAAGATGGACAACCTGGCAAAGAGATTGTCATCATTCTCAATATCCTTGCTGATCTCCACCTTACCGCTATTGATGTAAAAGAGGTTGTCGCCTTTAGCGTGTTCGCTGATGATGGCTTCACCTTTTTTAAAGCTGATGCGCGTGAGGTTTTTGGTAATGGTATCAATGTTTTCCGGCGTTAAGCCATGAAAGATACCCAAATCTTCATTGTGCGTCATAAAAATATCCCTTGTGCTTTGAATTGTTACTCGTTGCGGACATGGTAGATAAGGCTGCTTTTGCTGTCAATGCTTTTTTTGGGTTTCCTTGACTACTGATAGCCTCTAAATCTTCACTATCATATCCACATTTCTAAATCTTGCTGGAGCGACCCCGTGCGAAAGCAGCATTGATTGGCCGGGCTCGCCTTTTCCACAGGAGAAGGTGCCGTGAAACTTCCATTCTTCTTCGCCACAGACGGCGTCGCAGGCATTCCAAAATGGCTGTGTGATGCCGTAGTAGGTGGGTTCTTTCACGATTCCCACGATCCTGCCGTCTTTGATCTGATAGCCGATTTCGGTGGTAAATTGGAAGTTGTTACGGTTGTCGTCTATACTCCAGGTTTTGGTAAAGTCGACTAAGTAACCCCTTTCGGTGGAGGCGATAAGCTCAGCCAGGCTTCCCTTTCCAGGTGCTAAGCAGAAGTTTGTCATGCGCACCAGCGGGTAGTCGTCCGCAAAGCTGGCCTTCATATTTGAAGAGGGCGCCAGGCCCAGTTTGTGAGCGATATAGCGTGAGCTTTGCAGGTCTTTGAGGATGCCTTGGCGGATGATGTCCACTCTCTTGCCGGGCACGCCTTCATCATCCAAGGGATGGAAACCCATACCACGTGGATCGGTGCTGTCCGAGTAGATATTCACCACCGGCGAGCCGTATTGGAATTTGCCCAACATCTCTGGTTTGATAAAGGTCTTGCCCGCATAGGAAATCTCCATGCCGAAGATACGGTCAGCCTCGGTGGCATGTCCCACGGATTCATGGAGCTGCAGGGCGAGATGCCCACCACCAATGATGATATCAGCCTTCTTCTCGCTTACCGTAGGTGCCGTGAGCAGATCGGTGGCCTCTTTGATGATTCTTTCGGTATTATTTTCAAAGTCATAGTGGTAAAATCGCTCAAATCCGGCTCTACCACCGCTCATATCGCCAGGCCAGGTGCGGCTCTGGTTTTGCTGCCCATCGGAAGCCAACACTTGCATCAGGGGCATCGTGTTGTAATATACGGTGTGGCTGTAGCTCCCTTCGCTGTTGGCATAAAACTTTTCCTCACGCTTAAATACGGCTACCAACATGGAATACACTATCTTCCCTTGTGGTTTGATGGCGGTGGCAAGCTTGCCCAAATAGTCCAGCTTTTCCTCTTTGTCCATCTTAAAGGGGTCTATTTCCGGCGTGAAGATGTATTCGGCTTTCGTGGCAGGCAGTGCAGGAAAGCTCTCAACCTCGTTTTTGAATAAGGCGCCGCTTTCTGCATTGTCGATGGCTGTCTTGATCATGCGATCTATGGAAGCATCTGAGAGGTCGTCACTTCCAGCAAAACCCCAACAGCCCTTGATCATTATGCGCACACCCACGCTGATGGACTCTATATTGTTTGAAAAGCCTCTCAGGAAGCCATCGTCAAAGTAGAAGCTCTCGCTATCGTTTATGGTGATGCGTGCATCGGCAAACTGGATTTTGCCATTATCTAACTTTTGAATTATGCTTTTGATTTTATGTTCCATTATCTGGCTCCTAAATAGTGTGAGTGGAAGAGCTTATCTGAAAGTTCCTGATCAGAGCGTGAGGTGCTTTTATGCTGGTGATATCAAAATTCTCATAGTTGTCTGAAAAAGCCGTGATGTGCGCTTTGTTCTCCAATGCTGTGACATTCCTCAGGATGCGTTCTATCTTCTCGGTAAAGCGCAGGGAATTGACCACATTCACGATCTCTCCGTCTTTGATCAGGAAGGTGCCGTCTCGGGTGAGTCCGGTGATGGATGTTTCTTTCATATTGATGAAGTTCATGTAGTGCAAGCTTGAGATGTAGAGCCCGTTTTGGACGCTCTTGATCATCTCTTCGAGGCTGCTCTCACCGGGTGAGATGCTGAGGCAGCTTCCTGTATTGCCATTCTTTGGCAGTCCCGTCTTGCGGTGATAGTAATGATCACACATAAAAGCTTTAAATACACCATTTTCTATCAGTTTCAGGGGCTTGTAGATGTGTCCATCAGAGCCATAGTCCAGACGAATCATATCTGGGTCAGTCGGATCATCCGTGATGGAGATATGAGGCGGGAATACCTGAACACCCACTTTGTCTTCAAAAAAGCTTTCGTGATGATCGTAGGCTCTTGCACTCATGCCCCAGGTGAGATACTGCACAAACTCAGCCACGCATCGGGGAGCCAAGATCACGTCATATTCTCCCGCTTCCACGTCTACCACCGGGTTTTTGCAGTGCTCGATCTTGCGCAGTAGCCCAGAGGTGAATCCCTGCTCATCAAACTTAGCGAGATCTTCGCCACCAAAGTTTTCCAGCACCGTCACCTCACTATCTTTATGCACCGCCTTCACTTCCAAGAAGATGGGCGAGCTGACACTGCTTTTATCCAGGTGGTTGCTATTGATCACCCGGTACTGACTATGGCAGCAAACAAAGGTTCCGTAGATCTCAAATCCATATGGCCTTACAGCGTCTGCTATGCGGTTTAGGATGGCGGTCTTGAGCTTAAGGGGAATTTGCTCGATCGTGTTTATCACCTCCCGTGGTTCTGCCAGGGTGAGGTCATCCTCCAAATCCACAAAATCAGGATCAGGCGGCAGTTTGTCCAATATATCCAATGCTTCTTTCAAAGCTGCATCTATCTTGGCTTGGGTGGGATCATTGATGGAAAAGCCGTAGTTTCTCTTGTCTTTATAGAGCTCAAGATACAGGGATTGATTGTTTTTGCTGATGTTGTAGTTTGTCTGACTCCGGTAAAAGCGCAGGAAGTCAGTGCTCCAGGTCGAACTGTAAATTACCCACATCAGTTGCGGTTGCTGTTTCAACTGGTCTTTTATATACGCGATAAAGTCCATGCTTTCTTCCTATATTTTTAAATCCAAGATCTTTTGTTGTGACGGCGTTTAGGGGTGTGCATACGCGGTAGGTAACCACCACGGCGCTCCAGGATTTCGCCCATTTCCACCGCCATTTCGCCCTTGATCCACACCGAATCGATGTGCCCCTCCAGCTCCATTTCTTGATGGTCATTGAGTGGCATAATGGTGTTTACGGTGGGATCCAGGATCACAAAATCAGCATCTGAGCCAACGGCAATACAGCCTTTTTCGGGATAGATGCCCAAGCGTTTGGCTGGGTTTTCGCTCACCACCTTGATCACGGTCGCCAAGGGGATTTTTCGCTTTTTCCACAGCTCGCTCAGCATCCAAAGATAGCTGTAGGGCATGAGGTCAGGCGCCTCGCAGGCAAAGAGCGGCTCTTGCTTTTCATCGCAAATGCCCGCATTGTGCGAGACCGTATACAGCTTATTGGTGCGCACCAGATGCAGAAACTCCTGTCTCTCCTCCTCAGTGCCAAAATCAAAAACCACGTTGCAATTCACCCTGGTTTCATAGAATTGCATCAGATTCAAGATATTCATGGAGAAGGAGATATCAGATCTTTTAGAGATGGTGTTGACAAACTCAATCGTCTCCCAAGCATTCACTCTGGGGATGTGGATTGGGTTTTCCTGCATGCGCCGCAGTATCTTGCGGATGGCGTCTCTTTGAGCGGCATCTGAGGGTTTGGCATGGTTTTCCTGATCCCAGCCTTGGAAGGTGAAAGCGGTATCACTCTCATAGATATCCATAAAGAGATCCATGATCTCATCGAAGCTCAGCTCTGTAATCGCAGGATTGGGCGAGGGCGAAAAGATGGCCAATCCCAAGGCACCACGTGTCCAAAGCTCCAAAGCGCTTTCCGCGTGATAGGGATAGTTTTCTATCTCCACATTGCCCCAAAAGGGCATAGCTACATAGGACGAGGCATCGATCTGACTCTTCAGGTGGTTTAGATTGCGCATGTCAAAGATAGGTTGCGGATTGCGATAGCTCAGCTCGGCCAGGCAAGTCCAACCGCCCAAAAGCGCCAAACGGCTTATATGTGTAATCTGGGCTTGAGGTTCGTTGTCACTTACGATGTGACAGTGAGGGTCAATAGCTCCCGGCAGCAGGATGCGTCCGGAGAGATCAATCTCCTCACATGGCTCTTCGATCTCAATCTCAGAATTTGAGATCTTGATGATCTGTTCGTCAAAAAGCACATTTACTTTCTTCAGAGCCATCGAGGAGGTGGGTAGTAAGACGTGTTTAAACAGTTTCATTTATCTATCTCTTTGCCTATTGCTAATAGGCCATTATATTCATGCCAGCATCCACGAAGACCACTTCGCCGCTCACTCCGCTGGAATAATCGGAAAGCAGATACAGTGCACTTTTGGCCACTTCTTCATGATTGATGTTACGGCGCAGCGGGGCTGATTTTTCTATCTGTTTTTGCATTTCGCTGATGCCGGAAATAGATGCGGTAGACAGCGTCCTCAGAGGCCCGGCAGAGATGGCGTTCACGCGCACGCCCCGTTCGCCCAGGCTGTAGGCAAGATAGCGCACGCTCGCTTCCAAAGCTGCTTTCGCCACTCCCATCACGCCATAACTGGGCACCACCTTCTGCGCTCCGTAGTAGCTGAGGGTGAGCACGCTGCTGCCCGGTTTCAATAGGCTTTCCACTTCTTTGAGAACGGCGATGAGGGTGTAAACGCTGATGTCCAGCGCTATGCCAAAGCCTTGACGGCTGAGGTGGTGGAAGGGCTTATTCATCTCCTCAACCGGCGCATAGGCCACGCTGTGGACGACGTAATCCAGGCAATCGTAATGTTCCCTGATCTTTGCGCCCAGTTTTTGTATGGCTGCATCATCGGCAAGATCACATTCTACAATGAGTTTGGCACCCAGCTCTAAAGCGATTGGTTCTACTCTCTTGGCCAAAGTGGCGTTCGCATAGCTCAAAACAAGCTCAGCACCGGCCGAACTTAGAGCTTTGGCGATAGAGTAGGCAATCGAGCGCTGGTTAGCTACGCCCAAAACAAGTGCCGTTTTTCCTTTCATATTCATTTAATATACTCCTTTCTTGAGAGATAGGGCGTAAGGTGAGCCCAAAAGAACTGTCTTGAGCTTTGAAACGCAAAGCCTGTGAATGCTGTTCACTGAGGCGGTATTGCTGCGAAGCATCGCCACATACAAGGCTTTGAAGGACAAAGCCATCTCTTTGGAGCTCATTAACTTGTATCTCATTAGGCAATTTTTCCCAAACTCAGGGCATGATTTTCTATCTGGGGAAATCTGTCAAGCTTTAAATGACAAGAAGGGCGAATTTTATGATATGCAACTGTCTTCTGATGCGGCTAAAATCAGCGTAAATATGGCCTGAATAGCCAAATCAAACCCAGTAAAAAAAAGGGAGCCCCCGTAGGGACTCCCAGGTTCCATAAAACTTTTAAAAAGGCAATTTGAGCTTTACTTTAGAATCACCGTCTTCATGGTGGAGGTATAGCGATCATTGGTGCTAACCACTACTCGGTAAACACCTTTTGGGGTGTATTGACCGTTGTTGTCATAACGGTCCCAAGTCAATGTCAAACCTCTCAAAACATGGCCATAATAGAGATTCTTGATCACAGTCCCTTTGGTGTCCTCGATGCGAACGTTAAGTTCCATTGGTCGATCAATGGTGATGCCGATCCGGCAATGGTCATCCATTGGATTGGGTTCTATATCGAAGGACCTCAAAAAAGTTACTTTTATGGCGGACAGTCCGACAACGAGCACCAAAAGTGCCAGCATTGCCACGAGTTTTAAACGTACGTTTTTCATAGTTTCTCCTTTAAAAAAGTTTATACATATCTTAGCTTGCACATTGCGTTCCTAAACTCAAACTATTTTGCGTTCTGCCAAGACTATTGCACCCAAGACGCCTGCTTTGTTCCCCAATGCGGCGCTTCTGAGCGATGTTTTGCTGCGATTGATGCCAGGCAAGTTTTCACTCAGGATGGCATCTATCCTTTGAGGACAGTATAAGCCCCCCTCGGCACCGCCACCGCCCAGTAGGATGACATCGGGATCCAAAACTATGCAGAGATTGGCCAGGCTTTTGCCCAAAAGCCGCTCCCCCTCTTGGATGTAGCTTTGTAAACGCTGGTCAGCTTGAGCATGCAGCAATATGCCTTGCAAGTTCCAAGCCAAAGCATGATCATAGTTTAAATGCCTCTTGGCTCTTGATTTGATGCCCTCTATGGACGCATAAGCCTCCAGGCAGCCCTTGCGGCCACAGTTGCAGGGCTCGCCCTCTTCAACCACCGTGATGTGCCCCAGTTCCATAGCAAAGCCGTGGCTGCCGTGAAACACCTCTTTGCTCCTCACATAACCGCTGCCAATGCCGCTTCCAATCGTGATTCCAACCACATCCAGATCGTCCGCCAATAATGAAGCTTCACCCAAACACATCAGGTTTGCATCGTTGTCATAACTGACAGGGATGTTTAGCCCAGGATCCACGAGTATAGCGGGTGAGAGGCCAGTCCAAAACTGTAAATTTGGGTTTACTCCCAGCAGTTTTCCAGTTTTTCGTTCGATTGTCCCCGGTGTGCCTATTCCTATGCCTTTGACGTTATTAACACCTATTTTACTGTCAACTACGTTGATGATCTGGGTGAAGAGATTTTGGAGTCCAGCTAACGTTTTGTCACTAATAGTCACACTTTCAAAGCATAGTAAACCCTGTTGACAGCTTCCGTAGCCCCATTTAACAGAGGACGCACCGATGTCAAAACCCAAGTAGAGATTGTTGTCCATAAGCTCCATGATAAAAAAATGGGGTGGATGATGGGACTCGAACCCACAACAGCCGGAACCACAATCCGGAGCTCTGCCATTGAACTACATCCACCACGAAGTTTCGTTTTTATAAAAAGTGGCACGCCAGAAGGGATTCGAACCCCTGACCCGCAGCTTAGAAGGCTGCTGCTCTATCCTACTGAGCTACTGGCGCGCATGGATAGCTCTGGCTATACCAAAGGAAAAAACTGGTAGCGGCGCAGGGACTTGAACCCCGGACCTGCGGATTATGATTCCGACGCTCTAACCAACTGAGCTACACCGCCACAGTTTATAAGCTATATCACAACAAATCCGGCTATCATGGCCGGATTTGTCATAAGTATTAAAGATGGTAGCGAGGGAAGGATTCGAACCTTCGACCTTCGGGTTATGAGCCCGACGAGCTACCGACTGCTCCACCTCGCGTTGATGTTCTACCATGTTTTTGGACAGCCCCTTTTTGTCAAGAACAATTTGCGGCTCAAGTTAGATTAGGTGGCTTAAAAGCAAACGAACAAGAAGTGGGTGAGGCTAAACTCCTACCATTTTAGTAGGAATTCATTTCCGGACTCCGGCACCTGAAAAAGTGGGGTCTTTTGAAATAGTTGACTTTCGGGCGGGAAAAGGGAACAGGAAAAAGCCGTTTTTGACTCCCCTCAAAGCCGCTGTTTATGCGGCGTCCCTGCCCCGCCCCTGCTCGGCTCCTCCTCCATTGAGCAGGAATGGTATAGGATTGCAATAGGTTACACGTTTGGGCGGAGAAGGCGCACAGAAAGAGGTGAACCTTTTCAAAAAGTCAAATGTTTCGATATATTCTCGGTTTTTCGGGGAAATTAAGGGCTGAAATGCAAGTAAAAGCCCCCTTATCTACGGCCTCAATCTACACAATAAGACATACCTATCCCCGAAATCAGCGAAGCTGCACCTGCCTCTTCCTTGCTTAGCCGCCCGGTGATTACTCGGAGCCACTCGGGAAAAACCCGAGTATCTCCACGGTATCACCCTGCGGGTAAGTAAGGAAGAGGCAGCTTCGACGCAGTTGTGAGCTGCGAGTTGTGAGTTGTGAGCTGCTGCGCTGGATGGAAATATGCCTGCTTTTGCTGGGGTACGTATGGTTTTTGGGTTGTAATGTAGGGTCGGTCGCCGGACCGACCATCCTGAAGCAGCAGATGCTTTTCATCGACATTCGGGAGAGTACCGCAAGATCGGCGGTTCGGCGACCGCCCGTACAGGTCGCTCGCTGAAACGACCAAGCAGTTGTGTGTCACAAAGAAAAAGAGCTCATCCTTTAGTGAAAGAGTTTCTTACATTCTCCGGAGCAATCAGGATATGAGCCACGCATATCCCAAGCTCAGCAGATGAATCCAGCTTCAATAATCTACTCATCCTCAAAACAAATAATTCCCTTGCCTCGCTCCCGACTCCGCTTATTATGTTTGTATCAAAGAATAAACACATAAGGAACTCGTATGCAAGACACAAACCCTCTTTTGAAACGTGAAAACACCCATCGCCTCAAGGCCATCCCCTTCCCTCTTTTCAAGACGGAGCACTTTTTGCCCGCGATCAAAGAGTCTTTGGAGGAAGCAAAGGCGGAGATCGAAGCCATCAAAAACAATCCCGAGCCTCCCACTTTTGAAAACACCATTTTGGCTCTGGATCTGGCTGGAGAGCAGTTAAACTACGTTTCCCGCATCTATTTCAACCTTCATTCCGCTGAATCCGGGCCGGAGCTCAAGGCTTTGGCTCAGCAGATTTCACCCTTGCTGTCCCAGTTCAGCAGCAGTATTTCCACCGATCCCAAGATTTTTGAGCGCGTCCAAGCCGTATACAAGGCAGAGGTGGAAAGCAAACCCAAACCTGCTATACCCGAAGACCTAAAGGATAAAGAAGCCCTCAAAGCCGCGGAACGCTACAGACTGATCGAACGCAATTACAAGAACTTCATCCGTGGTGGTGCGCTGCTTTCTGACGAAGATAAAAAGCGCTACACCGAAATCTCGATGGAACTCTCCAAGCTCAGTCCTCAGTTTAGCGATCACGTGCTGCAGGCTATCAACAAGTTTGAGCTGCACGTTACAGATCCCAAAGACGTTGAAGGAATGCCCGCTACAGCATTGGCTCAAGCCGCTCACATGGCCAAGCTCAAGGGCAAGGATGGCGGCTGGCTTTTCACGCTGCAACCTGCCAGCTTTGTGCCGCTACTCACCTATTGTCGCAATCGGGAGCTCCGTGAAAAAATCCATCGCGCCAATGGTTCCAAAGCTTTCAACGATGAATTTGACAACCAAGACATCATCAAGCAGACGCTGAAATTGCGCAAAGAAAAGGCCGCCCTGCTTGGTTTTGACACCCATGCGGATTATGTAATCGCGGAAAGAATGGCTGAGAGTAAGGAAAACGTGCAGGAGTTTTTGGAAAAGATCCACGAGGTAGCCATGCCCGCTGCGCTCAAGGAAGTGAAGCAGGTGCAAGACTTTGCCCGCGAGCTTGATGGTCTGGACGAGCTGATGCCTTGGGATTTTGGCTATTATTCAAACAAGCTCAAAGAAAAGCTCTATGACTACGATCCCGAAGAGTTACGCCCTTGGTTCAAGGTGGAAAACGTGCTTGAAGGGCTCTTTATCGTGGCAGAGCACATCTATGGCATCAAGGTGAAGCAGGTGGATGACGTTCCCACTTACCACCCCGACGTCACCACTTGGGAAGTGCATGACAGAGATGGCAGCTATCTGGGCATCATGTATATGGATCTCTTTCCCAGAGATACCAAACGTGGCGGTGCCTGGATGACCTCCTTCCAGTCACAAGGCTTGCACAGCGATGGTTTCCGTCGCCCCATGGTCTCCATTGTTGCCTCGCTCACGCCCTCCACTCCGGAGCAACCCTCGCTGCTGCGTATTGATGAAGTGCGCACCATCTTCCACGAGTTTGGTCATGCCCTGCACGGCCTATTGGCGGATGGCTACTTTAGTGGCCTTTCCGGCACGGGAGTGCTTTGGGATTTTGTCGAGCTGCCCAGCCAGATCATGGAAAACTGGCTCTATGAAAAGGAAGCTTTGGCTCTCTTTGCCCGTCATTTTGAGACCGGTGAGCCTCTACCAGATGAGCTGCTGGAAAAGATGATCGCCGCCAAGAACTTCCAGGCAGGCGTAGCCAACGTGACTCAGGTTCGCTATGCAAATCTGGATCTCTCTTGGCACACTGCAGACCCAAACAGCGTCCAAGATGTTGGTGTGTTTGAAGATGAGGCGATCGAGCCCTCGCGCTTCTTGCCACGTGTGGAAGGAGCAAATATGAGCTGCTCCTTTGCTCATATCTTTGCAGGTGGCTATTCTGCAGGCTATTACAGCTACAAATGGGCGGAAGCATTGGAGGCAGACGCTTGGAGCATCTTCAAGGACAAGGGAATCTTTAATCCCGACACCGCCAATAGCTTTAGAGATAATATCTTAGCCAGAGGCAACGCCTTCCATCCCATGGATCTCTTCGTTGCCTTTGCTGGCCGTAAACCGGATCCAGATGCCTTGCTCAAGCGTGATGGCTTGATCTAAAACATTGTCTTTCACCGCAAGGGGTGTCTAACCATATTCACCCCTTGCTTCTTTTAATAGATTGGCAAACACTCCGATTTTAAAAGACTTGGCAGTCCTGAGTTGCAAGTAATGCTTGACACAAAATCGCTGCCAAAACTCTTGGTCTAAGTACTATTATAATACAATCCAATTGGAGGATAACCATGCACCTACCCGAAAATTTGTACTACACCGAAAGCCACGAATGGATTAGCGTCCAGGGCGATATCGCCACCATCGGCATCACTGATTTTGCCCAGAGTGAATTGGGCGAGATCGTCTTTGTCGAGCTCCCTGAAGTGGGCACCAAAGTCTCTGCAGATGAGCCTTGCGGTTCCATCGAAGCTGTGAAGGCGGCGGAAGACCTCATCGCTCCTTTGAGCGGTATCGTGGAAGAAAAGAACTCCGATGTTGAGGAAAGATCAGCGTTGATCAACGAATCTGCCTTTGAGGAAGGCTGGCTCTTCAAAATCCGCATGTCCGCTCCTGAAGAAGTTGAAAATCTGATGAGTGCTTTGGACTATCGGAGAATGGTGGAAGGCTAAAGAGCCTCTCATAAGTGATCACCAAAGAACCCAACTTCCTGATCATCCTCTCCGCTCCATCCGGAGGAGGTAAAAGCACCATTTTGAATAGGATACGTGAGCTATATCCCAAGGTGGAATACTCCATATCCTACACCACAAGGCCGCCCAGAGGCGAGGAGAAAAATGGTGTGCACTACCACTTTGTGAGCGAAGCGGAGTTTAATGAGCGTAAACAGCAGGGCGACTTTTTGGAGTATGCTCAGGTGTTTGGAAACTGGTATGGCACCTCGATCAGCTACATCCAAAGCCAGCTCAAAAGCGGCAAACACGTGATCATGGATATAGATGTTCAAGGGGCTCATCAGGTAGGCAATACTGCGGTTCCCTGCATCCGCATCTTCATCTTGCCACCCTCTTTACAGATCTTGGAGGCAAGGCTTAGAGCCCGAGGCACGGATAGCCCGCAGGAGATCCAAAAACGCCTCACCGAAGCCAGAGAAGAGCTGCGAAGGTTGCCCGAATACCAATATCTGGTGATCAACGATGAACTGGAAAAAGCGGTTCAAGACGTCTTGAACATCATCAAGGCGGAAGAAAACAGTATGTGTAGATACCAAGACCCTGCACTCACATTCTTAGGAGAAACAAATGATTGATAAAAAGATTGAAGACTTCCTGCAAAAAGCGGACATGAACTATATGTTTTGTCTACTCTCCAAATTGGAAGCAGGACGTCTTTCCCAACTCCCAGCCTATGTGCGCGACAAGTTTGGCAAAAAAGTGTCTGTCGTCGCCATGGAACACGTAGCAGACAACGAAGTGCCAGATTATCTGAACGATATCGAAGAAGCCGCCTTCGCCATGAGCCAAAGCCGGATAGCAAATGAAGAGGATGACGAATCTGAAAGCGATCTCAGAGAAGTAAGCGAAACCCTCAGTGTTTTGCCTCCAGATCCGGAGCCAGAGCCCAGAAATCCCTTTGGCGATGATGATGAAGATTTGGATATGGATGACTATGAAGACGAATATGAAGATGAAGACGAGGATGACGACGAAGAAGAATAAATGGTAAACAAAGCCATCCGGCAGCAACTGGAGCTGTTGTTGCAAAGCGGGATCAAAGAGATCTACCCTCCCGTTGATAAGAGGGGGCAGCAGTTGGCTGACTTGGCGCTGGAGTATCAAAACTGCCAAAAGTGTGAGCTGTCCCAAGGCCGAACCAAGTTGGTCTATGGAGAGGGGAATCCCGGTGCTTTTATCATGGTTATCGGTGAGGGGCCCGGAGCATCCGAAGACCTAAGCGGGCGCCCTTTTGTGGGTAAAGCCGGCGAGCTCCTCACCAAAATGTTGGCCGCCATCAACCTGAGTAGGGAAGAGGTCTATATCGCCAATATCGTCAAATGCCGTCCCCCATCAAATCGTAATCCCCTGCCTGAAGAGCGCCTCGCTTGCCTGCCCTATCTTTTGGAGCAGATAGCTATCATCCAACCCCGGATGCTTTTGTTTATGGGCCTGGTCGCTGCTCAAACCATGTTGTGCAGCAGTGAAAGCATGGGTGAATTGAGGCAGCGGGAACACCTCTTTCAAAATATCCCCGCCTTCGTGACCTACCATCCTGCAGCGCTACTGCGCAACCCAAATTGGAAGCATGGTGCCTGGGCGGATCTGCAACAGTTTGAGAAGAGATATTATCAGCTAAGAGATGGAAGCTGACTGCTGACACTTTTTGCATGGGAATTACAAAAGCCCGTGGGATCACCACGGGCTTTATTATTTCAGAGACCGATAGTCTCTTATTTCATCAGTATCATCTTCTTGCTGCTGCTGTATTTACCGGCGGTCATCTTGTAGTAGTAGAGTCCGCTGGCTACAGGGCGGTTTCTGTTATCTGTACCAGTCCAGATCACTTTGTGATCTCCTGCAGCTTGGGTTTCGTTAATGAGTGTGCGCACCAGTTGTCCCTTGACGTTGTAGATCTCGATTTTCACATCCTGTGCATCTTTCAGGCTGTAGGAGATCGTAGTCTCGGGGTTGAAGGGGTTGGGATAGTTTCCACCCAGCTTGGTGCTTAGTGCGGGCGCAGTGTTATCGTCGTTATCCGTCAGGACTTCCACGATGGCACGCATCATCAGCTCTCCACTTGCCATCGGCATCCAGTCGGCATTGGCGCCAGCCTTGTTGTAGCTATTACCACTGGTGGAGGTATCCACGCCGATCAAGTTGGAATTGGGCACGTTCATGATCACCACGTAGAAATCACCATCTTCGATGACAATGTCGCTCGTGATGGGCACATAGTTCCAGCCTTGTACCACCGATGCGGCGGGCAACTGGAATTGACCCAATTGCGATCCGGGCATGCCTCCAGGGCCATCATTGTCCACGATGCGGACCATGATCGCGGAAGTAGTAACGGTATGCACATAGATCTTGGCATATTTGACCCTTACCTTACCGTTTAAGGTGTGTCTTGCACCCATCAGGTGTGTGGAATCCATACTGTAGCCAACTTCGGCACTACCGTCATCATTGTACAGCTCGGAATAATCACTGGGCAGCACAAAGACGGTCACTGTATTTGAAGGTGTGGATTCATATTGGTCATACATGGCGGTCACATAGTAGCTATGCAAGCCACCAGACACGTTAGGATCGGTATAGGTCATTTCGGTGCCATCTCTTTCGTCCATCAGGATGCTATCACGATAGATCTTGAAGGCTGAGGCATCGCGGTGTTGTTCACGATAATCAGCAAAGCCTACCACAGGGTCGCCAATCTTGTATTCACGGCCGGCGGCATCCTGCACGTAGACTTCGATGTTCCAGTTGTAGTCCAAGCTGGCGCCGAGGCTCAAGAGTGAAGACCAAGAGCCCCCCATTTTGATCATGTTGCCATAGCCATCAATTGCGGGTCCTGGGTCACAACCAGCGGGGTGTCCACCGGTGGTGTTGTTGCGGTATCCTGCCCAAACGGCCGTTCTCGGAGGGATGGTCCAGGGGGTGTTAAGCACGACCTCGTTCCACACGCTGTGGGTGTAGTTGGGCACTGCTTGTTCATAGACCATTTCGTTACCGGTTGTTCCGGTCCAGAGGCGGATAGAGTATTGGCAGGTAACACCTGGGGAGTTTGCGGGGTCCAATGCGGGGATAAATTTGATCTTGGTGACCTGCATGCCCACGTAGGGGTTGATGCCGTGTTCACCGCTGGGATCCCATTTAGCAGCCACGTCAAAGTCTGCAGCAGCGTTAGTTCCGATGCCGGAATAGAGAACGTCGGAGCAATAGCTGAGCCAGCCTTCTTCTCCACCACCAAAGTCGCCAAGTTGCCAGTTGAGTATCACATCGTTTCCGTCCACATCAGCGGTGAGGTTTGAAGGAGCCTCGATATAGATGTCGTGATAGACCTTCACATCATCAATCATGTAGCCGGTTCCGTTTACGGTTTCGTTGCTCTTGAAATACCAGCGCAGGCGAATAGTATGGCCAGCGTAGTCTGAGATGTAGCCATCGAGTGTGTAGCTTTCCACCATTGACGCCCATACATCAGGTGCATCGGAATAGACGTAGTTGCTTACACCGTCAAGACCATAGGGGTTGCTCATGTAGAACCATGATTGCCCATCATCGGGAGAGACTTCCCAACCGTGAAAATCGACATTGGGGAATGTTCCACTATCGCTGAAATCACCTTGAATCATAAAGTCAACCCGGATATCTCCGCTGCTGGGAAGCTGGATCGAGGGGCTAACTAAGTAGTTGTACATGTTGGGGTTGTAGGTGCCTTGGGCATTTTGACATTTCATCACGTGTGTAGGTGATGGAGCAGCGGGGTCTGTGGAAAGATGCCAGAGGTCTCCACCCAGAGGAACCAAGCTGGCAAACGTCATTTGACCATCATCCACGCCATTGTTTGTGTAGCCACCGAAGGAGATGTCGTCCACCATCCAGCCGAAGAGTGTGCGGTCGTTTGCGGTGCTATATGCCGGGTCGGATGCGAAGGCAAAGCGCACTTTCACGCTCTGACCCACATAGGCGCTGAGGTCGAAGGTCGCGGTAGTCCAGTTTGGAAGGGAACCACCCCAGGCGGGGATGCCAGGGCCTTCACCATGCTGTTCGCCAAAGGCATAGCTGGAAGTGCCACTATAGGAGGGTGTTCCGGAGACAACAGTCCAAGTAGCACCATTATTGGTAGAAACACGGATGTTCATGGAATCCCAGACGTTATAGTTGCCTGTTCCACCGGGGTCTTCCACTTTGTAACGCATTTTGAAAGTGAGAGTGGCATTGCTTGCAGACAAGGTGCGAGCTGGAGTATCCAACACGAGATATTGAGCGTTGTGATAACCGCCAATATTGCTTCCTTGCGCAAGATCAGTGTCCCCCATCCACCAGACGTTGCCTTGGGCTCCGCCGTAATCGTAGACGTGCCACATGTTGGGGCTTTCGGCACCATCATAGTGGCTCCAGCCACTGATGTCGCCTTCAAAATCTTCTTGCCATGCCACCACTTCGTAGGCGAACATAGCGCTAACAACGGTAAGGGCTAGTAAGATAAGCCAGCACTTTTTCATTGATCCTCCTTATCGAATCAAGGTTAATAGTTAGTGTATGGACTCTGTATATTAGGACAGCGGATTTTTGTCAACAACAAAAAGCTCACCATCCGCAAATAGTCTTACTTGCAAGATGTGATCCAAAAGTGCAACTAATTGCAGCTTAGGTATATTGCAACCTGTAAAGATCGTAGTAAAGCCCTTCTTTATCCAGCAGTTCAAAGTGTGATCCTTCCTCCACCAATTCACCTTTATGCAACACCAGGATGCGGTCTACATGTTGAATGGTGGAAAGCCTGTGCGCAATGATGATGGAAGAGCGGTTTTCCACTATCTTTTTCAGCGCATCCTGGATCAGCAGCTCGGTCTCGGTGTCGATATTTGAGGTGGCTTCATCGAGGATAAAGATAGCCGGATCGTAGGCCAAAACTCTGGCAAAGGCGATGAGCTGTCTCTGTCCGGTGGAAAGCGTAGCGCCGCGTTCCATCACCGGCTCCTGATACTTCTGGGGCATTTTGCAGATAAACTTATCCGCATTGACATATTTGGCCACCTGCACCACCTCTTCATCCGTGAGCTGATCGTTGTTGAGTGCGATGTTATCTCTGATATTGCCGCTGAAGATAAACACGTCCTGCTGCACGATGCCGATATTGGCGCGGATATCGTGTAAGGCATAGCTGCTCAGCGGTTTGCCGTCAATACGTATCTCTCCCTTTTGATAGGGGTACATGCCCAACATCAGGTTTACGATCGAGGTCTTACCACTGCCGGTATGCCCCACCAAGGCTATCTTTTCGCCTGGTTTGATCTTGAAGCTGATGTCCTTGAGCACCCATTCACCGGGGTTGTAAGCCAGCCACACGTGATCAAACTCAATCTCACCCTCAAACTTGACATCGGAGAGAAGGTTTTCCCGATAATCCTCATTTGCCTGATCCATCAGGTCAAATATGCGCTCTGCACCTGCCAAAGCGCTCTGCAGGACATTGAACTTTTCGCTGAAATCGTTGATAGGTCGAAACAGCTTTTGGATATATTCAGTGAACGCCATCAAGAGCCCGATGGTGATCACATCGCGCAACACCTGTCCACCTCCATACCAGATGATTACAGCTACAGCCACCTGTGAAGATACATGAATTATCGGTCTGAAGAAGGCAAAGAGCTTGAGCTGTTTGACAGAGGTATTGAAGTATTTGGTATTGATATCGACAAAATCCTGCCGTTTATTGCTGTATTGATTGAAGAGCTGGATGATCTTCTGGCCGCTGATATGTTCGGCCAAAGTGGCATTGAGAGCCGCCAGATGCTTTCTTACCTCGCGGTAGATCACACGCGTGCGCCGTCTGAATTCAGCGATCACGGCGATCACGATGGGCAGCAGCGTAAAGCTCACCAAAGCAAGCTGCCAATCCAAAACTAGCATCAACACTATGATCGCCACGATCAGGATGCTATCCTGAATGATGGTGATCACGCCGGAAGCCAGCATCTCATCTATGGCTCTCACGTCGTTGGTAACCCTGGTAACCAGCCGTCCCACCGGGTTTTGATCAAAATACTTTACCGGCATCTTCTGCAGGTGGGCAAAGACATCGTGTCTCAGGTCGTTCATCGCCATCTGCGAGAAATAGGCTGTCACCACACTTTGGAGGTAGCCGCTGGCGAAGCGCAACACGATGATGACCAGGAAGATCAGTGCCAGCCAGATCAGTTGATCCGCAGATTCCTTGCGCAATTGAAAGCGGTCTCTGCCTGGGATTTTATCCAAGTGCGCCTTAGGAACGGCGATCTCATCTTCACTGATCTTAAACCAGCCTTCCGTGCCTTTTTTACTGGCATGTGGCTGTTTCACCTGTGGCAGATAACGGTTTAAAAGCTCGATCTTGTCCGAGCCACTTTTGATGATATAGAAGCTGCCAGAGGTCAAGTAACCCTGCTTGGCAACCTCATCCAAATCTATCTTGTTGATCTTGTTTCTATCTCTGGATTTGACGATCACAAAGTTTTTGTTTTCATAGCGATACTGCTGTTTGGCCGGCAGCTTGTATTTGGCCACAAAAGCCTGCGGCATCGCTTCATCTTCAAAGATCAGCAGCGATCTGTTGGATACGATGAGATCATCGATTGCAGTGCGCTGGATCAAAGGTATGATCACCTCCGCACCTGCCACAAAAAGCAGCACGAAGAGCGAGAATAATACCCACTTGAGATATGGCTTCAGATAGAACAGCAATCTGGCATAGAGACGACGGTCGTAGATCTTGCCTTTGACGTCATCCGCAACGAAACCCCTGCCTCCGGGGCCACCACCACCCATGCGCATTATTCCTCCTCTCCTTCCAGTCTGGCGCGGATGCGCTGTTTTTCAAAGAGGTCATAATAGAGACCTTTCTGTCCCATCAAGCCGACGTGGTTACCCATTTCCAGCAGGTCGCCCTGACCCAAGACCATGATCTTATCCGCATGCTGGATGGAAGAAATGCGGTGGGCGATGATGATCGTAGTCTTGCCTTTACGTGCTTTGATCAGGCTTTCCAGGATAAAGCGTTCTGTCTTGGTATCCACGGCGCTCAGGGCATCGTCCAAGATCAACACCTTGGGGTCGGTAAGCAGAGCTCTGGCGATGGCTACGCGCTGCTTTTGTCCACCGGAAAGCGTGATGCCACGCTCGCCAACCACCGTCTCAAATTTGTGTTCAAAATCCATGATTTCATCGTATACCTGAGCGATGCGTGCCGCTTCGTAGACGGCTTCCATAGGAGCGTTTGCATCTGCCAGGCGGATGTTGTCTGCCAGAGATTCTGAAAAGAGGAAGATGTCCTGCGGCACCAACACGATCTCGTGTCTCAGCACCTGCAGCGGTATTTGGTTTACCGGATAGCCATCGATCAGGATGCTTCCCTCAGGTGGCTCATAGATGCGTGAGATCAGCTCTATCAGCGTGGTTTTGCCACATCCAGTAGGCCCCACAATCGCCAAAGTCTGGCCGCTGTCTATGCTGGCGGTGATGTCTTTGAGCACCAAGGGCAAGTTTACGCCATAGCGGAAGCTGAGGTTTTTAAACTCTATCGCACCCTGGAGTTCCGTGATGCTCTGGTCTGCATCCACATCGGTGATCTCCGGCTTGAGCACAAAGATCTCATTCAGCCGCTGCAGCGATGCCGTGCCTCTCTGATACATATCCACGATCCAACCGATGGCAATCATCGGCCAAACCAACATATTCAAATACTGGAAGAAAGCGATGAATTCACCGATGGTGATCTCGCCGCGAATCGTGGCTCTACCACCAAAATAGAGCGTGATGATCACCGAAATGCTAATCACAAAGTTCATGAAAGGATGGAAGACACCGGCGATCTTGGCCAGTGAAATGTTCTGCTTCACAAAGTGCATGGACACATCATCCACCTTGGCCAGCTCGGCTTCCTCCTGAGCAAAAGCTTTCACCACCCGGATGCCGGAAACGCTCTCCTGGATGGCACCACTCATGGAGGCAAAACTGGCCTGCACCTTGCGGAAGGTGACGTGCATCTTCTTGCCAAAATAGCCAATGGTAAGCGAAAGTAGCGGCATGGGAAGCACTGCCAAAACCGTGAGCTTCCAATTGATGGTGCCCATAAAGCTGAAGGACGCAACCGTCATCAACACGATATCCATCGCCGCAATCAAACCCATGCCAAACAGCATCCTCACTGCGTTGAGATCGTTTGTAGCATAGGCCATCAGGTCGCCAATCTTACTCTTATTGAAAAAGGTCTGGCTCAAACCCATCAGATGATCATAAAAATCCTGGCGTAAATGACGCTCAATCGTGAAGGAATTGCCGATGATCAAAATGCGCCAAAAGTAACGCAAAGCCATGACCCCCAGAGCACCTGCAAGGATTAACAGCGCCACCCAAAAGAGGCCTTTCTGATCTATGGTGCGCATCTGTAAATTGTCGATGGCATATTGCATCACCTTGGGCATGATCAACTGGATCAAGTCCACCAGGATCAACATGATAATGCCCCCAACGATCTTGCCATAACTCTTCCGCAAATAGGGAAGAATCGAGTCAAAAGTTCGCATTGAAACTCCGTTGTTATTTTATCAACACAACTCACTTTAAATCCAATCTCGACAATTCATAAGCTGGGTTGATACAACAAGAAAGGGTCTGGGGTGCTATCCAAATGGCAAGAGCCTATTTGTCAATAGAAAAGAAGGTTTTCCCCACGAATTACACCAATTTTAGGCCAGCTAACGCCGGAGTTTTTACTCTAATCTTTCTTTGGCCTTACTTACGCAAAATACAGCTTCCTATCTATAGCTCGGGGTAATTCAGGGATTGTACGGTCGCTCGCTGAACCGGCTTGTACGGGCGCTCGCCGTAGCGCCGCTTCTTCTGGATACTCGTACGGTCGCTCGCCGCGCGAGTTTGTCATTTGGTCGGTCCGGCGACCGTCCCTTACAGCGAAGCTGCGTCGCCCTTACTTACCCGCAGGGCGATGCCGTGGCGATACTCGGGTTTTTCCCGAGTGGCTCCGAGTAATCACCGGGCGGGTAAGCAAGGTAGAAGTAGCCGGCGACCGCCGGCTACATGTTAGTTACCCTCCGTATTCATCCGCGGACTTATTCAAATTGCCAGCGTTAGCTGGCCCATAATTCGTGCCAATTCGTGTTATTCGTGGAAAAATCAAAAGTCCCAGAGCTATACGGATCTCAGCAAAAAGCACGCCCATCCCTGAAACCAGCGCCAGCAGCTCTCCATCTCTCCTTCTCTCCCTCTTGCCAGCTTGCTGGCAGCATTCATGGAAGAAAAACAAAATCATCACCGGTGCGGATTTGGTGCCTCGGGTCAAAGCAGTAACGTGCCAACATATTAAAATATCGTCACGATTTGGAACAGTTATTGCATCTAAAACCAGACCAAAACGATGTCATGGTTTTACCAGCATCAGAAAAATAAAAAACTGTACTGGAGGTACAAAATGAGTAAGCTTAGATTAGCTCTAATCTTCGTTGTCGCTGTTATGCTCGTCATGACAGCGGTGAGTTGTGGCAAAAAGTCCACCGAGCCTGAGGATGGTATTCCTAATTTCCAGAACATGGATCAATTTTGGAATTACGTTGAAGGCTTTGATTGGGCTATTGTCCTGGGGTATGAGATAGTGGAAAACGACATGATGGTGTGGATGGCACCCGTTGAGATGCCAGAGATATCTGAAGAAGATACTTTTAGTTTGGTGGTCAACAACCAGGCTATCCCGGTTGAGGTGTACGTTGATTATGATGGAGATGCATACGTGGTGATAAACCATTATCACGACATTGTGCTGCCAAATAGCACCAATTTGGCTGTCAAATTCACTCATAATAACGTAGAAGTAATCAACACATCCATCAGGATGCCGTCTTTCCCAAGCTTACAGAATCTGCCAGAGGCTATTGATTGGACAAAACCATTAACATTGAAATGGTCGCTGAATCCAAACCGAAACAGCAGTTTTCAAAACGTTTGGGCATATGTTGAGAGTGACTACGATGATGACTACGATTATGATGAATATGAGAAGATTGTCAATGGAGCAGCAAGGCAACATACAATTCCCGCAGGTACTTTTTCCATCAGTAATGTATTAAATTATGAAGTGGGTGTAGGGGAGGTGAATCTGAAGAAAGATGGTAATAGCCTCCTGATATCCACTTGTGGTGACATTGTCTCGAATGACTACGGATACTCTCGAACTAATGTACGGAAGGTCGAGAGATTACTTAAAACGAGAAAGTAAGAAGACGATTGAGAAAGCAATCTGGTTGCGGCGCTGCAGGGCTATAAGGTGGTTGATTAATTCACGCCTCTTCAGACCTGAACTTTGGGTAATCCGAAGCAGCCGGTAACGCTTATCAAAGAGATCAAGATTTTCAACCTGCTCAAGTGGTTATCATGCCGCTTGGGCAGGTTTTTTCTATTCTGTGAGGTATGCTGAGGAAGCAGGCTTCGCCCGCTGGCGGCAGTTCGGCGACCGCCAGCTATATATTAGCCGCTTCGGTGTCCATCCGTGTTCATCCGTGTAATTCGTGGAAGAAAAAAAGAAAACCCCGAAGCGGGGAACTCCAGGGTTTTCTTAGAGAGAGTTAGGATCGATTATGCTGTTTGATATTTATGATTCGATTACTTCCACGTTTGCTCTGGGCAGGCTGAACTTGGTGCCGTCTTCAAATTCTGCCTCCAGGATACGCACCATGGTTTCGGATTCCACCTTGGTGAGTTCTTCTGGCAGTTTGGTCACTTTTGCGATGCGGCCAAAGTGAGGTTGACGGATGACACGGATCATGGTTCCGGGTTTCAAGACGGGAACGGCAGCTTCTGGGGCTACCAGTTCTTGGTCTTCAAACTGCAAGGGGATGATGATTTCGGGTCGGATCACGCCAGCGCGGATCTGGGTTCTGCCATGGATGGATGTTTTGTGTCCTTCAAAGTGTTTGAGCAAGTCATAGGTTTTTTGGGCCATATTGATCTTGCCAAAGCCTTCGGTACAAACGATGGTGAGGCCGATCTTCTCGTGTCCGGTGATGGCAACGCCGATATCGTAACCGAGCAGCCTTTTGATATCCTGGTCGTCGATACCGCCGGTGATGATGGCCGTTACGCCATGTTTTCGGGCGGCTTCGATCACTTCATAGCTCACGCAGGCACCTGTGACGATCACCTTACCTTTGCAGGAGTCATCAATATCTCTGACGCCGATCTCATCGCCGGGAGATTTGGCGATCACTTTGAGTTCGCCGACGGTTTCGTCTCCCACGCCGAAGATGCCTTGGATGTAGGCGCTCTTGTTTTCGATGATCACGCCTTCTTCTGGGATCACGTCTGTCACCACGCCGTCCATGAAGGCTTTCACCTGCACGGGGATACGGGGTTCACGTAGCAGCACCTGGCCGGTGACGGCAGAGATGTTTTCCACCTCGCCATCCACGGGTGAGTGAACTACGCTCTTGAACAGTCCGGTGCCGAAGAGGCCTTTGTTTTCGGCCAAGACGGTATCTTTGGTGATCTGCTGTCCGGGCTGCACTTTGATGAAGTTTTGAAGTTGTGAGGGTGTGACACCCAGTTTATTAGCCAGGTTGAAGGGGACGACCTTTCCGGGTAGCAGGGTTTCGGCCACCACGTCTTCGGCTTTCACCTTGTCGCCTTTTTTCACTAACACTTCGCCCTTGAGGGGCAGTACACGCTCTTTTCTGAGGATTATGTTGTCTGTAACTGTGAGTCCAGCGGAATATGCTTGTGCCATTGTTTCCTCCTAAGCCAATATTTCTTCGGGGTAGACTTCTAACTCACGCATCCACTTCTTGAGGTAGCTGATGCGTTGAGTCTTCTCGGTAGGCAGGCCAAAAGGACGGCGTCCACGGGTATCGAGGACGATTCCCACTGTGCCGCCGTGCAGCTCCACATCAAGTTCTTTGCTTCTGTTGCTGTCCAGGGTTAGGCCGCCGGAGGTCTTGAGGTGAGCCTTTGCCACTTCTCCCACTCCCAAGGGGATGAGGCGCAATTCGCCATAGGGGATGTGTTCATCAAATACTTTGCCATTGGGAAGGTTGATTTTGGCATGCAGTGCCTGTTTGCCCAGCTTGCTTCTACCAACGGGTGCTACGCAGGTGCCCAGGTAGAGCATACAGTCTTTGCGGAACACCTCGGTAGCGGCTTTGGTGCTGATTTCAGAGAGCACGCCCAAGTGAGGCATCATGAAGATGCTATCCACAGCGATCTGAGTGATTCCTTCCGGCAAGAAGGCATCGATGAGCATCATGAAGGTTTGGTTTCTTCTGGGAGCATGGGAGAGCACGCCACCGCTTCCCACCAGTAGATCGAGGCTCATCATATCCACGATGGTCGCACCGGAGGTGGATTGGCTGAAAGCCTCGGAGATGTCACGCTGTTTCTGCATTCCCTTGAGGCTGGAGGCAAAGTCCTTGTGTTGGATAAAGGCCAGTCTCAGCGCTTCTTTGGCGATGGCTTGTTCCAGCACCAATTCCTTGAGCAGGAAGGGGATGGTGGTGGGGCGGATCATCTTGTTTTTGATCATGTTGCGCAGCTCACCTTCGTTGATGTCAAAAGGCACCCAGCGCATGATGTTGTCCAATCCGGCAGAGGCCAGGACGTTGGAGATGCTGTAGCTCATGCCGAGGTTGGCGCTTACGGTGCGGTTGAAGATGTGCTCTTCGGTAAAGACGGAAAAGACGTCCGTAGTGGCGCCGCCGATGTCCACGCCCAGCACTTCGATGTTTTCTTCCTGGGCGATGGTCTGCATGATATTTCCCACGGCTGCGGGAGTAGGCATGATGGGCACGTTTTCATGGTCTGGGCCACGTGTCCAATCCATCAGCTTGTTGTAGCCCGGCGCCTGCTTCATCACGTGTTCCATAAAGAGGTCGTGGATCTTGTCACGTGCGGGGCCGAGGTTTTCCGTCTCCAATTTGGGGCGGATATTGTCTGTCATGATCAAGTCAACTTTGTCTTTGAGAGTGTTCTGGATTTCGCCCTGAGCTTCCACGTTTCCGGCGTAGATCACGGGGAGTTTGTAACCTGCACCGAGGCGGGGTTTGGGGTCGGCACCGCTGACCAATTCGGCCATTTCCACCACGTGCTTGACCGTGCCGCCATCTTCACCACCGGCCATGAGGATCATGTCCGGGCGTAGGTGACGGATACGCTCGATCTTCTCGTGGTTCATACGCTTATCGTTGCTGGCGATCAAGTCCATCACGATGGCACCTGCGCCCAGGGCTGCACGCTCTGCACTCTCACCGGTCATGGATGCCACCACACCGGTTACCATCATCTGCAATCCGCCACCGGCTGAGGATGTGGATACATAGGCATCCACGCCAATATCACCGTTGCGGGGGATTACAAATTCACCATTTTCCATAAATTTGATGTTGGGATTGTTATATTTGAGGCGGGCCAGCTCTTCAAGTTCGTTGGTGGCGTTGATCACGCCCTTGGTAACGTCGTTGAGAGGTGCTTCCACGGTGGTGGGAGCTTCGCCTCGGATGGTCTGACGATATTCGCCATCCACCCATTCGATTAAAATAGCCTTCGTGGTCGTGCTACCACAGTCTGTGGCGACGATGCGGGTCAGGCGTTTCTCATCGTATTGCATTATTCCTCCGCTTATTCAGCTTTTTTATCTTTAATTTTAAAGGTCTTTTTCCAAAACTCGCGGCGTTGGGCACGGCGACGCTTGCGCCTGAGTCTCGCTGCCTCACGCCTCTCGCGATTTATCTCTTCATCCAGCTCGTCCATGCGCTGCACCAAGCGTTTCAGGTTTGACTCGTTTTGGATCATGAGCGCAAAACGCTGGTATTTCTTGCTATCAAAGAGCACTTCGGCAAAGGGCAGGACGAAATAGAGCAACTGGCTGCCGATGGAGTGGAGCGGGCGCAGGGATTCCACCATCATGATGCCCGCAGAGGCAAGGTGACGCTCAGCGATGAAGCGGGCTACCTTTTCGATCATCTCAGCGGCTTCGGCATCGCTGATCTCTACGATGATCTCTTGATATTCGTGCTTTTTGAAGTTCATGCAGCCCTCGCTGCGGTGAAGATATTCACTTCTTTAGCGCCATGCTCTTTGAGTAAGATGGCGATCTGATTGGCCGTGGTGCCGGTGGTAAACACATCGTCTATCAATAGGATGCGCTTGCCACTTACGTCTTTGCCTTTCTTCAGAGCAAAGGCTCCATCCAGGTTGTGCTCACGTTCGGTTTTGCTGAGCAGGGTCTGGCTGGCGGTGTACCTGGTTCGCTTCAGCAGTTTATCGTAGCAGATGAGGCTCTTTTTGCTGAGGTAAAGCGCCAAAAGCTCGCTCTGGTTGTAGCCTCTGTCCTTCTTGCGAGTGTAGTAGAGGGGGACGGGTGTGATCAGATCGCAATTGTGCAGCTCAGTCTGCTCTTGATAGGCTCGATACATACCTTCGCCCAGCCAGGTGGCTAAGCTGCTGTAGTGTTGATACTTAAAATAGTGGATCACGTCCTTGATCGGCCCTTGAAAGAGCCAGGCGCTGTGGGCGAAATCGTAGAAAACCTCACCGGTATCACAACTGGGGCATTTGCCATTCAGCATCAGGGTGTGGCAGCGAGGACAGGTGTTATCGCTCAAAGGGACAGCCTTTTCCTGACATTGGCGGCAGAGGATGTCCTGCGCCCTAACCAATCGCTCATTGCAGGAAAAGCAAATGGGGGTGAGGAAAAGGTCAATTCCCGCTTGCAAGAAAGCTCTCAAAGGCTTTGAGGATTTCATAACCGTCTGATGATACGACTGCCTTGGTTGCAGCACGCTCGGGATGCGGCATCATGCCCAAAATGCGGCGGTTTACGCTGCAGATGCCGGCGATGTTGTTTACTGAACCGTTGGGATTGGCTTCAGGCGTGATCTGTCCTGCTTCATCAGCATAGCGGAAGATCACTTGATCATTGTTTTCCAGGATTTCAAGCTGCGCTCTGTCAAGATGAAATCTACCCTTTTTGTGGGCGATAGGGATGTCCAAAATCCGGCCTTTGGTCAGGCCATAAGTCCAGGGTGAATTGCCGGTCTCGACACGGATGTATTGGTGTCTGCAGACGAAGTCAAGCTGTTCATTGGCAAGCAGGCTGCCGGGTAAAAGCTGCGCTTCGGTGAGCACCTGAAAGCCATTGCAGATGCCCAAGATATAGCCTCCCTTCTTGGCAAAAGAGATCACCTCTTTCATCACAGGAGAAAAACGGGCGAGCGCTCCACTACGCAGATAATCACCATAGGAAAATCCACCCGGAAGCACCACTAAATCAGGATTTTGAAGGTCTGTATCTTTGTGCCAAATTGTGCGACTATCATGGCCCAGATCGGCAAAAACGTCCACAGTGTCATGATCACAATTGGAACCGGGAAAGGTGATCACACTTACTCTCAAGACTCTTCCACCTTTTCAATGTCAAAATGATAGAGTTCGGTGTTGGGATTGGCCAAAAGTGTATTACAAATCTCTTTTACTTTGGGCTCCAATAAATCGGGATCATCTTCTGCAAAAACGATCTCTATATATCTGCTGATGCGGGTACTCTGCACCGTATCAAAACCCAACTGAGACAAGGTTCCACTCACCGCTTTCCCTTGAGGATCAAGCACACTTGGCTTGAGCTGCACGAAAATCTTGGCTTTTAGCATTAGCTATCCCCTTTAATTTTAATGAAATTTCCTTTTCTATAGAAGGCTGTAATCAGTCAATACTTTTTTTGGGCACGATAGTCTGAAAGATGGTGTGTAGATTGCTAAGATATTGAGGAGAGAGGGGTTTCTAAGTTGAGAGTTGTGAGCTGGTACGCCTGTAGCCGGCGGTCGCCGAACCGCCGCCAGCGGGCGGAGCACGCTTCTTGTACGGGCTGTTTTGAGTCTGGTCGGTCCGGCGACCGACCCTACAGCGGGTGTGTGGTAACCGATTGTAACTGTAGTACTTGTAATTGTGGAGACAGTGTCTCCACAATTGGAGAAGGGGGGGATTCAGATAGAGGTGTAGCTCTGTCGGCATGTGTTACAGCGGCGGTTCGGCGACTGCCCGTACAGGCAAGTTTTGAGCTTGGTCGGTCCGGCGACCGACCCTACTACGGGGGAGTGGCTAAGGACTGTGCAAGAGCTATGGTACTTGAAGCAAGCTGCGCTTGCTGGCGGCGGTTCAGCGACCGCCGGCTACAGGATTGGTCGCTGCCTTCAAAAGTGCGTTCAGTGAACGCACAATGTGCACATGCGTTAAGAATAATTGTTTCTCCCAGCCGGCTTCTCTCTTGACAAAAAGAGCCGCTGTTGTAGACTTGCAGAACTATCAGAGTAAATACCAAGGAGGTATAAGATGAACATTACAGAGATTACGAGCAAGATCAAGGCTCTGTTTTCGCAAGCGAGCGGAGTGAATGTGTCTTTTGGTGAAGCCAATACGATTGGCGAAGTTACAGTGATCCCCGTGGCCAAGGTGATGCTTGGTGGCGGTGGTGGCGAAGGTAGCAGCAGCAGGCGCAAAAAAGGTAAAAAGCCTGTGGTTTCCACAAATATAGAAACCAAGCCCACTGAAGAAGGCAAGAAGCCAGACGATTATGGTGTTGGATTTGGCGGTGGAGCTACCACTACGCCTCTGGGTATTTTTGCTATCCGTGACGGCAAAGTGGCGTTTCATCCCGTGGTTACGATCGAGAAAGTGTTTGGTTTTGGTCTGCTGTTCCTGATTGCCATCTTTGTTTTTGGCCCCAAGCCCAAGAAATGAGTTGACCAAAGTGCGAGAACTTGGAATCCCAAGATAAGGAGTTTTACCAAAACAAGAGATGCTATTCATCATCAGCCAAAGCAATTATGCGCCCTTCAACATAGCCACAGAGGAATACATCCTCCGCAACATCGCTGAGGATGTGTTCCTGATCTATATCAATGCGCCTTCGATCATCATCGGCAAGCATCAGAACACGCTTTCGGAGATCAATAGTGAATATGTGCGCCAGAACAAGATCCCCGTAGTGAGGCGGTTGACGGGTGGAGGAGCGGTGTTTCATGATCTGGGCAACCTCAATTTCAGCTTCATCGTCACGGATGAGAAGGAAAAGGCGATCTCTTTTCAGAAGTATACGGCACCGATCTTGGATGTGCTCAACTCTTTGGGCGTGAAGGCCTATTTGGAGGGGCGTAACGATCTGCTGATCGATGGGATGAAGTTTTCCGGCAATGCCAAAGCGGTGCTGCTGGGGCGCGTGATCCAGCACGGGACGGTGATGTTTGACAGCAAGATTGAGGAGCTGACCAAGGCTTTGAAGGCCAATCCGCTCAAGTTTAAGGATAAAGCGGTGAAATCCGTGCGCTCTCGTGTTACCACCGTGAATCAACACTTGGCTGAACCGGTAAAGATGGAGGAGTTTATCCGGCTGCTGCAGAAGAGGGTAAAGCAGCAGTATCCGGACTTGAAGGAATACAGCTTCAGTGAGGCAGAGACGCAGGGGATACAGCAGTTGTGCGATGAAAAGTATGACCAATGGAGCTGGAACTACTCAGAGTCGCCACCCTACTCCAACCATAGAGGGATGCGCAGCAATGCAGGCACGATCGAGGTTTATTTTGAGGTGAAGAAGGGAAAGATCGAGGGGATACGCTTTTTTGGCGACTACTTTGGCCAGGAAGATTCAGCGGAATTGGAGGCTAAGTTGACAGGAGCGGATCACAATGAAGAGAGCTTGAGGAGGTTGCTCAGTGAGCTCAAGGTGGAGCGGTATTTTGGGGATGTGGACGCTGAAGATATACTGAAGATGATGTTTTAGGATTTTTCCACGAATTACACGAATTGACACGAATTAAGGTGCCAGCTACCGCTGGCTTGTCTTTCCACGAATACGCACGAATGGCAAGCGACCATGCTTTACTTTAGGGTGGCGACCGCCGGCTACAGGGCTGTTGTAAGGTAGGGCGGTTGCGACACCGCCCTACATCACCGCTCATTCATGGTTATTCTCTGCATTTAGCAAATCCCGATAATCCTCATTATTTGCCATCAGATTCTCGTGCTGATCCTGGATCACAGTTCCTTCGCTCACAAAGAGCACCTCATCGTAACGGGTGATCTCATCCAAATCGTGAGTGATAGTCAATGAAAGGCGATCTGCCACCACTTCCTGCATGAGATCATCTATCTTCACTCTTAGTTCCGCATCCAGCCCCGTCTTGCCCTCATCTACCAGGATCATCTGATACTGCTGTTTCAGCAGCAAGCGCAGCAGGCAGACCATGCGTTTTTCTCCACCGGAAAGCTGCTTGCCTTCTTTGGGGTTGGTCTTAATCCCGTCGGTAAAACGCTCAAAGAACGAGGCAAAACCTTGTTCAGCGATTAGCTTATCCAAGTCCTGCTGAAGATTGGTGTCGCCCAGGAGGATGTTGTCTTCAATGGTGCCGCGGAAGATGTAAGAATCCTGCAGCAAGACAAAGCAGTTCTTTTTCCACCATTCTTCGGCTATCTCAGTGGTTTTGGTGCCATTGATCAGGATGCTGCCTTCCTGGGAATGCATGATTCCATTCAGGAGGTCAAAGAGGGTGGATTTCCCTGATCCCGTCCGGCCTACCAGGACATATTTCCTATTATCTGAAAGAGTTAGGGAGGGGATGCTGAGCTCAAACTTTGATTCCGGATAGGCAAACTTCACCTTCTCAAACTCCACTTTCAGTGCCGGCAAGTCAGGTGGCTGTTTCTGCGGATTGTCCACTGTAGTTGCATACAATTCCGCCACGCGATCCAGAGAAGGTATCCTGCGGTGGTAATCATCACTGATCGCCAGACAGAGTGAGTTTAGTTTGGATATTATAGACGAGGACACATAGAAGATGGCAAACAGGGTTCCCAAGGTCAGGTGTCCTTTGATTACTCCGTAAACACCCACCAAGAAGAGGATTACATAAACTCCTTTATCGAAAAAATCGTAAAAGGAATATAGCAATGTGCCAGCTCTGCCTGCCTTCACACCTGATGTACACACATCTTGGTTTGATTTGCGGATGTTTTCCAAGAGGAAGTTTTCCAGACGTCTCGACTTCACTTCTTTCAAGCGATACAAGGGCGAGTAGGAATCATCAAACCAGATTTCTCTTTTATCATCATGTGCTCTGTCATACTCTTCCATGTTTTTTACGCTTTTTTTGATCAGCAGATAATACACCGGCAAGACCACAATCACACCCAAGATTCCCCAGCCAAAGAGGATATACATAACTACAAGGTCGATAACAAACCGGATCAGCAGCGAAATCATATTGGTGGTGCCAAACACGATTGCACTCTGAAGGGCATCGCTATCTACACCCAACAGCTTGATCAAATCTGCTGAGCTTCTTTTTCCGGATATGTGGTAAGGGAGCTTGATGAGAGTCCTATATATTTCGGTGGCCAAGGAGAAAGATGCAGACCAATTGAATGTGATCAAAATGATCTGCTTCCAATAATCAACAAGGACTTCGAGAATGATTAAGACAACATAAAGGATCACTAGCCCGAGCAGCTCCCTGCCAGGCAGGTTGTCTATTCCATCGATTACAGTTCTGTAGATAAATGGGATGGGTGTTGACAGCAAAGCCGCAAGTAGTGCAAGAAGTGTGATCTGTAGAAACTGCTTGCGAAAGCGATGCTTGATAAACCAAATAATAAGAGCCCTATGGCTCAGCTTTTGTTTCTTTGCTGACATGGTGATACCTCCTTATTCAAAATCTTGGTGAAACTTACGAAATCTGAAATGAAGCAATAATCCTCAGGCACAGCTCGCGCCGAAAGTGGGACTTCAAGGCTTTGTGGCCAGTTGGTGACGAGTAATAAGATCAATATTAACACGGTGAAAAGCATACTATGCTCCTGTGGAGATGCTGTATTTTACAGGTAAAGGGGGCTGAACTGTTGGGGGTTCAGAGTTTCGATAGATTGTGCTACTTCAAAGGGCCACACCGCCATTTGGAGAGCTTCACTTGAGGTCGCTCAAGAGTCACGACTTCAAGATGTGCGTTGGGCAGCGATCTATCTTTGGTTGCTCATCGTGCACACCATCCCGTCTGACAGTGAAGGCAAAAAGAGCCCCTCTCTGAGCGAGGGCAGCTCAGAAAACTGTCATGTGTAGTACGGGCTATGTTGTTAATATTCATCATGGGGCGCAGGGTACAGAGGTGGCGGATGTTGTCAAGCGATAAATCACTTGCCAGAAAAAGAAGTTTTTCTTAGTGTGTTTCAAAATAAAGATTACAGGAGCCTAAGATGTTGTTATCCAGCTTTTTAAACCCGCGCACCATCCTGATTGAGCGGGATGCGCTTGAGCGGGAGCAAATATATAAAAACATGATAGATGCGATTTGTAAGCTATATCATAAGGAAGCACATTCCTGCAGCGATCTGCTGTTGGAAAAGATCTTGGAGCGGGATCGGGAAGCCAGCGTGGGCTATCCTTCGGGTTTGGCCATTCCGCACGTGCGTCTGGATGATTTTCATGACACGGTGTTGTGTCTCTGCTTTTTGAAGCATCCCATAGATTATGAGGGCGTGGAAGTACGCTGGATTGCCATGATTCTCACGGATATAGCTTCCTCAAGGCTTTATCTCAATATCGTTGCGGCGTTGCTGAAGGTATCCAAGGATGCGGATTTTATCCAGCGGGTTTTTGCCTGTGAAAACGCACATGATATCTTTGTGGCTTTTACCAAAGAGAAGATACAGATCAGCAAGAGCCTGCATTTATCCGACATCATGACCACCAATCCGATCACGGTTGCACCGGATGCCACCTTGGGTGAGCTCAATTCTTTGATCAATAAATATGGGCATGCCGTTTTTCCCGTGGTGGATAAAGCGGGGCGTTTTGTGGGCGAGGCGCACATCCTCAATATGCTCAAGATAGGGGTGCCGGATTATATGCTGAGCATGAACAATCTCAATTTTCTGCAATCGGTAGAGCCCCTGGAAAGGATTTTTGAGCAGGAACATGACCTTCTGGTGCAGGATTTTATGGATAAAGAACCGCCAACTTTGGAGCCCTCGGCCTCGATCATTGAGACGGTAAGCATGATGATCCATCGTAATAAGCGAGTTTTCTGTGTGGTCGAGGGCGACAGTCTCAAGGGTGTAATCACAGCCAAAGATATAGTTAGAAAAGTGATAAGGGCTTAAAAATGATGATTTTCATGTTAATCGCCTTGGCTATCTTTGTGGCTACCTATGTGTTGATCATCACAGAGTGGGTCAATAAGATGTTAGCCGCCATGATCGGAGGCTTTTTGATCATCCTCACGGGGATATTACATCAGCATGAAGCGCTTTTGGCGGTGGACTGGAATGTGATCTTCTTTTTGATCGGCATGATGATGGTGATCTCGGTGCTCAAGAAAACTGGCGTCTTCATGTATCTGGCGATCAAGACAGCCAAGGTGGCTCGGGGTAAGCCCTTATGGATAATGATCTTGATGTTTTTGGTCACGGCATTTCTTTCTGCTTTTTTGGGTAGCGTGACCACGGTGATGATCTTGGTGCCGGTGGTGATATTGATCTGCGCTGAACTCAAGATCTCGCCTGTTTCATTTATCATCACGATGGTAATCGCCTCCAACATGGGTGGTGCGGCTACGATGGTGGGCGACCCTCCCAACATCCTGATCGGCAGCGCCACGTCTTACACCTTTTTGGACTTCCTCTTCAATCTCACTCCGCCGATATTGATCGCTTCAGGTACTAGCGTGGTTTTGATGTATCTGATCTATCACAAAAAGCTCAAAGTTACAAACGAGAATAGAGCACGCCTGCTCAGCTACAAAGAAGATACGCTGATCAAAGACAAAAAGCTGTTGATCCGCAGCTTGGTCGTGTTAGGCTTGATGTTGATTGCTTTGGCGATGCAGAGTATTTTGCACATCGAAATTGCCACCATATCCATGACGGCGGGACTGATACTGCTCTTGATGAGCGACCGCAAAGAAGTGGATCAGGTGCTGACGCATGATATTGATTGGGTGACGCTGTTTTTCTTTATCGGGCTGTTCATTTTGGTGGAAAGCCTGGTGAAAACGGGGCTGATTGATAAAATGGCCAATACCATCGTGGCATCCACACAAGGAAATACCAAAAAAGCATCAATGATGATACTCTGGATGTCTGGAATACTTTCTGCTTTTATTGACAACGTCCCTTTCGTGGCAGCGATGATCCCCATGGTGAAAACGATGGGAAATATGTTAGGTGCAGGAGTGGATATGCATCCGGTGTGGTGGGCTCTGTCTCTGGGAACCTGCCTGGGCGGTAATGGAACACTGATCGGAGCATCGAGTAACATCGTGGCGGTGGGAATCTCCAACCGCAACGGCTATCCCATCAGCTTCAAGCAATTTACGGTTATAGGTGCGCTGTTCACCCTCAATACCCTGGTGGTTTCGGCGGTATATATCTTGGTGAGGTATTTCTGGATCAGGGGTTTATAGCGTCCACCGGCTACCTGACCACCATCTGTTTGAATTACTGGAAAATCCACATTACCAGTGGGTCTCAATTTGCACCATAGAATACGTTCACCCTAACTGCCATCCCTTTATCCTTCTATTCGTGTCAATTCGTATGCCTTCATGGAAATAAAAAAGAAGGCTCAGGTTCGATAGGTGTGGATAGAAGCAACGACACCAGAGTTGCTGCCCCCAAGCT
>JAKQWO010000014.1 GCA_029561955.1 Candidatus Cloacimonadota bacterium
GGTTACAGACGCACCAAGGTCACCTTCGACAGCCTCACCGAGAGCGATATTGAGGATTACATCGCCACAGAAGAGCCTATGGATAAAGCTGGCGCTTACGGCATCCAAGGTTTTGGTGCTCAATTTATTACCGACATCAAAGGCTGCTACTTCAACGTGATGGGCTTCCCTCTGAATCTCTTTTATCAGCTCTGCCGGGAGGTGATGGCGTGATCATCCACAATGCCCACTTCTATCTAAATGGCAGCTTTGCAAACAACATCAAAGCGATCAAGGTGGAAAAGGGAATCATCACCCAGCTTTTGGAGAGCGTCCCCGCCCACTTGGATGAAGCTATAGATTTACAAGGCGGTTTCGCCTATCCGGGTTTTATCGATTGCCACACCCACAGCATCTCCGGCGGCATCTACACACTTGGAGTAGACTTGGCTGGCTGCCCCAACATCGCAGCTTTAAAAGCTCAAATCTCCAGCCATGCTCAGAAACAGAAACCAGATGCCCTGATCTTTGCCTGGAATTTTGATGAAGGTTCTCTGACAGAAAAGCGCTTCCCAAACCAAGCAGAGATTGATGAGCTCTGTCCTGATCAGTTGCTTCTGCTGAGGCGCATTGATGGCCACTCCTGCATGCTTTCTTCCAATGCCAAAGCCAAGATCACAGCCTTGAAGAGTCAAGATGCCATCCTGACCGGCGCAGAGAACGACCTCGTCACCAACTGGTTTCATGCTCAACTGGATGATGAAGCCGTGATGAGTGCCTATCAAAGCGCCGCCAAGGTTGCGATGCAAGGCGGCTTTACCACCGTGCACACCATGATTGGCGACGCCGAGATGAGCATTGATCACTTTAAAATGCTGCAGAAGAGACTGCCTGAGCTGCCCATCGAATACATCCTCTACCCCCAAAGTTTCAATATCGATGCCGCAATGGAAGCGGGCAGCCCTCGCATTGGCGGCTGCATCTTGGCCGATGGCTCTATTGGCAGCCATACCGCTGCTCTGAGCCAGCCTTACCAAGATAAAGCCACGCGTGGCTCTCTCTATCAGACCGATGACTTTTGGAAGGGCTTCATCACCAGAGCCCATGAAAACAAGCTGCAGGTAGCGGTTCATTGCATCGGAGACCTGGCCATAAAGCAGATCAACGATGTCTACCTTGAGCTCCAGCACACCAATCCGCAAGACCTGCGTCATCAGCTCATCCACTGCGAACTCTGCCCTGATGAGCAGATCAGCCAGATCAAGGCATCCCAAGCTATCCCCGTGATGCAGAGCGCGTTTGATCTGTATTGGGGAAATCCCGGTGGGTTTTACGAGCAGAGATTAGGCCGAGCTCGTGCCCAACAGATGAATCGCTTCGCTTCGCTCATCCAGAGCGGTATCCCCGTCTGTGGATCCAGTGATTGGTATATCACGCCGATGAACATCGCCATGAGCATCCACGCCATGATCCATCATCACAATCCTCTTGAGCGCATTTCCGCTCAGGATGCGATCAATACTTACACGCAAAACGCCGCCCGTCTCAGTCATGATGAGATGCGCTTGGGTAGGCTGCAACCTGGCTTCCAAGCTGACCTCAGTGTCCTGAACGCAGACCTCACCCAGCGCTTTGATTATCAGGCTGTGCGGACAAATTATATTGTCAAAAAAGGAATGCAAGTTTATGCTTACACGCCGAATTGCCCTTAACGCCGGTGACCTCAACTCCCTCTGGGACATCGAGGCCACATATCACCCAAAAGCTGACCTGACAGATATCTACAAGCTTCTCTGTCAGGCTTACTATGGTCCCACTCACATGGGAAGAGAATTAGCCCTCATCCGCAAAAGCCTTGCTGAAGAACTCAAGCAAAACAGGAAGATCTATCTGCCTCTGCTGCAAGACATCGGCAATCGCAAAGGTTTCTACCGTGTCTCTTTGGACCTGATCCCGTTTTTGCCAAAGCAGGGTGAAGCTCCCGTGCCGCTTTCTTCCATCCCCAAAAAGCTGAGCCGCACCCAGCCAAGCGAAGCCCAGATAGATTATATGGCTCTTTTGATCCAAGAATCATGCTTGGAAATGGATGTGGACTTACGCAGTTGGAAAGCCACTTGGCGCAGGCTCTGGCCTCGGATCGAAGCCCGCTACAAACCCAGCAAGGAAATCACTGAAACCGTGGTGCAGCATGTGCTAACTGCTGACATCACCAAACACTCCAAAAACTACAAATCACTCTATCAGCCCCACTACCGCATCCTGCATCACAAGCTGCTGAAGACCGTGTTTGATATCGAAGCCTAAGCAAAAGGGAGCCAAATTGAGCCAGATACGTGTTCGTTTTGCCCCTTCACCCACTGGCTATCTGCACATCGGCGGGTTGAGAACAGCCCTCTACGATTATCTGTTTGCCCGCTCCTTGAAGGGAAAGTGCATCCTGAGAATCGAGGACACAGACCGCAACCGTTTGGTGGAAGGAGCGGTGGAAAACCTGATTCAATCGCTGGAAAAGCTCGATCTTCACTTTGATGAAGGCCCCGGCATAGGCGGAGATCACGGCTCTTACATCCAAAGCGAACGCCTTGAACTCTATCACCAAGAAGCTGAGCGGCTCTTGAAGAGTGGACACGCCTACCACTGCTTTTGCACACCTGAAACCTTGGCCGAAATGCGTCAGCAACAGCAAGAAGCAAAGGAATTTGTCAAATACGACCGTCGCTGTTTGTCTCTAACGCCCGAGCAGGTTCAAGCCAAACTGGATGCTGGAGAACCGCATGTTTTGAGGCTCAATATGCCTGATGACCACGAATTTGTGGTTGAAGACCTCATCCGCGGCACCGTGCAGATAGATGCCTCTCAGTCAGACGATCAAGTCCTGCTCAAATCTGACGGCTTCCCCACCTATCACTTGGCCGCCGTAGTGGATGATCATTACATGGAAATCTCGCACGTGATCCGCGGCGAAGAATGGCTCTCCAGCACGCCCAAGCACATCTGGCTCTATCGATGCCTGGGCTGGGAACCACCCCAATGGGTTCACCTGCCCCTGATCCTCAATCAAGACCGTAGCAAGCTGAGCAAGCGCATGAACGACGTTAGCGTAGAAAGCTATCTCCAAAAAGGCTACCTCAAAGAAGCGCTGATCAATTTTATCGCTCTTTTGGGCTGGCATCCGGCTGACGACCGTGAGTTTTACAGCTTGGATGAGCTCTGCCAAACCTTCTCCTTGGAGAGAGTGAGCAAAGCGGGAGCGGTGTTTGACCTCACCAAGCTGGACTGGATGAACGGATACTACCTCAAAGAACTGCCTTTGGAATCAATCGTAGAGCGCAGCTTACCTTACTTTGAAACGGCAGGACTGCAGTTGCCTGACGCAGCCAAACTCCACAGGATGGTTGATGTAGCCAGACCGCGTTGCAACCTGCTTGCTGACATTCCCCAGTACTGTCGCATGTTTTTAACCACCCCCAATCCACAGGGCAAGGAGCTGCAAAGCATCCAAAGTGAAGACTCCAAAAAGGTGCTCTCCTGGTTTGCAAGCAACCTGCCCGCCCACTTCCCCCTTGATGACGAAAAGGTAGACTCCTTAGTCAAAGAAGCTCTCGCCGCTACCGGTTTGAAAGCAAAAGCCTTTTACACTCCTCTGCGCCTGGCTCTGTTAGGTCAAGCCCATGGTCCCGATCTGCCTAATACCTTTGCCGTCTTGGGAGACACAGAAGCACTGATCCGGATTCAAACAGCCTTAGAACTCTGACAAAGTTCAAAACTCCCAATTTCTCAATTTAATCCACTCGCATCTCGTGAGTGGATTTTTCTTTCTATTGATGCAGGAAGCAGCTCCTTGACTAAGGCTCTCGTTGCATCGCTCCGCATCTTTCCCTTCTTTGGGATTGGTAGCTTCGGTTGAGCTTGTTGAAACATGGAACAGCGGGCAGGTGATTATGAACCACACAATTGGCAAGGCTAACACAAACTCGCTCATCAGAAAAGTGCCCTCATAATCTACTCTGACGATGTTGCTCTCATGAAGGAAAATCAAAAATCCTATCCTCGTAACCGTTTGAAAGCCAGAAGCCTATAGAAAGCCGCAAAATTTGATACTTCCTCTGCCAAAGTGTAATACTGCTGGCAGCCGGCAGTTGTGAGTTGTGAGTAAGTCTTGACCCGTGCCAAAAAACCGGACAAAAATGCTAAGGAGAACAGCATGAAAAGCAATCCACTACCTATTCTAATCATCTTACTTTTGACTTTGCCCATCGCTGCATTTTCCCATTCGGTTAACAGGACAATGACTATCAAGCCTGCACAGTTGGGTTCTATACGCTCAGCAACTACTCCGAATGGGGGTGATCCATGATTTGAATTTCCACCAACAATTTAGACTCAACATAACCTTGCCCAATCGCCTTCTACTTTTATAGGCTTGTATCCCAAATAATGCCATAGACTCTTACTCTAAAAGTTGAGCGTTTTACCCGCCATCCACAACTGCTTGGGCAGTTCAGCGACCACCCCTTCCTTACTTACCCGCAGGGTGATGCCGTGGTGATACTCGGGTTTTTCCCGAGTGGCTCCGAGTAATCACCGGGCGGGTAAGCAAGGAAGAGGCAGGAAAGGTCACTCTGGATATACTGCATAATCTGGGTTAAAAGACGCTGAACGCCTACTATTTTGGTAGGCATTCGTTTTTGCACTTTGGAGTCAGAAAAAGCCAGGCTGTCTGAAACATTTGCCCTCAGCATGGGATTTTTGCAAAGGAAAACACCGTTTTTGACCCTCCTCAAAGCCGCTGTTTATGCGGCGTCCCTGCCCCGCCCCTGCATGGCTCCTGCCCCGTGGAGCAAGAACGGCATAGGTTACCAATAGGTTACGAGTTTGGGCAGAGAAGGCGCTCAGGAAGTGGTGAACCTTTCCCGAAAGTCAAATGTCTCGAAAACATCTCGATTTTGCAAGGAAATTAAGGCTGTAAATCGGGTCTTTATTTGGGAGAAAAGATGGCTGAACAACCCGAGTGTTAAGTTTTAATTATATATCCTCCAACAAAAGGTCTTGACATTACCGAACGCTTCCTATATTTGGTTCGAATATAAGACATAGATCACTAACTAACGTTATTAGAAAGTATTAGGAGCTTATTGAACTTAACTTACAGTCATAACAACCGAGGAAACAATGGAAGAACTCAGTACACAAGACACATTGGAACTAAAAAAAGCCACGATCATTCAGGCAGCGATGGAGGTGTTTGCCAAAAACGGCTATGCCAAAGGCTCCATCGGAGACATCGCGGCGAAGGCAGAAATCGGCAAGGCTACGATGTATTACTATTTTGATAGTAAAGAAGCCGTGTTTATGGAAGCCGTCAAGCTGGCATATCGGCGGTTTTTTGAAGTTATCGAAAACCAGGTAGCGTCATTGGAGGGCTTTGAAGACCGCTTCAGGGCCTTGGTGCGCATACCCATCCGCTACATCTACGATCACCTGCCCATCTTGTTTGAAGCTCGAAACAGCTTCCCTGCGGCCTACGTGGCTGAGTTGGAAGCACTTCAAGAGAAAGGTCGCCAAAGAATGAGAGACAATCTACATCGCCTATTCTTAGAGGGAATGGCAGAGAACAAGATTGATGATCGTTTTGGTTTTGAAGCCCTCAGCAATGTGGTTCATGATTGGATGATGATGGCAGAGCTGAACTTGGGCGTGCAAGAAAAACAGATCATCATGCAAAAACTGGAAAAAGAACAGGACTTGCTCATCGAACTGGTCCTGTATGGTATCTTAAAAAGAGGTTAATCAAATATGAAAAGACTTTTTACCCTAATCAGCTTAGCACTGCTTGTGATCAGCATAAGCGCGATAAGCTTGGATGAAAGCGTAAATCTGGCACTCAAAAACAACCGCAACCTCCTGATTGCCAAAGAAGAGGTGGAAAAAGCCAAGATGACTTACAACGACGTCCGCGGCATGCTGCTTCCTCAGGTCACGCTACAGGGAGGTTACGAGTTATCTAGGACGAATTTGCCACCGAATGCCATACCCCCACAGATGGACTTTATGCCCGGCTTGTCACAGACCGCCAGTATGGATGACTATTACTTGGCTGGAGCCTTGGCTGGTGTGGTGAACTCCATGATCCCCAGCACACCTCAGGATCAGGCATCCGTGGCCATGCAGCTCAAGATGACGCAGGTGCTCTTCCTGGGCGGCAAGCTGATCAACGGCATCAAGGCGGTGGATAGGTATCGCAGCATTCAGAGATTGAACTATTGGGTAGAGGAGCAAAACCTGATCCTCAAGACCCATGAAATCTTCTATCAATGCCTGCTGGCAGAAAAGCTGGCCCAGGTGCAGCAAGATGGCTTGAATATGGCCAATCAGCACTTGGCGAGAGTGGAAGCTTTCTTTGAAGAAGGCATGGTAAGCGAGTTTGATCTGCTCCGTGCCCGCTTGGAGGTAGCCAAGTTGGAGCCACAGGTATTGCAAGCTAAAAACACCTATGAGATTGCCTTGAGTGCTTTTAGGATGCACTTGGGCTCTGAGGATGAGAGCTTGAGGCCTGAAGGCGAATTTGCGCTGCCAGAAAAGATGGAAGTGACGCTGGAAGAAGCTCTTAGCTCTGGAAAAGAGAAGAGGGTGGAGCTGGAGCTGATAGACATCGCCACTGAGGTGGCTCAGATCAAATACAATGCGGAAAAAGGCAACTACCTGCCCAACATCGCTCTCAGTGCAGACTATTCTTTGTTTACCGCTGCAGATGATTTTAGCATCGAAAAGGACGATTTTGGCAGCCGCTACAGCATTGGCATTGGAATCCAGATACCCATCTTTACGGGTCTATCCAACACCTCCAAGCGCAACCACGCCAAAAGCGTATATCTCCAAGCTCAATACCAGCAACGTGATCTTGAAAATATGATCCGCCTGGAAATCACCCAAAATTGGCAAAATCTGCAACACACATTCCACAACTATGAAGTACAAAGCCAAAACATCCGGATGGCAGAACGCAGCTTGGAAATTGCTCAAGCCCGCTATGACAACCAGGTGGGAATCCAACTGGAGGTCTTTGATGCCCGCATCACACTCTCCGGAATCCGTCTGCAATACCTGCAGTCCATTTATAACGTCATTATAGATCAACTCAAACTCACAAAGTCAATGGGAATCAAAATTTAAGGGAGTCTCCATGAGAAAATACATCATTATCATCAGCCTGATTGCCTTGCTCTTTAGCTTGGGTGCTTGCGGCAAAAGCAAAGAAGAGAGCAAGACAATGCAACAAATCCAAGAGAAAGAAGGCGTTCCCGTGCGCATCCAAACCATAAGCACGGAGACCTTCGTCCAACAATTGCGCTACAATGCGTCTTTGAGTGGGAAACAAGAATCCACCGCACAATCTGACCTCAGCGAGGTAGTGAGCCAAATCCACGCCAAGGTGGGCGATAGAGTTTCTAAGGGTCAGCTCATCATCAGCTTTCCCACAACTGCACCTGCTGCTCAATACGAACAGGCATCCACAGCATTTGCAGCTCAACAAACCGCATACCAGCGCATGCAACGTCTATATGAAAGCGGAGCCATCTCCAAGCAGGAGCTGGACAACATCGAAACCATGTATAAGGTGAGTAAAGCCAATCTGGAATCCAGCGAATCCATGATCAAGGTGCGTGCTCCCATCAGTGGCATCCTCTCTGCGCTCCACGTGAGCCAGAGCGATAAAGTGTATCCCGGCAAAGACCTCTTTACCGTCTCTGCAACGGATGGTTACAAGGCCGTGATGATGGTTCCCACCCAGGATGCTCCCCAGATCAAGAAAGGATCAGCAGCCACCGCAGAAGTGAATGGCGAAATCCTCAAAGGCAGAATCACCGAAGTGGGCATGGCACCGGATCCCATGCTGCGTGCCGTCAGAGTGGTAGCCACTTTCAACGGCATGAACCGGAAGATCAGCTTTGGTTCCACAGCCACAGTCAATATAGATATTTTCAGCAAGCCAAATTGCATCGTCGTAAATCGAGAACATCTGAATTTTGAAAATGGAAACGCCTACGTGTGGGTAGCCGAAAACAACCGTGCAGTGCGCAAAGAAGTAACTCTTGGGCTTTCCGATCAGCTTCACTATGAAGTCCTTACCGGCTTGAGTGCAGGTGATCAGCTCATCGTGGCAGGTAAAAACTTAGTGAGTGAAAACGGCTTGATCCGCATCATGGCGGAAGAGGAATAAGCTATGTTTTTGTCAAAACTCTCCATTGAACGTCCTGTCTTGGTCACAATGGCCATCTTGGTGTTCGTGGTCTTTGGGCTTTTGGCCTATTTTGGCATGCCTTTGGACTTGATGCCAGACATACAGCTACCTTATGTGTCCATTCAGGTCGTATACCCGGGAGCAGGACCGGAGGAGGTGGAAACTCAGGTGACAAACCGCATCGAAGAAGCAATCGCCACTGTGAGTAACATCGACCAGGTCCAATCCTACAGTCTGGAAAGCGTGAGCGTCACCCTGATCGCCTTTAAACTGAACAAGGACGTTGATATCGCCAACCAAGAAGTAAAGGATAAAGTAGATAACATCCTCAGAGACCTCCCCAGTGGTGCAGAAAAGCCTCAGGTGCAAAAGTTCAACTTCTCGGCCCTCCCCTTTATGGACGTGATCCTGAGCGGGAATATCGACAGCCGCGAGCTTTATGAACTGGCAGACACCAGGGTGAAGGAACGCTTTTCTCAGATAGAAGGCGTGGCGCAGGTGAATATCGTGGGTGGAACCAAGCGTCAGATCGACGTGAAACTCAGCGATGCTGCCATATTTGAAAACAATCTCTCGCTTGCGCAGTTGATGCAGATTCTGCCTGCACAAAATATGGACATGCCGGCTGGTAACTTCAGCCGCGGCTCGCAGGAGTATTCCGTGCGCCTAAAAGGGCAATTCTCCAGCGTGGATGAGATCGGCGAAGCCAGAGTCCCATCCGGATACCTGATGAAGAAGCTCTCAGACATCGCCACCATCGAGGACAGCAGCGAAGAAGTGCGCACCAAAGCCATTTACTACAACGTTCCCAAGAAGACTATCCAAGACAACGTCGTCCGCCTTTCCCTGATCAAGAGCTCGGATGGTAACATCGTGGAAATCGCCAAGCAGTTGCGTAAAGAGCTGCCCAACATCCAAAAAGACCTGCCTGAAGGCACTACTTTGAGCATCATCAGAGATGAATCTGATCTGACCAAAGCCACTGTGGATGATACGCTCAGCAATATCTGGATGGGTGTGTTGCTCACGGGCTTGATCCTATTCCTCTTCTTGCATGATCTGCGCTCAACGCTAATCGTGGCACTTTCCATGCCCATTTCCATCATCTCCACCTTCGTATTCTTACAGATCATGGGTTACACCATGAATATCCTCACGTTGATGGGACTTTCCACCTCGGTGGGTATCTTGGTGACAAACTCCGTGGTGGTGATCGAAAATATCTTCCGCCACAAGAATATGGGTAAAAAGAGGAAAGAGGCGGCCGATAAGGGCACATCCGAGATTGCGGTCGCTGTGCTTGCCTCCACGCTCACCAATATCGTGGTATTTTTGCCCATCGCTTCCATGAGCTCTCTGGTGGGTCAGTTCTTCAAAGAATTTGCCCTCACCGTCACCTTTGCTACCATCATTTCTTTGGTGACCAGCTTTACCATCACACCCATGCTGGCTTCCATGATCATCCCTGAAGAATACACAGCCGGCAGATGGGGCAGAAGATTTGACCGAGCTTTCGACAAATTCTCAGGTCTCTACAAGAGGTTCCTCGGCTCCCTCATCAGGAATAAAGCCCGCAGTACCACTGTCATGGTGATTTCGGTGGTTCTACTGATCGGCAGCTTTGCCCTCTTCCCCGTCATCGGCATGGAGCTGTTCCCGGCTGTGGATCAGGGCAGCGTCAACATCAAGGTGGAACTGCCACAAGGCTATAACCTCGATGAAACAGCCAAGGTCTTGGATCAAATCCATAAACACATCGGCAAGTATAAAGAAGTGGAACATGTGATCACCAACCTGGGGCAATCTGGAATGATAGACACCGGTGTAAACCTGGCTTCTGCAGAGGTTAAGCTGGTAGAACAAAAAGATCGAAAGCGTTCCAGCGCCCAAATAGCTGCCTTGCTCACCAAGGACTTGGCAGACATCCCCAACGCCAAAATCCAGGTAGGTATGCAGCAGTTTATGGGTGGTGCGGGAAATGCGCCCGTTGAGTTTTATCTAAAAGGACAAGACAACGAAAAGCTGGAAGAGATCAAGGTGCGCTACCTCAATGCCTTGGAAGGCACAGCTGGGATGATGAACCTTGATACCAGCAGCAGGCTCGGGCGTCCTGAGATTACCATCACTCCCAAACGTGATCAGATGGCTCTTACCGGTGCTATGGTTTATGACCTGGCAATCGCTCTCAGAGCGGCAGTGGAAGGATTTGTGACCACACACTATACCGAACATGGAAACCAGTATGACATCAAGATCACCTTGGATGAAGAATATGTCAATTCGCCTGACAAGCTGATGCAGCTCACTCTGCCCATCCATGGCCAAAACTACCTGCTTTCACAACTGGCAGACATCTCTTTTGGCACGGGCGCAAACAGAGTCACGCATATGGATCGCTTTAGAACAATCGTCTTCACTGCGGATCTGAGCGGCGATACGAAGCTGGGAGATGTGGTTTCCGAAGTCGAAGCTCGCTTGGCAAAAATCGAGCTGCCTACAGGCTATCATATGGCTTGGGGTGGAACCGCTGAGATGTTGGCCGACACCGTTCAAGACATGCTCAAGACCTTCATGCTGGCTGTCCTGCTCACCTATATGTTGCTGGCTGCCATATTGGAAAGCTTCACCCAGCCTCTTCTGATCATGGCAACTGTGCCTTTGGGATTGATTGGTGTGATCCTGTCCCTGTTGGTCACAGGCCAAGCGCTTAATATCTTCTCAATGATGGCATCCATCATGCTGGTCGGTATCGTGGTCAATAACGCCATTTTGATCCTCGATCACGTGAATATGCGACGCAAAGAAGGCTTAAACAGCCGTGATGCTCTGTTGGAAGCTGGCGAGCTGAAGCTCAAGCCCATCATCATGTCCACCCTGTCCATCGTGATCGGAATGCTGCCCATGGCTTTGGGCATCGGCGAAAGCATGAAAGAGTTTCGTCAATCCATGGGTGTGGTCTCAATCGGCGGCTTGATCGTGTCAGCTTTTTTGACTCTCATCGTCATTCCTGCATTTTACTACTTGACAACCAAGCAGGATGCGACTAAATTGTCAGAATAATAAACCTACTTAGGAGAATGAAAATGAAGAGATTCAAAAAACTCATCCTAATGGCCACACTTGCTTCATTCCTGATGATGAGCATGTTTGGCTGCTATGGCAGCTTTGCCTTCACCAAAAAGGTCTATGACTTCAACGGCTCAGTGTCAGGCGACAAGTTTGTCACAAGCCTCGTCTTCTGGCTGCTGAACATCGTTCCTGTCTATTACTTGGCCACATTTGCGGACATTGTCTTCCTCAACTTTATTGAGTTTTGGACAGGCAGCAACCCCATGGCTATGGAAGATGGAGTTGAAACGATCCAGTATGTCACCATCGATGGAGCAGAGTTTAAATTCCTCATGTCCAACGACACACTGAGCATTGAAGCAATGTCTGGCCCAAACAAAGGTGAGACCGTCGAATT
>JAKQWO010000022.1 GCA_029561955.1 Candidatus Cloacimonadota bacterium
TGGGATGGCAGGTCTTTATTTTAGTCCGCTTGGTGACCCTCCACTCACTTGGCCCTTGCTTACCCGCAGGGAGATGCCGTGGTGATACTCGGGTTTTTCCCGGGTGGCTCCGAGTAATCACCGGGCGGCTAAGCAAGGAAGAGGTGGGTGGTTGGCAACCTTTCGGTGGGGTCAGGGCTGTTACCTACCTTAGAGCCTCCTTTGTTTAATTAAGGTGGAATTAAGGTGGTAAGTAGGGGTGGCTTGGGGATATTCGTCTCTGGTGGCTGAGGTTCAGGGATGAAATGAATCTCGTGAGCTTCTTCTTTCCTCAAGTTGATTGACGTTGGCTTTGGATAATCCTTCTTAGTTCGTCAAAAAAGGTATGCATTTGAGAATAGGAGTGAATAGGTTCTATCGAACGGGCTCTTTCGATGGCATCCTCAAGCTTGTCTTGCAGTTTGGCATAGATTTGTTTTGCGCAGTTGAGGCTCTTATTGTATTCTGGCCAGTGCTTTTTAAGCTCAAGTATCACATCATCACAACATTTGAACATTCTGGTTACGAAATCGTAATGGAGCAATAGCCAAAACTCAAAGCAGGGCCTGGTTTCGATGATGAATAGCCTGCCATTGGCATTTCTCGAATGCAAACAATTGTCCCTTGCCTGCATGTATTCCGATATCTTGCCCTGAGCGTAAATGGTGTCCATGTCCAGAAGATAAAAAATCAGCGTGTGTTGTTCTTTGTCATTTAACAAGGATTGGATTTCTTTAAAAACCCTTTTGAATTGATCAGCCCGTTTAGGCAAGGATCTGATGCTAAAACTCACAACATCATGTTCAATCTCATCTCCAATCGATTGCATATATTGTTCTTCGGCCTTTCCATCACAGAACACCTTGATCGTATGTCTGTATTTTTTAAGTTTTGCATCCAGTTCTGTTTTACGCCTCTTCGACATCGTCCACCTCAATATGAATGCTGCCAAGAAATGGTTTGCCACCCAAGAAGCCTTTCTTGTAGAGACTTTCTATAGAGTGCTCTCTTCTTACAGGGTAATTATCCCAGACATTACTGAGCTTAGTGCTGCCGTCTTTTTTGCGTTCTGTGATCCAAATGCAGTCTCTGCGGGCAATGTCTTTTTCTCCGAGTAAGCTTATATCGTGTGTGGTGAAGAGCAATTGGCCGGATTTGGAATTGCTTAGGAACATATAGAGAAAGTGGATTACTAAATCATGGTGGAGGGAGCTGTCGAGCTCATCAATAGAAACAGATACAGGCCTTTTTATCAACTTATTGAGTAGGGCAGCAAAGCCAAAAAAGCGTTGCGTTCCAGATGACTCATCAAGAAATTCTATCATGAAGTTACCTCCATCAACGCTGTGCTCTATCAATAGGAGTACGAATTTAGGAGTAGGCTCATCGACTGAGTTGTACGGTTTTCCAGTAGAGGCTTTATATTCTCTCAGAATCTCCTCCGATACTTGTAGTTCAATCAATTTATAATCAGTTATCATCAGATCAGCAGTTTTCATCAGGGAAAGGGCGAACTCTCGAGACAATTCCTTTTTACTAATTGCATTGACGACAAGATTTTTTAGATCGTGCTGCGGTTCAAGCAAGCGAAGAAGATAAAATTTAAACCATTCACGCGCTTTTTGTAGAGGTCCCTTGGCTTCAATTGAAGCGATGGTGGTCAAAACAGATTGGTTGCGGATGCTGAGCTCCAGTCTGTCCTGAATAGCTTTACTGTAACCTCGATATGTCCACTTGTACTTGTAAGCATCCTTTTTGGGGTCGTAATCGCGTTGGAACACATTTGCAACTCTTCCCTTGGGGTAGTAGTCCAACCTCTCAGATAGTATTCTCTCAGTATTTAGCTCCACATTGTATGAATACATGATGTCCTCATGGCAGAATTCAATTTCAAAAGTGCTTGGTTTTTCACTGTCCAAGGCAAAGGGAAGGTATTTGATGGGCTCATCTCTAACGCTGATTGGAGACGAAATGAATTCCCTCAAAAATTCCAGGGCTTTCAAAATATTGGTCTTACCAGAGGCATTGGCACCATAAATCATGGCCATACGCAATATTCTCACCTTGGGCTTGGGAATCTCATAGACAAAGTATTCCTCTAAGTGGTTATCCGACGACGCACGAAAGTCCAGGGTGATTTTCTGGCGGATCGAACGAAAGTTTTGGACGCTGAATGTTATAATCATATCTTCTCCTTTTGCAGTTTGTCTGCAATAAATGACACGATATTTGAGCCTCACTTTATGTCAAGGATTATTTTGCAGTTTTTCTGTATTATTTGCCCTGAGATTGCTCGATTTCTGCTTTGGAAAGGCAGTAGCTGTGGTGTAAAAAAAGAAATTCGCTGATGATGGCCTGTCCCAAGTATGTGACTTGTGGAAAGAAAGAAACAATATTTAATCAATTTCGTATCCTGAGCCTTATCAGACAGTTACGAGATCGGAATTTTGGGATTTTCGTTATGGGGCGAACATCGTCAGAGTATATTATGGAGGGAAGTTTGCTGTGAGCGAGTGAGAGAAGGTCAAAAACGCACAATATCAGGTCTATAGAATCAGGTATCAAAGTAGGTCATTAAAGCCGCAGTTTTGCCCTCTATAAAAAAAAAGACTTTACACAAATGGCGCCTTTCAAAGACTTGTCTTTCAAACCGATTTGAGGTATAAAAAGTAATGAGATTAAAGCATCTTTTGCTGTGCATTGCACTACTGATCAGCATCGCCAGCTTGTCAGCTTACGGCGAGACCATATACGCCATCAGGGTAGAAGGCAACAAGAGCACTTCTGCGGAGTTGGCTACTTCAGCCATTGGCATCAGAGTGGGTGACCCACTTGATCCGGAACAGGTGGCCAGTGCCATCAAAACCCTCTATAAAATGGGGGTTTACAAGGATATTCAGGTGCATTCCGAGGTTTATCGTACGGGAGTGAACTTGATCATCCAAGTGGTGGAAAATCCCGTTTTGGCCAATATCGAATTCTTGGGCATGAAAGCGGTGAAAAAGGATAGAGTTGACGAACTTATCAGCCTGAGAGTGGGTAGTTTTTGGAGCGAACATCAAAAGCATAGCTTGGAGCAAAAGCTGAGCAAAGAGTATAAGAGCAAAGGCTTTAACAACGTTAGGGTGACCATATTTGAAAACGTGGATGAGACCAATAGAGTGAGAGTGAAAGTGGAGGTCGAAGAGGGGAAAAGGGTAGCCATCAAATCCATAATCTTCGAGGGAAACGAGCAGATAGAATCCGAAGTCTTGCAGAAAAGGATGAAGACCAAAGTGGCATCGTTGCTGCGTTCTGGACGCTTTGAGCAGGAAAAGTTTGAGACGGATTTGGTCAATCTGGCCACCTATTACAAGCAAAGAGGCTATGTGGATGTAAGGATTGGGCCCTGGGAGCTGATCCCCTTAAATGAAAAGGATTTACAGCTCAGGATCGTCGTCCACGAAGGTGAGAAGTATCTGATGGGTGGCTTGACGGTGGAAGGCAATCAAAACTTCGATACCGCCACGATTCTATCCCAGTTTACCCAAAAAGTGGGCGAGCCTTTCGATGAAGCCAAGTTTGAAAAGCAGCTTGGCAAAGTCTATTCCATGTATTTTGACGAAGGTTACATCTACACTCATATCCAGCACGAGAAGACACGGGGAGACAAGGAATTGCAGGTGACCCTGAAAATCAATGAGGGTTCACGTGCCAAGGTCAGACAGATCCACATCGCTGGCAATAGACGCACCAAAGAGAAGGTAATCAGGCGGCAATTGGACATCGCTCCGGGTGACTACTACCGTCAGAGTCAAGTGATACGCAGTCAGCAAAACATCTATAACCTCGGTTTCTTTGAGCCGGACATCGGCTTGGATTATCTGCCCATCAACCAAAATGGCGACATCGATCTCTATATTGATGTTACGGATAAGCATTCCGGTGTGGCCAATGGAGGCGTGGGCTATAACAGTCAGGATAAATTTGTGGGGCAGCTCTCCGTCTCTCAAAACAACCTCTTTGGCAACAACTGGGCTGGCAATTTGAGCTGGGAATTCGGTGGCAGCGTTCAAAACTTCGAGCTAGGCTTCACCAATCCCAATCTGTATGATACAGATATCCTTTTCGGTGCAAACCTATACTATACACAGAAGGACTGGAGCTCTTTCTATTACAAGATTTCCACACGGGGAGCCAGTTTGCGTTTGGGACAGTATCTGCCGTGGATAGATCGCACGCGCATCGTGGGCAGTTACTCACTCTACAGCAAGAAATACCGCATCACCAATATGGAAAAGATCATGGCTGACTCTCTGGCTAATGCGACTCTGCTGGAGCTGGATTCGCTTTCCTGGAGATACACCAGCTCCATCAATGCCACCATCACACGTGACTCGCGAGACAATATCTTTTTCCCTACCAAAGGTTCTCAAGTGACTGTATTTTCAGAGCTTGCGGGTGGAATTCTGGGTGGTGACTTTGACTACTTCAAGCAGATCATGCAGGTGAGCTGGTTTGCCGAAGCATGGGAAAAGATCACGCTCAGAAATAAGTGGCGCTTTGGCTATGTGATGCCCTATGGAAGAAATAAAGACGCACCACCGGATGAAAAGTTTTATCTGGGAGGCACTGGCGTGGACGGCATCCGTGGCTATCCTGATCGTAGCATCGGTCCTGCCGGAGGCGGAACCAGGGCGATAATCTTCAGCGCAGAAGTGGGTTACCCTATCGCCGGGGATCAGATCATCTTCCTGGCCTTTTTGGATGCTGGAGACAGCTTTAACAAGATGAGAGACTTCAACTTCCTCAAGTTTAAAAAAGGCACCGGCGCTGGAGTGCGCATCCGAAGTCCCTTTGGCCTCATCGGTTTTGACTATGCCTACAATCTCGACAAAGGCGGCTGGGAGCCACACCTGCAATTTGGAACAACCTTTTAAATGAGTAAATACCGTCATCTTTTTGGCCCTGTTAATTCCAGACGCCTGGGCTTGAGCTTGGGTGTGGATTTAGCTCCCTTTAAATACTGCAGCCTAAACTGCGTCTATTGTGAAGTTCAGCGCACCACCGACCTCTTGGTGGAGCGAGCGGAATACATCGAAATAGACGGCGTTTTGGCAGAACTGGATAAGGCGCTGGCGCAAAAGCCACATCTCGATTATATCACCTTTTCGGGTGCTGGAGAGCCTACGCTCAATAGCGGCATCGGCAGGGTAATTCAGCACATAAAAACCCATTATCCGGAGTATAAACTGGCATTGCTCACCAACGGAACCCTGCTCTATGACAAACAGTTACGTGATGAGGTCATACCCTGCGACCTGATCCTGCCATCGCTGGATGCCGCATCCCAAGCAAGCTTTGAAAAGATCAACCGGCCGCATCCTCAGCTAAAAGTAGAAACTCTGATCCAAAGTCTGACCGACCTCAGGCGTGAATATCAGGGACAAATATGGCTGGAAGTGTTTATCATTCAAGGGATAAGCGATGTGCCGGAAGAGCTGGAAGCCCTGATAGCAGCGATTGAGCAGATCAAGCCGGATCTGGTTCAGCTCAATGCACTTGACCGCCCCGGAGCGGAAGAATGGGTGCAAGCTGCGCCGCCGGAGTTGCTTCACAGCATCCAAAGGCTGTTTTCAGCCCGCTTGACCATGCCCGTAGAGGTGATCGCCAAAGCGGCTCTTCCAGTATTGCAGCCGGTGAGCGATGACTTTATCTCACAGATCCGAGCTGTGCTCCTGCGCCGTCCCTGCACTGCGGAAGACCTTTCCGTCACCTTGGGCACACACATCAACGAGGTTAGCAAAATCCTGCGGGAGCTCAATCTGCAAGGTAAACTCAGCGTGAAGCGTGAAGCCAGAGGAGTGTTTTACCTGTGGAAGGAGTGAATGTAGCCATCATCACTGCTGCTGGCAGTGGCTTCAGGATGGGCGGCGAGCTCAAGAAGCAGTTTTTGCTGCTGGATGGCGTTCCCATTTTGATCCGGGCTATCATCCCTTTTGTGGAGTCTTCTCTGATAGATGAGATCGTGGTTACCGCACCGGAAGATGAGCTTAAGACCACTGATAAGCTGATCAAAGAGCATCGTTTGGGTAAGAGCATCAAGGTGATTTCGGGTGGGAAAACCAGGCAGGAATCTGTTTTTAAAGCACTGATGGCTTGCCCTCAAGACAGCAAATTGGTGTTTATCCATGACGGGGTGCGGCCTCTGCTCCAAAAGAGTGTGATTGCCGAGCTGGCTGCGGAGCTGGAGCTCTGTTCTGCCGTGATCCCTGTGGCCAAAGTCAAGCCCAGCATCAAAGAGGTTCAGGATGGCCTAATCGTGAGGCATGTCAAGCGGGAAAATCTGGTGCAAGCGCTCACGCCTCAGGCTTTTGAATACATTCTTATCCGAGATGCCCATCAAAAAGCGGTGCAAGATGGATTTGAAGCTACGGATGATGCCGCTTTGGTGCAGCATTATGGGGCAGAGGTGAGGGGCTTGGATTCGGATGCCTTGAATATCAAGATAACGGATGAGGCGGACCTGTTAGTGGCGACTCTGCTTATCAAACATTACAGAAAGGACTTATCATGATTATGAAAAGAGTTTTGACGGCCTACAATTCCTGGCTGCGACGCTTGGCCGGAAAAGTGGCTAAGTTCAACCCCAGCATTCGCATACCCGTGTTTGGAATGGGATGTGGAGTCTTGGGTTTAGCTTTGGCAAAAGTGCAACCAAATTTAGGACAATATGCCGCGCAACTGCTCAAAGCACTGGAGTATCGGGGCTTTGATTCCACCGGAGCCGCCTTCCAAGCTGAAGGTGAAGATATAGTATTACTCAAGGATGTGGGCGCTCCCAGCACCTTGGTCAAGACCTTGGGCATTGAGCGCCAGAGAGGTCAAATCTTTTGTGGACAGGTGCGTTGGGCGACCTTTGGAGCGGTCACCAAAGACAACGCTCAGCCCCATGAAGTGAAGTGTAAGCGTCATCTCTATGGTGCACACAATGGAAACATCACCAACACACGTGAAATGAAGGTCTTTCTCACCAAGGAAGGCCACACTGTGGTGAGCGATAACGATGGCGAGATAGTGGTTCATACGGTGGAGCACTATTTTGATATTGAGCTGGAAAAAGCGGGTAAACCGAAGGCTGCAGAAGAGATCAAGGCTTGCATGCGCAGAGCTATCGTGAGTGCCAATCAGGATTTGGTGGGCTCATATGCTGCTGTGATCGTGCATCCTAAGACTCGCACGCTTTGGGCGATCAAGAGCGGCAGTAGCCTCTATTTTGGCGTGGGTGAACTGGATGGTGGTAAGTTTGCCCTGGCTTCCAGCGATCTCACTGCTGTGTTGAAGTTTACCAAGATGCTGGTGAATCTGCGCGAAGGTGAATTTGTGGAATACAACTCGGATTACTTCCAGGTTTATGCAGGTAAAGACCTTTGCTTCAAGCACTTCAATCAAGAAGATGAAACCTATGCCAAAGGCGGTAAAATTCCCACAAAAGCGGTGTATTCCAAGCTGAGAGCAGAAGACGTGCAGCTTTTGCCGGAGTATGAATTCTTTATGGAGCAGGAAATCTTTGCCGAGGTGGAATCTACGGGCAAGTTGGTGAAGCTCTTCCTGGGAGGTTCAAACACGGGCAAGAGGATGTGTAAGCTTCTGGAAAACAATGACATGACCAAAGCTATAGGTGAGCTGGCTTCCAAGTTGATGCAGGCAGAAAACCCAGCTAACAGGGAAAAGGTCTTTGACGACTTCCATTCTTCGCCCAAGTGGCAGGCTTTCTTCCCCATCTGCCAAAAGGACTTCCCTGAGATCTTCGATGTGGCTCTCAAGCAGGATTTTGATAAGAAGTACTTCTTCTGCGCCGAAAAGAACGTCTTTATCGAGCTGATTGGAGACGACTATGAGCTTTCCCGCATCGCTTTGGCCAAAGCTCTGGATAGCGTGTGCGAGCTGAAAAGCGTCCAGGATTTTGAGAAAGAAGTGCTCAGCTTTTTGAAACTCATCAAAGAGACAGTGCAACACCAGCGCCGTGCCTATACCATCGCCTGTGGAACCAGCTTCCACGCTACCAAGGTGGCTTCGCTGTTCTTCAATGAAATTGCTGGTTTTGAGATCATTCCCATCCTGCCCGGAGACTTTAGAGGTGAATATTCGAACTGCCTCAAGGATCACGACTTGATTATCGGCGTCTCTCAATCCGGCGAAACCAAAGACTTGATCGACATCTTCAACGACATTGATTCTTCCGGGTTGGATGTGTCTAAGGTGGTGTTGGTAAACAACATGAACTCCACCTTGGGTCAGGAAAAGAGCGATGTGGCCATCCCCATCCTCTGCGGCCCTGAGATTGCAGTGCCGGCTACCAAAAGCTTCATGAATCAGATCACGCTGCTCTATTACCTGGCGATACGCACCGCCAAGATGATCTTGGAAGAGACCAAAAACGGCTGGAATGACGAGGAAAAGAAGGAAAAGCAGGTTCAGTTAGAGACGCGTCTGAAGAGCTTGGCCTACATCCCGGAGCTGATCAAAGAAACTGTCACCAACACAGCAGACATCATCGACGCCGTGGCAGCCAAGATCTACATGGAGCCTTCCTTGCATATTTTGGCCACCAAAATCACCGGTGTGGCCATGGAAGGTGCACTCAAGATCAGAGAAACGGTGCTCAATCACGCTGAAGGCAAGGAAGCCAGCGAGTTTAAGCACGGGCCAAACACCATCTTGGGCAAAAACACTGTCTTTGGGCTCAAGCATGTGCGCAACTATAGCAAGACCTTCACCGATGCCCTGGATGATATCGGCGAACAGTGCACCGAGCATGGTGTAGACCGCAAAGAGATGATTGAGATCATCAGGGCGCTCAGTGCTTGGACCTTTACAGCAGCCAAGCCATTCAACCTCAGTCCCGAAGGCTACAAGATATTCAATAACATCATCAAAGAGAAGGAGTTCATCGAGCCCATGTATAGAAATTACCCTCTGATCTACATCACAGGGCCCAGCGAAAGGGACGTGAACCTCACCATATCTCAGATCAATACCCACAAGATCAGGGGTGCTGATACCTATGTGATTGCAGAGGAAAACGATAAGCTGCGCAAGAATGCGTCTGAAAAGCCCAGCAAAGAGCTCTATTACGGCTGGAACTACATCTTCCTGCCCAAAACCGGTGATAGCCTGCTTACCTGCTTCTCGGCAACCGTTGTCCTGCAGCTTTTGGCGCTCAAGATGAGCATCCGCAAGATGAAGAAGCTGGATAGACTCGGCATAGCGGACCACGGCGTGCATCCCGATGTCCCCAAAAACGTGTCCAAATCTATCACAGTGGATTAAAGCATGTTTAGAATAGGCCAAGGTTACGACGTCCATAGATTGGTGCCCGGTCGCCCGCTCATCCTGGGTGGGGTCAAGATCGAGCATGAATATGGTCTTTTGGGACATTCAGATGCGGATGTACTCTTGCATGCCGTGATGGATGCCCTTTTGGGAGCTTTGGCTTTAGGTGATATCGGAACCCACTTTCCGCCTTCGGATCCGCAATATAAGGACGCCGACAGTGGCAAGTTGCTTGAGACTGTCTGGCAGATGGTCACTTCCAAGGGTTATAGGTTGATGAACCTGGATGCCACCATCGTGTGCGAACGACCCAAGCTCAAACCCTATATTGATGCCATGCGGGAAAACATCGCATCTCTTTTGGCGACAGACATAGGCCAGATTTCCATCAAAGCCACCACAGAGGAAGGATTGGGTGTGAGTGGGTCAGGTGGCGTTGCGGCTCATTGTATGCTGTTTTTGAGCTCTCAAAACCGGAAGGAATAAAAAAGAGCTTGACCAAAATGGGCTTCAAATATACTTTGATGATATATGGATAAATGGAGTGAAATATGAATATCCACTTTCGGGATGTCCAGTCTGGAAGTGTGGAAGCACGTGCGGTTATCCAGATCGCCGACGGGGTTTTTTTGAACGAAATCGCCATCCTCAATTATGACGGCGAGATCGTGGTAGAATTTCCCCGCAAGAGTTTTATTGGCAAGAGCAAGCGCACTCACTACATTGATATTGTTACTTTTGAAGACAACGACAAGCGCATTGTCTGGGAACTTCAGATCAAAGCGGCATATCAGGAGTGGCGCAAGACCAATAAGAAAGTTTTGATATATGACAAAAATAACATAGATGGAGGATCATCATGATCACCGATTTACAAGCTGCGTTATCTACCAGTGCAAAAGGTATGAAGCGTTCCGCTATCCGTGAGCTGCTCAAGTATTTGGGACAGCCCGGACTCATCTCATTCTCCGGAGGATTTCCCTCTCCGCTCACATTCCCCGTCCAAGAACTCAAAGAAGTCACAAACGAAGTGATGGACAAAGAAGCCAATATCGCTCTGCAGTATGGCTCCACCGAAGGTGACAACCTGTTGCGTGAGCTCTTGGTTAAGAGGTACAATTCCCATGGTTTTAATATCGGCAAGGAAAATGTGATCATCACCACAGCTTCTCAGCAGGCTCTTGATCTGGTCGGCAGGGTCTTTATCGATCCAGGCGATCCCGTGATCGTGGGTTTGCCTTCCTACCTGGGCGGCATCAATGCTTTCCATAACTACGGTGCCAAGATGATCGGCATTCCCATGGATGAAGAAGGCGAAGATCCCGTCTACATGGAAGAGAGGATCAAAGAACAGATAGCATTAGGCAAAAGACCCAAATTCATCTATCTGATCCCAGATTTCCACAACCCCGCCGGCATGACCATGAGCGAGCGCAGAAGGAAGCAAATCCTTGATATCGCTCATCGTTATGACATCCTCATTCTGGAAGACAGCCCCTATCGTGAGCTTCGCTATGAAGGTGAAGAGCAGAAGACCATCTATGAGCTGGATGGCACTGGCCACGTGATTCTTTTGGGCACCTTCTCCAAAATCTTCTGCCCCGGCTTCAGGATTGGCTGGGTGATCGGGCATCCTGACGTCCTTGATAAGATCGTTGTTGCCAAACAATCCGCTGACCTTTGCACTCCCCCCTTCACTCAGCGCATCGCTGCCCGCTTTATGGAGAAAGGCCTCTTGGACAGCAAGATCGAAGAGATCAAAAAGATGTATAGCGTAAAGCAGAAAGGCATGTTGGAAGCTCTGGATGAGTTTATGCCGGAAGAGTTTACCTGGACTCGTCCTGAAGGCGGCCTGTTCCTGATGCTGGAAGGCCCCAAATACTTGGATACCAACGCCGTATTGCTGGATTGTATCAAGGAAGCAAACGTAGCCTATGTTGCTGGAACTTCCTTCTTCTGCGACGGTGGCGGCCACCATACCATGCGTCTTAACTTCTCCTACGAGAGCTTGGAGACAAACCGTGAAGGTGCCAAGCGTTTGGGAGACTTCTACAAGAAGCTGATCGCTAACCACAACAAGTAACATTGTTTCAAATATCTCTCCCCTGCCCTTACCTGTTCCAAGGCGGGGGAGAGCTGTCTAAATCGTTTTAAAACATAATAACAAAGATATATGGAGGAAAGATGCCCAGTAAAGTCCAAAAAGGCAAATCAGGCATGATCATCCGAGAAGAAGACATTCCAGAAAAAATGGAAGTGGAGATCACCGAGGTAAAAGACCCGGGAGACTTGAGCTCTCCCGTGTGGATCTATTACAATTGGTGCAAAAAGTGTGGCATCTGTGTGGCGTTTTGTCCCACTGGGTGCCTTGGACGTCGAGCGGATGGCTCACCTTACGTGGCGAATCCGGAAAAATGTATTCATTGTGAGACTTGTGATAGGCTCTGCCCAGACTTTGCCATCACCGGTGCAAAGGACCGCTAAGGAGTAAAAGAAGAAATGTCAAAAGCAAAAGAGAACACCAAAACTGCCGCTCCCAAGGCCAAAACCAAGGCCAAAGCCAAGGCTGAAGCTGAAGTGAAAGTCCCCGGTCCCTTGGAGGAACTGGAGCAGAAGCACGAGCGCAAAAACGTGCTGATGCAGGGCAACGAAGCCGTAGCCTATGGAGCTTTAGATGCCGGCTGCAATTTCTTTGCCGGCTATCCGATTACACCTTCCACAGAGATTGCCGAAATCTTGGCACGTGAGCTTCCCAAGCGTGGCGGCGTCTTCATCCAGATGGAAGATGAGATTGCCAGTATCTGTGCCATCACCGGCGCATCATTAGCAGGAGCCAAAGCGCTCACCGCCACCAGTGGCCCCGGTTTTTCCCTCATGCAGGAAGGCATTGGCTTTGCCAAGATCACCGAGACCCCCTGCGTGGTGGTAAACGTTCAAAGAGCAGGCCCATCCACAGGCATGCCCACCAGCCCCTCTCAGGCTGACATCATGCAAGCCCGCTGGGGTTCACATGGAGACAGCCCTGCCATCGTCCTTTACCCTGACAGCGTGAAAGAAAGCTATGAGCTCACCATCAGGGCGATCAACCTCAGCGAAAAGTATCGCACCTGCGTGATACTTTTACTCGATGAAGTGATCGGTCACATGAGGGAATCTGTGCTCTTGCCGGATTTGAGAAACACCCGTGTGATCAACAGGATCAAGCCCAACGTGCCACCTCACTGGTACAAGCACTATGATAAAGACCAAAAGTATCTCTCACCTTTGGCCAGCTATGGCGAAGGATATAGATTCCACGTGACAGGTCTCACTCACGACTCCCTCGGCTTCCCCACAAACAAAGCCGCTGAAGGAGCCGAAATGATGGCCCGCTTGCGCAACAAAATCACCTATAACATCCGTGACTTGGTTCAGATCGAAAGCCATCAGATGGAAGATGCCAAGATTGCGATCTTCGCAGCAGGCATCACGGCTCGCTCTGCCAAGGCTGCCGTAGCGATTGCCCGCAGCGAAGGCATCAAGCTTGGGCTTTTGCGTCCTCTCACCATCTGGCCTTTCCCAGATGAAGCGGTGCGCAAGATGCTGCAAAATGTTGAAGCTGTCATCGTGCCGGAGCTCAACCAAGGCCAATTTATCCGTGAGATCAAACGCCTGACCAAGGACAAGACCGAAGGCACCGTGGTAGGCCTCACCAAGGTAAATGGACAGATGCTTACACCAAACGAAATCCTCAGTAAAGTCAAGGAGGTGATGTAATGGCCAACATACCCCAAAAAGTAGTGCATGATTATCTGAGACATGATAAGAAATTCCCCCACGTCTGGTGTGCCGGATGCAGCAATGGAATCGTGCTTGGTTCCATCATCAGAGGCGTTGCCAGCCTGGAGATAGACCGAGATGACATCGTGATGGTTTCCGGTATCGGTTGCTCTTCACGTATGCCTGTGTATGTGGATTTTAATACCCTTCACACCCTGCATGGCAGAGCCATCGCCTTTGCTACCGGCGTCAAAATGTTCAAGCCCCATCTAAAAGTGATCGTAGTCACCGGTGATGGAGACTGCACGGCGATCGGTGGCAATCACCTGATCCACGCTGCAAGACGCAACCTTGATCTCACCGTGATCTTGATCAACAACAACATCTACGGTATGACCGGTGGCCAGGCTTCACCCACCACACCCCACGAGGCAATCGCCACCACAGCTCCCTATGGAAATATCGAGCCGGATTTTGACATCTGCAAGCTCGCCATGGGCGCAGGAGCTACCCACGTGGCTCGCACCACCGCTTTCCACACTCAGGAAGTGCAAAAGATGGTGGTCGATGCCCTCACTCATCCCGGCTTTAGCCTCATTGAAGTAGTGAGTGCTTGCCCCGTCATCTATGGACGTCTCAATAAAAAAGGCGGCCCCAGCCAGATGATGAAAGAGATGCGGGACAATTCTATCCCACTTTCAGCCGCGGACAAGCTACCTCCCGAAAAGGTGGAAGGCAAGATCATTCGTGGAACCCTGATCAAAGAGGTCAAGCCAGAATACTCTGAAATGTATGCAGACTTACTCAAACGTGTTTCTGCCATGGGAGATGAAGAATGAAGAACTATGAAATCAGACTTTCCGGCAGCGGCGGTCAAGGCCTCATCTTAGCCAGCATTATCTTGGCAAGAGCCGCTGTGATCGATAAACGTCACGTAACCCAAACCCAGAGCTATGGCCCTGAATCCCGCGGTGGTTCATCGCGTGCAGACGTGATCATCAGCGACAGAGAAATCTATTTCCCTGAAGCCATGAACTTCAACTGCCTGCTCGCCCTCACCCAGGAAGCCTGCGATAAATACCTCTTTGATTTGAGAGACAACGGCATCCTCATCGTGGATACCACCTTCGTGAAAAACATCGCTCTGGCAGCGGACAACACCTACGAACTTCCCTTTACCGATATCGCCATCGAAAGGCTCGGTTCCGCCATCAGCACCAACATCCTGGCTTTGGGATTTCTGGTGCGCCTCACCAAAGTGGTCAAGGAAGAGTCATTGGAGATTTCTCTGAGACAGAGCGTGAAACCCGCTTTTATCGACCTCAACCTCAAAGCTCTGCAGATCGGCTATGACTTGGCAGACCAGTGTACGAGCGGGAGCAAGAAATGATTAAGAAGGTCAGTCACATCGGCATCGCAGTGAAGGACTTGGACGCAGGGATTGCCCTCTATGAAAAGCTGGGACTCACTCTGGAGGGAGTGGAAGAAGTCCCTTCCCAAAAGGTGAAAGTAGCCTTTTTCCCCGTCGGAGACACACGCATCGAGCTGGTGGCTCCCACTTCTGAAGACAGTCCGGTAGCCAAGTTTATCGAAAAGAAAGGCGAAGGTGTGCAACACATTGCCTTTGCAGTGGAAGACTTGGAAGCTGCTCTGAAAGAAACAGAGGAAAAAGGGATCAACCTCATTGATAAAACACCCCGTCCCGGAGCCCATAAAGCTGATATAGCTTTCCTGCACCCCAAATCCACTTTGGGAGTGCTGATAGAGCTCTGCAAGGAAAACCATTAAACAACCCCTAAGACGTGGCGAGCGGATTCGGCCTCCTTTCCTTCCGCTCGCCCACGCTTCTTATGCCTCCAACGCCCATCACCACAGGAACATAATGCAAGCACTTTCCAAAAGAGTCTTAGCCGCTCATGACCTCTCCGGCATCGGCCACACCTCGCTTGTCGCCGCCATCGCCATCTTCTATCGTCTGGGCATCAGAGTCGCCGCTCTGCCCACCGCCCTGCTTTCTGCCAATACAGACCATCCCAACTATACTTTTTTGCCCTTTGATGAGGGAATGACCACCTTCATCGATCACTGGCAGGAGTTAAAGACCAATTTCGACGCTATTTACAGCGGCTTTTTAGGCGGGCCGGATCAGGTGGACATCCTCAACTATGCCATTGATAATCTCGCCAATAAGGACACCTTCGTCTTGGTCGATCCCGTCTTGGGCGACCAGCAGATACTCTATCCCTGCTACGATATAGACATGGTGACCGCCATGCGTCGCTTGGTGAAAAAGGCAGACCTCATCACACCCAACATCAGCGAAGTGGCCTTCCTTTTGGGTGAAGAATCCCTCGATGATGCCAGGCTTGATTGGGAAGCTATCGCCAAGTGGCTCTGTGAGTTAGGGCCTCGCCAGGTAGCGATCAGCAGCATCCCCTCTGTGGATACAACCCAGCGTCTTTGCGGTGTATATGATGCAGATTCAGGCCGCTGGCAGACCATCGCCTACGGCATCAAGGAAGGCAAGCATCCCGGCTCCGGAGATATGTTTGCCTCTTTCCTCCTGGCCGGCATCCTCAATGGCTACGACCTCTTTGCCTCCAGCCATGCTGCGGTGAGGATCATCGACACTGCTCTGGATTTTGACACTCATCCAGATTACTCTTGGAGAGAAGGGCTGCAGTTGGAGCGGCTTTTACAGCTTGATCTCCATAGCTTTTACCGCTGATTCTATCCCCATGAAACACACAAGACTCATCCTCATTCCGCTGCTTTGCCTGATCTGGCTAATCCCCAATCTCTGCTCTGCCAAACCGCTTTCCCAACCCACCAAAGCCTTGCTGCTCAGCGCTGTATTTCCCGGTGGAGGTCAGCTTTATAACCATGCTTGGATCAAGGCTGGAGTCGTGATGGGTGTGCACGGTTATCTGATTACCTCGGCTGTTCAGCACGATGCCAAGCTGAAGGATTATCGCACCAAGGCATTAAACAGCACAGACCCTTTGGAAGCGAGCCGTTACAAGCAACTGGAGCAGAGATATACCGATAGATTCAACAACGACGTCTGGTGGATAGGCATCACAGCGGCTCTGAGCATGATCGATGCCTTTGTGGACGCCCATTTGAAGGATTTTGACGCCAATAAACAAGACCTCAGGCTCCGCTTTTCCGGCTCCAGCCTGAGCTTGGAATACAACTTCTAATGAGGATAAAAGCAACGTGAACAGACTATTCTTACCGCTTTTCCTGTTGCTTCTGGCATCACTGCTTCCCAGCAAGACCACCACGCTCACGGTGGCAGATTTTGAAGCGGCCATCCTCAAACAAACCAATCTGCAGAGGGCTAAATACCAACTTCCCGCACTTCTGCCAAATGCTGAGCTCAGCGATTTGGCCCGACGCCACGCCCGCAATATGGCACGCCAAAAGTTCTTTGCCCACCAGGATAAAGAAGGTATGCAGGTAAGTGACAGGCAACGGAAATACTACCCCCAGCTCATGGTGCAGTGCATCGGCGAAAACCTAGCCTACAATCAACACAGCAGACGTGTCTTCAGCCCCACCGAAATCGTGCAGGGCTGGATGGATTCACCCGATCACAGGGAAAACATCCTCTCACCCGATTACAGCCATCTGGGAGTGGGCGTAGTCTTGATTGCAGACGAGCTTTACAGCGTGCAAAACTTCGCCTACCCTGTGGTCAAAATGCTCTCCCAGCCTCTCAAAAGATACTCACGCAACAAAAGCTATCTCTTTCAATTTCAATATCTGGCCGTGCAGCCCAAACACGATTTTGCCGCCTATCTGATCCTGCCCAAAAAGGACACTCGGGTAATGCTGACTTCCAATACCTACGCCTTGGGTGTCAAGCCTCTGCAAATCGAGTGGATTGGCGGCAACACCTTCAAGCTGAAGCTACCCTTTGAATATGGAAAAGGCCAATACCGCTTGGCTTTCGGTTGGGGCGGCGCCTACAGCGAATCTGATTTTACCTTCAAAGTAAGATAACCTTTCCCAAGCCGCATAATCCAGCTTTAGATGCTGATCGTCAGCGTCACCGGACAGTGGTCTGATCCCATCACGTCATCCCGGATGTCTGCGTCTTTCACCCAAGCCAGATGTTCTTGATCCACAAAGAAATAGTCTATCCTCCAGCCCACGTTTCTCACCCTTGCTCCAGCTCTGTAGCTCCACCATGAATAGCGATGCGGCTCAGGGTGAAAATGGCGGAATGTATCTACCCAACCGTGCTTTACGATTTTATCCAGCCACTCTCTTTCAATGGGCAAAAAGCCTGAAGTCTTCTCGTTTTCCTTGGGACGTGCGAGGTCAATGGGATGATGAGCGGTGTTGTAATCTCCTGCCACGATAACCAGCTTGCCCGTCTTGCGTTTCTGTTGCATCACCTCAAAGAACCGCTCATAAAAGCGCAGCTTATAGTCCAGCCTTGTCTCATTTTGCTGCCCGTTGGGGAAGTAGATATTGAAGAGGATAAACTTCTCATATTCGTTCATCACTATCCGCCCCTCGGTGTCAAACTCTTCCACGCCAATGGCATACTCCGTCTTCAGCGGCTCAAATGCAGCCATGGTCAAGGTGCCGGAATAGCCTTTGCGCTCGGCATGAGACCAATACCTCTGATACCCCGTCAAAGCGTCCAGTTCCTTGGGGATCTGATGCTCTTGCAGCTTAGTCTCCTGCAGGCAGAGAAAGTCTGGCTTTTCCGCCTGTATCGTCTTGATAAAATCCTTTTGCAAAACAGCTCTGAGGCCGTTTACGTTCCAGCTCCAAAAAGTGATGTCCATGAGGGCTCCATTGTTTGTTTTGATCCAGAATTTTGCTTGGAGGCTAAATGTCAAGCTCGAAGTCATAAAAACAGGTAGATTACCACGGTAAGCGACCCACCCGAAGGTAAAACCCAAAGCCTCGCTCTGGAGAGCTCAGCTCTAACGGCTCCTTAAGTCTGCTCACTACTACTCAGCAAGTTAGCTATCTTTGTTTCTAGATTTCTTAAACAAGATAAACGAATGCAGCGAGGGATAGAGCAGGCAGCCAAAGGCTAGCACGGTAGTGATAGTCTGAAGCAAGCTGGAACCTGTCAAAAAGAGCCCTTTAATGATCAAGATCAGTCCACCGATCACAAACAGCCAACCGCCCAAACGGTGAGTCTTTTCCCAGATCAGCTCATTGGCGATGGTCCAGGGTGTGCGGATGCCTATCATGGTGTTCTTGGGCACTTTCGGCAGTATATTGCCCAAAAATACGAAGAGGAAGCCGATGAGCACCAGGATCAGCTTTATGCCCGGCACCTCACCCCATTTGGCCACATACAGAGAGTAGAGGCTGAGGGCAGCAAAACAGCTCAAAAGCGTGGTAGTGAGCGGCGGCAAGATATTCTCAAACCGCTCGGCGTTGCGTTTGTACCAGGGGGAATACCAGTGAAACATAAAGAGCAGCAAAAACATGAACACATTTATTCCTAGACCCCAAACGAGGCCTGCCGTGCGCCCCGTCCAGCCATCGATCTGGCTCTGGTAGTTCCAGTGGATTGGAACTTGCGCATCTGCGGGCAACTGGGTAGCGAACCAGAGCACTGCAGCCAGGTGCAAAACCAACACCAACAGTGCCCATTTGTACTTCTTGATTCTAGACATCATTCTTCTCCTTTCTTTGGATCAGATCCAGCAACCAACTGCCAAAGTCCTCAAGCACCGTGGTGTTGAGACTGTAAAAGACGAACTGCTTATCTTTGCGGGTGGAAACGAGGTCTGCGTTGCGCAACACCTTTAGATGCTCGCTGATGGCGGGCAGGCTGATGGTGAAATGGCCGGCGATCTCGTTCACAGACATCGGTCCATGGCGTCTCAGCAGGGAGAGTATTTCCCGGCGGGTGCGGTCTGCTATGGCCTTGTAGAATGAATCTGACATCTTTTCTCCTTTCTTTAGTATTTAGTTTAATGCCTAATTAACCAAAGGCCGAAATATGTCAAGTGCTTTCTGAACGCATGGCTTCCTCGCTGCATTCAACATACTATTTAGCAGGTAGTTAAGAAATTCCTATAAGTGGGGATTACCCTGATTCCATGTCCAATCAACTGTCAGAACAGTTTAAAAAAAAGGCTCAGCTTCGTTTATGATAGGTCAAATGAGGGCCACCCTACCGGTATTACTAAAACCAAATAATGCAGCAGCACCAGAGTGTCCTTACCTACTTCTTCCTTGCTTAGCCGCCCGGTGATTACTCGGTGCCACTCGGGAAAAACCCGAGTATCACCACGGCATCACCCTGCGGGTAAGCAAGGAAGGGGCAGGTGCCAAATCACCCCAGCAAGGTAGAGGCGGTCGCTGAACCACCCAAGCGCTTATCAGTGACGGAGGCAGAAGCCCATCCTTAGGGCAATGTGCCTCTCGGATTGTCAGGCTTGATCTAGATGTAAAAAACGAGGGCTGTTAGACCTTCTCATCGAACCGTAAAAACAGCGTTTGGTATTTACATGGATTTCTGCTACTTTATTGGTAACAGTGTTTACAACATCGAAGACCAACATTACAAATACAAAGAGGAAACTATGCGATACATCTCAAGACTGGCAATCTTAAGTCTGCTTTTGATTGTCACCAACATAATGGCAGCGCCTCACAGCTTTCTGCCGATTGAGGCGATTCAGCCGGATGGAAGCCGGATCAGCATCTATGCCAGCGGCGATGAATTTCACAACTGGCTGCACGATGAGAACAACTATACTATAGTCAAGGACGAGAGAGGCGCCTACGTCTATGCCATGCAGGAACGTGGCAGCTTGGTTCCCTCAGATTTACTGGTGGGAAGAGATAGCCCCGACCTGCGCAACATCACAGCAGGGCTTAACCTCAGCCGGGAAGAGATCAAAGTCAAGTATGATCGCTGGGCAACCATGCGGGATTACTCCAGTAGCCGCGCTCCGCACACCGGTCAATTGAACAATATCGTGATCTTTATCAAGTTTTCTGATAGTCCGGAGTTTAGCACTTCCTTCAGCTACTATCAGCAGATCTTCAACGCCGCGGCAGACAACTCAATGAAGCGCTATTTCCAGGCCGCATCCTACAATCAGTTGAGCGTAGATTCCTTCTTCTATCCTGCGCCCAATGGAAATGTGGTATTAAGCTATACAGACACCTATCCGCGCAGCTACTTCCAGCCCCAAAGTGCCTCTAATCCCAATGGCTATAATGGAGATATTGAAAGGACTCAACGCGAGCAGCAGATGTTGGCAAGAGCTGTGAATGCTGTCAGCTCGCAGATTCCCGCCACCTTGAATATCGATGGAGACAATGATGGCTCTGTGGATAACGTTTGCTTCATCATCCAAGGTCAACCCGGTGAATGGGCAGACCTGCTCTGGCCGCATATGTGGGCTCTTTATACTGTCGATGCCAGGATAAATGCCAAACTGGTGTGGGATTTCAACTTCCAACTGGAAACCTCGCTGAACAACTCCGGTGCCAGCGTGTTGGCGCATGAGATGTTCCACAGCTTGGGAGCTCCAGACCTGTATAGATACTATAACGATACCATAGAACCTGTAGGAAGATGGGATTTGATGTCTTACAACTTAAATCCACCTCAACACATGAGTGCCTGGATGAAGTACAATTACGGAGATTGGATAGCCAACGTGCCCACCATCACCACTTCTGGAACCTATACCCTGCACCCAGTGGCCTCTTCCTCCACAAACAACATCTACCGCATCAATAGCTGGAAGGATGACGAATACTACGTGTTGGAATACAGAAAGTCGGACGGCACCTACGATGGCAACCTTCAGGGCACAGGACTGCTGGTCTATAGATTGGACACCAGGGAAGAAGGCAACGCTGAAGGCCCTCCGGATGAACTCTATATCTACAGACCGGGTGGAAGCAACACCGTGAATGGAAACCTGAATCAGGCACACTTTTCCCAACAAACTGGACACACTGAGATCAGTGAGGCCACGACGCCAAACGGCTTTTTGGGTGATGGCTCAGCCGGAGGCTTGAACCTCTTTGACGTAGGCACAGCGGGCGAAACCATCACCTTCAAAGTGAAAGTATCGGACATCCAGCTCACCTATCCGCATGGAGGCGAGGTCTGGAATAGAAGCGAAAATAAAGAGATCACCTGGAAGAGTAAAGTCACCACAGGAAACGTGAAGCTCGAGTATAGCAGCAATGGAGGCCAAAGCTGGATTCTGATTGCCTCCAACGTGAGCAATAGCGGTAGCTACACCTGGAACAATGTGCCTGCGATGAACAACAGCTCCAATGTGCATATCCGCGTCACTCTCATGGGCACAAACCACTGGGATTCAAACTACTATCCTTTCACGGTTATGGGAATTAGCTCAAACCCTCCCCGTAACCTGAGTGCCACACCCGGCTACGCCTCTGTAATCCTCAACTGGCAAGCTCCGTTAGCCGACAACCCTACAGGCTACCGCATCTATCGAAATGGCAGTCTGCTAACCACGGTCACAGCACTCACTTACACGGACAACGCCGTAGTGAATGAGACCACTTACTCCTACTATGTGATCGCTGTATATAGCGGCGGTGTTTCTGAGCCTTCCAACACGGTTCAAGCTACTCCTACCAGCACCGTGATTGCCAGCATTATCAAGATTCCTGGCGGTTTCCGCCTCACCTGGAATGCTGTGCCAAATGCCACAGCCTATGGGGTTTGGCGCGCTACCGATCCCTACGGAACCTATGTAAGGATAGCTAATAACTTCACTGGCACAATCTACAACGATCTGACAGAACTACCCAAGGCTTTCTACCGCATCAAGGCGATCAGAAACTAAGCTAAGAAAAAATGATTATGCCGGTTCTGCTCTCCTTGTCCTTGGCGGTGGGGTAGAGGAACCGGCTTCACTTTCCATTGTCTTGTACAGAAGGGAAGCATGCAGTGGTGCTTATCCAGTCATGAACCACATTTTCACTCGGAGAAGAAAGTGGCTGATTGGAACGGAAGTTGCATCTCCTTCCCAGTAAACCGTGCGACGGATGCTGGATTTTTCTATTGACAGATAGGCTCAGATCAGACATTTGACTGCACGTGGGGGGCTCTGTTTACGTGGGCACTTCATCATATTAAAAATCAAAACAATTCAATGAATACATCAAGGAGAACCCTATGAACTTCAAGTTCCAGGCCAAGATATTGCTGCTTCTGGCAGTGATATTGACAGTGGCTTTGGCTCTGACTGCCCAGACCAGGCAGGTAGAGCTGAACCTTAACCCAAACCAGGCTGCGCTAAGAAACAACAGCGACCTCGGTTTTGACGTCAACTACTCAGTTGGCGAGCTTAGAATCATGGAAGTCCAGACCAAGGAGGGCATGTTTGACGAGCTCTCCATTGAAGGCTGGGGCTTCACTAACGAAGTGGGCGAGCCCAAACTGCCCATGCTGCGCCGCACTATCGCAGTGCCTTTGGGTGCGGAAGTCCGCTTCACCCTCAATTCACAATCAATGCGGGAGCTTGACAGCAAAGCCAATACGCTGAAAAACCGTGTCATCCCCGCTCAGGAACCCATCTCAAAATCCGCTACCACCATACCCTTTGTGGTGAATGAAGCGCTTTATCGCCGCAACGAATTCAATACCCGTGAATGGATAGAAGTATCGGAACTGGGCATCCTGCGCGGTGTGCGTGTCTTTGCTCTCGACTTTTATCCCGTGCGCTACAACCCCGTCACCAACAGCATCCAAGTCATGGAAAACCTGGATGTCCGTATAGATTTCGTCAATCCCGACCTTGGCGCAACTGCAGATTTGCTTGCCAAGACTGCCTCTTGGGAGTTTGACCAGCTTTATGCCAGAACCTTCTTCAACTGGGACGCTGACAACCGTACTGTGTTAGTGCGCCAGCCCACCAAGATGGTCATCCTCTGCCCGGTTGGCTATACAAGCAACATCCAGAGCTACGTGGATTGGAAGACACAGCAGGGCTTTGCCGTAAGTGTGGTTACCGTCGGTAGCGGCGGCACCGTGGCAAACAACTCCACCGCCATCAAGAACTACATGCAGAACCTGTGGAACTCTGCCACCTCCCAAGACCCTGCTCCTACCTACCTAATCATCATCGGTGATGAATCTGGAACCATCGCTGTTGCATCCAACACAGCAGAGGTTTCTGGCATCATTACCGACCTCACCTACGTGCGCCTCAGTGGCAGCGACTATATGCCGGAAATGTATCACGGTCGCTTCTCCGTCTCCAGCACCACCGAACTGGCCAACGTCATCGAGAAGACAATAACCTACGAAAAGACCCTGATGCCAGATCTCAGCTATCTGGGGAAGACAGTGCTCATAGCCGGTGTGGACAGTAACTTCGCACCAACTCATGGCAATGGTGCCATCAACTATGCCACCACTGAGTATTTCAACGCTGCCCACGGCATCACCTCCAACAATTACCTCTATCCCGCCTCCGGCCAGAGTGCTGCCCAGATCAGGGCCAATGCCAATGAAGGACGAGGCTACATCGTCTATACTGCTCACGGGAGCCAGACTTCTTGGCACGATCCCAACTTCAGTGTCTCCCACGTAAATGCCATGACCAACTCCGGCAAATACGGTATTATGGTAGGCAACTGCTGCATCACCAACGAGTTCAACTATTCCAGTCCCTGCTTTGGCGAAGCTGTCATCCGTAAGGCTGACGGTGGCGGCGTGGCCTACATCGGCGGTATAGACAGCACCTACTGGAATGAAGACTATTACTGGGCTGTGGGTTATAAAACCAACATCAACGGCTCAGCTCCAGCTTATGATGCTACCAAGTTAGGTGCTTACGATGCCATGTTCCACACCCACGGTGAAGCCTATTCCAAATGGGCTACGACCACCGGTGAGACCATCTACGCCGGCAACCTGGCCGTGCAGCAAAGTGGCAGTTCACGCACTAACTACTACTGGGAAATCTATCACATCATGGGTGACCCTTCCTTGATGCCTTATATGGGAGTTCCCACTGCCAATCCGGCCTCTTATCCCACCCAAATCATGATCGGCCATACCAACTACGTCATCACCGGCGCTGCTCCCTACACCCGCGTCGGCCTCACCATGAATGGAGTGATCTATGGTGCTGGTATCACTGATGCTTCCGGTAACCTGAACCTCAGCATCGAGCCCTTCACCACAGCCGGAACCGCCAAACTGGTACTCACCGCCCAGAACCGCATCACCAAGATTGCAGACATCACCGTCACACCCTCCAGTGGCCCTTACATCTCTGTGACTGCAGTCGCTTATGATGACGCAAATAACGATGTGCCGGAATACAACGAAAGCGGCTACCTGGATGTGACCTTTGAAAACGTGGGCACCCAGGCTGCCTCCAACGTGAGCGCTGTGCTGAGCTGCTCCACTGCCGGCGTCACCATCACCGATGCCAACCACAGCATCAGCAGTCTGGCGGCAGGTGCTTCCGTGCTTGCAAACGACGCCTTTGCTATTACGATTGCCAACAACATCGCCAACGGCACCGTGGCCAACTTTACTATCACCATGACCATGAGTGGTCACGATCCTTGGACGCACAACTTTACATTCACCCTGAATGCGCCGGATTTGGCCTTCGGTAATATGACCATTTCTGATCCCACCGGCAACAACAACGGACGCCTTGACCCGGGCGAAACTGTGACCGTCACTATGAGACTGCTCAACAACGGCGGTGCTGCTTCCCTTGCTGGAACCGCTACCCTGAACTGCAGCACAACAGGCATCACGGTCAATAACGGCAGCGCCAACTTCAGCGCCATCTCTGCTGCCGGTTATGTCGACCTCACATTCTCGATCACCGCCGCAGCCAGTATGGACATCGGTACGGTTGCCACCTTCAACTTTGCTGCTACAGCAGGCAATTACAATGCCAACAAGACCGAAAATACCTCTGTAGGCATCATCATCGAGGATTTTAACACAGGAGATTTCAACTCCTATCCTTGGATCATGGGCGGAACATTGCCTTGGACCATAGACAACAGCACCTATTACAGTGCTGCCTATAGTGCCAAGAGCGGTGCCATCTCTCACAGTCAGACCAGCAGCATGGAAACAACCAGGATCCTGAGTTCCTCAGGCGAGCTTAGCTTCTGGTACAAGGTTTCCTCCGAATCCGGGTATGACAAGCTGCGCTTCTACGTGGACGGTACCCAACAAGGCGAATGGTCTGGAACAGTAGATTGGACTCAGACCACTTACGACTTGGCTGCCGGCACCCGCGTACTGAAGTGGGAATATACCAAGGACTACAGCGTGTCTTCCGGTTCGGACTGTGCTTGGGTGGATGACATTATCTTCCCTGCTTCCACAGCTCCCAGCAACTTCTATCCACCTCAAAACCTGATCGCTACACCCGGCAACGGTTTTGTGAACCTCGTCTGGCAAGCCCCGCTGACCGGTACCCCTACAGGTTACCAGATTTATCGTGATGGCAGCCTGCTGACCACGGTCACCGGCCTCAATCATACCGACGACACCGTAGTGAATGAAACAACCTATTCCTACTATGTGGTGGCAGTCTACAGCGGCGGGGTTTCTGATCCCTCCAACACTGTTCAGGCCATGCCCTCTGCCATCGTACCCACCGAAGTTGTCATCGGCACCGGCACCAGCTCCAACGGCACTTACACCGCCTGCCCCATCAATATCTGGTACAAGAGCCTCCATGGACAGTCGGTTTATACCGCTGCAGAACTCAATGCTGCAGGGGTTGTTGGTCCTATCAACATTACTCAGATTGGATTCAACGTAACAGGCATACCAGCTTATGCCATGCCCAATTTCGTGGTCCGCATGGGACACACCACTGCTGCTGACGCTTCCAGTTGGATCCCTGAAGACCTCCTCACACAGGTCTGGAGCAACACTTTATATCAGCCCACAGAGCTCGGTTGGAATATGTACACCCTCTCCACACCTTTCCTCTGGAATGGAACAGACAACATCGTAGTGGACACAGCTTTTAGCCCTACCAGTAACTACAGTTCCAGTGGTACTACGGAGTATACAAGCGTGACCAACGGTTACCGCTTTGTGCGCTTAGACTCCTCTGATCAGACTGGAGTCTTTAGCGGAGGTTCCGCCATTAGCCAGCGTCCTAATCTCAAGTTAGCCCTGCTACCCAATGAAGACGGCCCCATGATAATGGTCAATCCTACCAGCTTGGACTATGGCGAAGTAGCCGTGGGCAGCACTGAAATAAAGACCTTCACCATCCAGAACGGCGGTAATGAAACCCTTACCGGCACCATCACCACGCCCGCAGGTTACACTGTGGCTGAGGCTGGTCGTTCCACAGAAGTCCTGATGACAGGAAAGGAAAGCCGCAACAGCCCTGCTTTCAGTGTGAACGCAGGTGCCACCAAGACCTACAACCTCAGTTTTGCACCCACCGAAGCGATTGCCTACAACGGCAACGTGGTGATTGCCAACAACTCCATCAATCAAGCCAGCGTCAATATCGCGGTGAGCGGCACAGGCTATATCCCGCCCACCCTCAACGTAGATAACGATGCCCTCTATGCCTATCTGCAGGTGGATACCGAAGGCACAGACAGCTTCACTATCACCAACACCGGCAGCAAGCCTCTTACATTCAACATCACTATGGAAGAGCTGCCCTCCAGGGCCAATAGCGGACTGCAGGTAGCTTCCGCTCAAGACAGGAGCATCGCAGGCAGCACATTTACCCTGGATGCCACGGATTACCTTCCCGGTACCACAGTAGACTGGACCTTCACCGTAACCAACGGCAGCACAGACACAGAGTGGCTTGAAGATGTGATCATCGCCTTCCCCGCCGGTGTGACTGTTAATAGCGCCACCAACTTTGTGGGTGGCGGTGGCGGAGCCATGACTCCGGATGTGACTAACGGCAATGGCGTGACCATAACCTGGCATGGCGAAACCTCCAGCGGTTGGGGTGTAGTCCAGGGAGGTCAAACCGCTTCCGCTACGGTCAATGTGACCATAGGCGCAAACTTCAGCGGTGACCTCACTTTGCCCTGGACCATCAACGGTGATGTCTACGGGCAAGAACCTCACGTAGTCTCCGGAACCGTCGTGCTGGCTCAAGACTTGCCACCCATTGACTGGCTGAGCATTGCACCCCTCTCCGGCAACCTGGCTGGAGGCGAAAGCATAACCGTCACCGCCTACTTCTCCGCCATCGGCAAGCCAGTGGGCACCTACGAGGCTGAGCTCACCATCCATTCTAACGATCCCGTCAATCCCAGCCAGATCGTATTCGCCACCATGGACGTCTGGGAAGTTGGCAACCACGCTCCCACCATCAACCTGCCTGATACCTTCTCATTTGACCGCAACAGCAGTCTGACAGTGGATTTCACCCCCTACGTTTCCGATGCAGACTCCGATCCCCTCACATTAGGCTACAGCGGCAACACTAACATCCTGGTGGAAATCAGCGGCCTCAATGTATCCTTCACCGCCGCCCAAAACTGGACTGGCAGCGAAACCATCACCTTCTCTGTCTATGACGGCCACACCTACGCCTACGACAGCGTCGTGGTGACTGTCAACCAGGTTGCCGGCCCCGAGTGGACACCCGTCGTCTATCCCAACTCCGCCACCATTCACGGTATCGTGAGCATCTACGAAGTGGCAGCCGGACTCAACGATGTGGTAGGCGCTTTTGTGGGTGACGAATGCCGTGGTAGAGCCGATGTGGTGATCAATAGTGGCAATGCCTACGTGACTTTGATCGTAAACCTGGCCTCAGATGACGAAACGATCAGCTTCAAGATCTATGACTACAGTGCCAACCTGACCTACGACGCCAACCAAACCTACACCCTTGGCTATGGCGAAGTGATCGGAACCACCGAAAGCCCTGTTCCCATCAGCGTGATCGAAATCACCGAGCTTGATACTCCTGTGATCACCGGCATCACCAAGATTGATGGCGGCTTCAGCATCACCTGGAACGCTGTAGAAAACGCCGATTACTACGAGGTTTGGCGTGCCACCGATCCCTATGGAACCTATGAAATGGTCGGCTCCAACATCAATGCACTGATGTATAGCGACCTGACCGAACTGCCCATGGCCTTCTACTACATCAAAGCGATCAAAAACTAAGATATGAAAAACATAATCATAGCGATTATACTGATTCTGCTCTCCCTGCCCTTGGTGGCAGGGGAGTGGAACCAGTATTACTTCCGGTTTGAACTTATAGACAAAACCCAGTTGCAAAGCCTCACTCAGATCATCTCCATCGACAACGTGAAGGGAAACTGGGTCTATGCTTATGCAAACGACTCTGAATGGGCTCAGTTCAGCGCTTTGGGCTACAATACCCAGCTCCTGCCAGCTCCATCCAGCGAATTTCCTGTGGTGATGAGCTCTGATGTCAGCGAGGCCAAAAACTGGGACAGCTATCCCACTTACAGTGCCTACGTAACCATGATGAACGACTTTGCCGCCATCTATCCCCAGCTCTGTCAGATCATCAATGTAGGCACCACCGCCAACGGACGCTCCCTCTTGGTTGCCAAGATTTCAGACAACGTTACCAGCGAGGAAAAGGAGCCCGAAGTGCTGTTCACCAGCACCATGCACGGCGATGAGACTACCGGCTGGATGCTGATGCTGCGCCTCATCGACACACTCCTCAGCCAATATGGAACCAATCCCCGCCTCACCAACATCGTCAACTCTATGGAGCTCTACATCTGCCCCAACACCAATCCTGACGGCACTTACTACGGTGGTGACAACACCGTGGCCAACGCCCGCCGCTACAATGCCAATGGGGTAGACCTCAACCGCAACTATCCCAATTATAACGGCAGCCTCAATCAAGGCGCCATCCAGCCTGAAACGCAGGCTATGATGGACTTTGCCAATAGCCGCGACTTTGTCTTTGGCGCAAACTTCCACGGCGGCGCAGAGGTGGTGAACTATCCCTGGGATTACACCTACACCCTGCATCCGGACGATGCCTGGTTTATCTCCTCCAGCCTGGTTTATGCCTCCAATGCCCAAGCAAACGGCCCCAGCGGCTACTTTACCGGTATCAGCTCCAACGGCATCACCAACGGTGCCGACTGGTATTCAATCGCCGGTGGACGCCAAGATTGGATGAATTACACCCGCAACGGTCGTGAAGTGACGATCGAATGCTCAAACACCAAGCTGCCCTCCGCTTCCACCATGCCCAATTATTGGAGCTACAACTACGAAGCCATGCTCAGCTATCTGGAATTGGCTTTGGACGGCATCCATGGCACGGTTGTGGACGCATACGGCAATCCCTTGGCTGCCACGATCAGCATCGCCGGTTATGACAACACCTATTCCATCGTTGAGACAGACGCCACGCACGGTGATTTCTACCGCTACCTCCAACCTGGCACCTACACCCTCACCGTGACCACTGCCGGCTATGATCCTCAAGATGTTCAGGTGACCGTCAATGCAAATCAGATGACGCCCCTAAACGTGGTCTTCGGCGAGCTTCCCAACGATCTGGAAATCAGTCTCAATGCCGGCTGGAACCTGATCAGCCTGAACAAAGTGCCCGCTTCCTCTGCTTTGACTGATGTCTTCTCTGGCATGCCCGGACTCATCCAAGTAAAGAACGAAGCCCTCAGTTACATGCCTTCCATGGCAGCGTATTTCAATACCTTGGAAGAGCTGACTGTGAGCGGTGGCTATTGGGTGAATATGTCTGCTCCTGCTACGCTGACGGTGAGTGGGGCACAGGTACAAGCCTCTACCACACCCATCAGCCTCAAAGCCGGCTGGAACCTCGTTTCCTACCTGCCTGAAGAGGCTAAGCCCACTTCTACTGCCCTGGCTTCCATTTCCTCATATCTGCAGGGTGTGAATCATTTAGGTAGCTATCCTACCAACATGGAACCCGGAAAAGGCTATTGGATCAAGGTTTCGCAGGATTGTAGCCTTAGTTATCCTAATTAAGTCGTCAGTCATCAGTCGTCAGTCGTCAGTCGCTGCGCAAGTGGCGGAGATACAGGTACTTGCAGTGGGGATACGCCCAGGTCTGGAGCTTTTTTCTTTTCCCCACGAATTACACTAATTGCACGAATTAAAGGGCCAGTCAACGCTGGCCTTTTTTACTTTATCCAGAATAATCCCAGATAATGCAGCGGCTCCTATGAGCCACCTTAATTCCACCTTAATTAAACAAAGGAGGCTCTAAGGATGCGAAACGATATTTACCATGGTGCTGACCGAGAAAAACCGTATTGCTTTCTTACCTCTTTCTTGCTTAGCCGCCCGGTGATTACTCGGAGCCACTCGGGAAAAACCCGAGTATCACCACGGCATCACCCTGCGGGTAAGTAAGGGTGGTGGCTGAACCGACCAAGTATGTTCGCTTACAAAACCGCCCAAAAAGGTACCCGGCTCATCTTGAATCGCCGTATTCTACCAGCGCCCCGATCCTCGAAACACCGCTTCCCATCTACATTTGGCCGCCACTCACAACTACGGCGAAGCCGCCCAGCCACCCTCAAAAGTGAATCACGTTCACTTTCCCTATTGCTTTCGCAGAGCCAGATTCCGGAGCATCAGTTTTGTTTTTTTTAAAAAAGTCCTTGCTTGATCCCATGGGTTTGAGTATAATGTCATTCGACTATCGGATTCGCCCAGCTTGTGAGTCCTTAGTCGCTTTCGTGCCCTTAACAAACCTGAGAGATAATGTTTAGGATTGACATCCGCTGCTGAAGCGGTGTTTACGACAGAGATAGTAACCATAACAAAGTCAGATTCAGAGAGGAAAAGATGAAAAGGATCATGAAACTGGCTTTCTTGTTTATGGTCTTGATAGGCGCTAACTTGGTGGCTGCACCTCACAGCTTCCTCCCGATTGAGGCAACTCAGCCGGATGGGAGCAAGATCACTATGTATGCCAGCGGTGACGAATTTCACAACTGGCTGCATGATGAAAACAACTATACTATCGTAAGGGACGAAAGCGGAGCTTATGTCTATGCTATCCAAGAGCGTGGCAGCCTTGTCCCTTCGGATTTATTGGTGGGAAGAGATAGCCCCAATGTGCGCAGCATTGCGCCGGGGCTGAACCTGAGCCAGGCAGAGATCAGAGCCAAATATGACCTCTATGCAGAAATGCGGGATTACTCCAGTAACCGCGCCCCGCACACCGGTCAATTGAACAATATCGTGATCTTTATCAAGTTTTCTGATAGTCCGGATTTTAGCACTCCTCTTAGCAACTATCAACAGATGTTCAACGCATCAGCGGCCAACTCGATGAAACGCTATTTCCAGGCCGCCTCCTACAATCAGTTGACCGTAGACTCCTATTTCTACCCTGCACCGGTTGGGAATACTGTGATCTGCTATCAGGATACACTTCCTCGCAGTTACTTCCAGCTCTATCACATCACCAACAATCCCAATGGCTACTCCGGTGATACCGAGCGCAAGAACCGAGAACATGCCTTGCTGCAAAGAGCTGTAGATTTTGTAAATACAAACTCGCCGATTCCAACCTCTTTGAATATAGATGGAGACAACGATGGCCTTGTGGATAACGTTTGCTTCATCATCCAAGGTCAAACTGATGCCTGGGCAAATCTGCTCTGGCCACACCAGTGGTCTCTCTATTCTGTAACCGTCAATATCAATGGTAAACGGGTCTATAACTACAATTTTCAACTGGAGAACTCACTTAACAACTCCGGCACCAGCGTGCTGGCGCATGAGATGTTCCACAGTCTGGGGGCTCCGGACTTGTATAGGTATGTAAATAAAACTATCGTTCCCATAGGGAGTTGGGACTTGATGGCTACCAACCTCAATCCTCCTCAACACATGAGCGCTTGGATGAAGCACAAATACGGGCAGTGGATAAATTCAGATAACGTGCCCACCATCACCACTTCCGGAACCTACACCCTGAGCCCGGTAGCATCTTCCTCTACCAACAATATCTACCGCCTCAATAGCTGGAAAGCGAATGAATACTATCTGCTAGAATACAGAAAGTCGGATGGCACCTACGATGGCAACCTTCCGGGTACCGGACTGCTGGTCTACAGACTGGATGCGACGAAAAACGGAAACGCCCAAGGCCCTCCCGATGAGCTCTATATCTATAGACCGGGTGGGACAAACGATGTGAATGGAACCTTAAGCCAAGCCCACTTTTCCCAGCAGATTGGACGCACCGAGATCAGCGAAGCCACGACGCCAAGTGGCTTTTTGGGTGACGGCTCAGCAGGAGGTTTGAATCTCTTTGACGTGGGCTATGCGGGCGATACGATCAGCTTCAAGGTGAAAGTATCAGACATCCAGCTCACCTATCCGCATGGGGGAGAGGTCTGGCAGAGTGGCGAAAACAAAGAAATCACCTGGAAGAGCAAGTCCACCGCCGGGAACGTGAAACTCGAATGCAGCAGTGATGGAGGCCAAAGCTGGAATCTGATCGCCACAGGCTTGAACAATACCGGCAGCTTCACCTGGAATTTTGTGCCTTCCATGAACAATAGCACCAATGTGCATATCCGCGTCAGTCTCATCGGCACGAACCACTCGGATTCAAACTACTATCCCTTCACAGTCAGCGGAATCAGCCTCAATCCTGCCAGACACCTGATTGCCACATCCGGAAATGGCACAGTGAGCCTCGCTTGGCAAGCTCCGCTCTTCGGCATCCCCACAGGCTATAGTATCTATCGCAATGGCAGCTTGCTGACTACCGTCACAGACCTCAGTTATACAGACAACGCTGTAGTAAATGGAACTATCTACAGCTACTATGTGGTCGCAGCCTATAGTAGCGGGATCTCCATCCCCTCCAACACGGTTCAGGCTATGCCTGCCAACTCCGTGCTCACAGAAGTCATCATCGGTACTGGTAACACTACCACTACCACTGTTACCCCCAGCCCTATCAACGTAAGTTTCCAAAGCCTGCACGGGCAGTCAGTTTATACCGCTGCGGAGCTCAATGCTGCCGGTGTGGTTGGCTCGACCTATATTACCCAGATTGGCTTCGATATCAAGGCATTACCAGACAAGATTATGCCCAATTATATCATCCGCATGGGACACACCAACGCCATCGACGCCTCCGATTGGATCACTACCGGTCTTGTACAAGTCTGGAGCAGCAGTACCTACCAGCCTGTAGACAAAGGCTGGAACATGTTTACCCTTTCCACTCCCTTCCTCTGGAATGGAGTCGACAACATCGTGGTCGACACCGCTTTCAGTCTGATCGGCTCTACCAGCTCCACAGGAACCGTCATGTATACTGCTGCGTATAACGGTTACCGCTATGCAATCAGTAACGATACTGATCAGACCAACGTCTTTAACGTTGGTGCCACCTCTATTTTCCGCCCCAATCTAAAGCTCGCCCTGGGAAGCTCCATCATCAACATCAGCAGCGACGCACTCTATGCCAACCTGCAGGTGGGAGCTGCAAGCACACGCAGCTTTGTCATCACCAACACCGGTAGACAAGCTCTCGACTTTAATATCAACCTGGAAGAGCTGACCGGTAGCGGCTCATCCCGAACCGTAGGCAAAGCTTCCGGTCAAGGTAAAAGCATCGCAGGCAGCACCTTAACCTTGAATACCACGAACTACCAGCCCGGCTCTACGGTGAACTGGACTTTTACCGTATACAACGGCAGCGTGGACTCAGAATGGATTAAAGACGTGAGCATTACTTTCCCCAAAAATGTGACCGTAAATAGCGTCACCAATCTCGTGGGCGGCAGCGGCGGAAATCTGACACCTTCTGTGACCGGTGGCAACACTACGACCATCACCTGGAGCGATGTATCCGGCCAAGGCTTCGGCTTTATCCAGGGAGGTCAATCCGCCTCAGCTACGGTCAACGTGACCATAGGTGCCAGTCTCAGCGGCGACCTCTCTTTGCCTTGGACCATCACTGGCGATGGATGGGCATCCTTACCTCACACCCTCTCCGGCTCCATCGTGCTCACCGAACGTTTGTCCCCTGTTTCCTGGTTGATTGTACAACCTCTCTTCGGCACCATTCCTGCAGGTGCAAGCGCCACCATTACCGCCAGTTTCTCCGCCGAGGGCATGGCTGTGGGCAGCTATCAAGCTCTGCTTACCATCCAGTCCAACGACCCCGAAAACCCTGTCTTGAATGTGAACGCCGGCATGAATGTGTGGGAGGGCAGCTCGCCCACCGAAATCCTTCCCGGGGTGGACTATCTCGTCGATGATTTGCCCGGCGTCAGCTACAATTCCAGCCATAACCTGATCGTTGTCGATGGAATAGATGAAACCACGCCAGAAATTGCCGCCTTGCCCAATCTGAATCCTGCAACTGCTTTTATTGCCGGCTATTCTGGCACGGGCAGCAACGTTACCCTCACCTTCAATATCACTGCAGCAGGCACCTACCATCTGATAGGATTTTGGGGCGGAAACTGGCATCAAGCCGACCCCTTCCCCTTGGTTGTCTCACCAACGGATAACACCATCGTGCTCAGCGGCATCAATTTCACCGCCAAGAGTAACGTCTACGTCGTCCTCAGTAATGGTGGAGACCCTTCCACCCTGCCCGTGGAGCTCTCGCATTTCTCCGCAACCGTGACCGCAGAAAACTTTGTCCAGCTCACCTGGGTCTCGCAGACTGAGAGCAACCTTTTGGGCTACAACGTTTACCGCAACGCTGCTTTAGACTTGAGCTCAGCGATCAAGATCTCTGGTATGATAGAAGGCACCAATACCTCTACCGCACAGACTTACATCTATGTGGATGAGGAACTGGAGCAGAGCGGCACCTATTACTACTGGCTGCAAAATGTGGATCTTGATGGCAGCTCCAGCTATCACGGCCCCGTAAGCGTGCTTTTCGATGCTGAAGCCGGCACAGTCATTCCACCCATCCCGCTCGTGACCAGGCTGGAAAACGCCTATCCCAATCCTTTCAACCCAGATACCGCCATCCCTTACCAACTCAAAGACCCTGCCAAGGTCAAGATAGACATCTACAACCTAAAAGGGCAGTTGGTGCGCAGCTTTGAGCAAAGCCACGATACTCCGGGGTATTACCGTCTCATCTGGAATGGCTGCGACCGCTCCGGTAAAGCCCTGGCCTCCGGTGTGTATCTCTATAAGATGAGCTGTGGCAGCTATCACGCCGCCAAGAAAGTGATTCTAAAGAAGTAAAGCAGGACAGATCAATGAATGAAAGCCTTGGGTTTAGTCTCGGGGCTTTTTTGTAATTCGTGCTTCAGGATAGTTTCTATAGCGGACTTTCTCCCTATCCTACAAGGCGAGCTGGAAGTCCAATTTGTCACTTGGAGCAAGCGCAGATGTGCAACCAAAATCGGGGTGTACACCTCTTTTTAGACAGAGCAGGAATTGATTGAGGGAACAGGTGGTTGCAGCATTATAGCATCGGTTTTGTGGTGGGGCAGGGGATTTTTCACTTGACAGATAGCTTCGAGTTCTATTACTTGTCGAGGCATTGATTTTGCCACATGTTTGAGTGTTTTGGCATGTTTACAATTTAACCATTCGAATGAATCCATAAGGAGAAACTTATGAACTTCAAGCTCGAGACAAAGATATTGCTGCTGCTGGTAGCGATATTGACTGCGGCTTTTGCTTTGACTGCCCAAACCCGGCAGGTGGAGCTGAGCCTTGCCCCAAACCAGGCTCTGCTAAGGAATAACAGCGACCTCGGTTTTGACGTCAACTATAGCGTTGGCGAGCTTAAAATCATGGAAGTCCAAACCCAAGAGGGCACCTTTGACGAGCTCTCCATCGAAGGCTGGGGCTTCAGCACTGAAGTGGGCGAGCCAAAGCTGCCTATGCTGCGCAGGATCATATCTGTACCTTTGGGTGCAGAAGTCCGCTTAACCCTCAATGCACAACAGATGCGGGAACTGGACAGTAAAGCCAACACCTTGCGCAATCCCGTTATTCCCGCTCAGGCACCTATCTCCAAAGCTGCCACTACCATACCCTTTGAGGTAAATAAAGCACTTTATCGCCGCAATGAGTTCAACACCCGTGAATGGGTGGAGGTTTCGGAGCTGGGTTTCATGCGCGGCGTGCGTGTTTTCGCCCTCGACTTTTATCCCGTGCGCTACAATCCCGTCACCAACAGCATCCGCGTATTGGAAAATCTCGATCTGCGCGTAGACTTTATCAATTCGGATTTAGGTGCTACAGCAGATTTGTTGGCCAAAACAGCTTCCTGGGAGTTTGAACGTCTTTATGCCAGTACCCTTTTCAATTGGGATACCAGCACCCGCACCGTGCTGGTACGTCAACCTACCAAGATGGTCATTCTCTGCCCGGTTGGCTACACCAATAATACCAGCCTGCAGGACTACGTGACTTGGAAGACCCAGCAGGGCTTTGCGGTAAGCGTGGTAAGCGTCGGTAATGGAGGCAATGTGGCCAATACTACCACTTCTATTAAAAACTACATGCAAAACCTGTGGAATAATGCTACTCCTCAAAATCCAGCCCCTACCTATCTGATCATCATCGGTGATGAATCCGGCACCAACTCTATTGTCTCAAATCCCGGAGGAACCTGCACCACTCAGACCGGTGATCACATCACCGACCTCACCTATGTGCGCCTCAGTGGCAATGACTACTTACCGGAGATGTATCACGGCCGCTTCTCCGTTTCATCTACCACCGAGCTGGCCAACGTCATCAACAAAACCATCACCTTTGAAAAGACACAGATGCCAGACCTCAGCTATCTGGGCAAAACAGTGCTCATTGCCGGTGTGGATGCCACCTACGCAACCACCCATGGCAACGGTGCCATCAACTATGCTACCACCGAGTATTTCAATGCTGCCCACGGTATCACCTCCAACACCTATCTCTATCCTGAATCCGGCCAAAGTGCTGCACAGATCAGAGCCAACGCCAATGATGGACGCGGTTACATGGTCTATACCGCTCACGGGAGCGAGACCTCATGGGCAAACCCCAGCTTTTCTGTGTCCAATGTCAATGCCATGACCAACTCTGGCAAATATGGTGTAATGGTGGGCAACTGCTGTATTACCAACAAGTTTAACCACACTAGCACCTGCTTTGGCGAAGCCGTCATCCGCAAGGCTGACGGTGGTGGTGTGGCCTACATCGGCGGTACCAACAACACTTACTGGTATGAGGATTATTACTGGGCGGTGGGTTACAAACCTGGCCCCGATGGTACTGCCCAGCCTTATAATGCTTATAGGCTGGGTGCTTACGACGCCATGTTCCACACCCACGGTGAAACCTATGACAAATGGGCTACCACCATCGGTGAAACCGTTTATGCGGGTAACTTGGCAGTAGTGCAAAGCAATAGCTCACTCAGGGACTACTACTGCCAAGTTACCCGCATAAACGGTTTCACCGATGGTGGAACCGTTTAT
>JAKQWO010000027.1 GCA_029561955.1 Candidatus Cloacimonadota bacterium
GACGAATATCACAAGTGTTAAGATAATGCGCCCGGTCAATTGGCCGAACATAGATGTGAACAACGAGGAATTTTAAAATGTCCTCAGAGAACCGTATCAATAACAAGTTGGAATTTACACCAACAATTGAGACTCTACAGAAATATGTTTGCACAGAGTGCTTTGGGATCTATGTATAAATATGGTGTAGGAGTAGATCAGGATTATTCGATGTCAGTAAAATGGTATCGTAAAGCTGCTGAACAGGGATATACAGATGCTCAGTACGAGATGGGTCTAAGCCATGTATTAGGTTTGGGTTCTCTTTTGGATTTTGAAGAAGCATATTTCTGGTTGTTATTGGCATCTGCCAGCGGCAATGTAGATGCTGTTGAGCTAAGAAATGAAATATCTAATGTACTGTCTATGACACAAATGGAAAGGATTCGCAATAGAGCTAAAAGGTGGATGGAGGAACATTAGGTAGTGCTAACTGTATTCAGCACGGCTAAGCTTGATTATCTGGGAAGCAGAGCTGGCAGAACTTAATGGTTGATTTTAGCCCACAAATTACGAGAGTAGTGCTCACAGTTAACTTTAACCCATTATCCTAATAGTCCCATTCCTCATAGCTGAGCGGCAGCTCATTCAATAACTGCCTTCTGTACCTCCAGTTTGGCAAGAACTTATCCATCAATGCCACAAATCTATCGTTGTGATGCCTCTCAAGTAAATGCACCAATTCGTGGACAATGATGTATTCAAGGCATTCCTCAGGTTTTTTTGCGAGCTCCAGATTGATCCAGATTCTTCTTGCATACGTGTTGCAGGAGCCCCATTTGGTTTTCATCTTTCTTACGTCCCAGCCATTAACATGTACGCCGATTACTCCTTGCCACTTGCTGATAAGAGGCTCTATTCTGGCTTTGAGTCTGGCTCTATACCATTCTTGCATCATCAAAGCGCGATGAGATACGGTTGTCCCCGGCTTCTCGTAGAGATCAATGTATTTCTTCCCTCTTATCTTAATCTGATTTATGCTTGCATTAGGTATCACATTTAAGAGATAGCGTCGCCCTTCCAAATAGTGGCTTTCGCCGCTGACATACTCTCTTTTTGGAAGTCTTTCAGCTTGCTCAAACTTGGTAATCTGTTTCTTTATCCAGCTCAGTTTGGATACAATATGCAGACGGATAGTCTCATCATCAAGATGCTTGGGTACGGCAATTCTTATTCTGCCATTGGGGGGATAAACCGCCAGATGAAGATTCTTGATATCCTTTTTGACGACGTCTATAATGTGTTCGCCAACTGAAATCTGATACATGTTAATACTCCGCTTGGTTCTTCACGATATCAAAGATGCGCTCCACCTCACTCAAGCTGTCTGCAATGGTGTTTTTCATCACGTTGTAAATTGCTTCCTTTATTTGTCGTTCCTTGGTTAAATTGCCACGCCATTCATCTTTTTTGGTTCTAGTGATTGCATCATGCAGGGTCAAAGCCAGCTCTTCATTGCTGTGGAGGTTGTCATAAAGTGCACGTTTGGCCTTTGTGTTCAGGTTGGGCGTATAGCGGTCGGTAGTTTCCGGTTTGCGAACCTTTATCATCAGATCAGTGATGCGTTTCAAATATTCTTCATAACATATGGCAAGATCTTTTCTCAACTTGATTATCTCAGCAAGAAGCTTGGACATCTGCTCATAATAAATAGGGTTTTGTGGAGTTTCGTCAACGATCACCTTGCGGACGTTGTTTTCCATGGTGCCTGCAATGAGTTCTTTGTCTTCTTTGATGGTCTCCGGCAGCTCTTCGATTGCCTCTACGGGACCCTTTTGAATAAACAAGTCCACCAGTCCCAAGTCATCAAAAGCAGAGATCTTTTTAGGGTCCTCAGCCTCAATATAGTTGTCTATTAGATGGCGCATAGCGGGTTCATACATCTTGAGGTCTATGTAGTCACCGCTGGCAAGTTTGATTACCTTTCTTAAGTTTTCATAACGAGCTACCTCTTTAGCTATATGATCAGCTTCCTCTTTAGTGAATCCTGCCTCTTCCATTTCGTTGGCAATCTCAACATAAACCCGTAATAGGGAGGCTGTAGTTTTGTATAACAGCAATCTTTTTGGCTCGTTATCGACAAGGTCTTGTTCGTTATCAGTATCACCACAGAAATAGCGGACATAGTCAATCTCTTCTTGTGGGGGTTGAACCGGTTCACACAAAGCCCTTATACCTTCCAGCATTTCTTCAAGCCGTTCTTTCGCCTTTGTGAGCCTGTCGCTCAACAGACCTATCACATCCTTCTCATCATAACCGTCAAAGGCTCCTGATGTATAGTCTGTTACGGCCTTTTCCAAGTTAAAAAACAGGTCTTTATAGTCTACAATAAAGCCAAAGTTCTTGTCTTCTCCGTCAATACGATTAACTCTGCAAATTGCTTGAAACAAGCCATGATCCCTCATAAACTTGTCTATGTAAAGATAGGTGGCACTGGGGGCATCGAAGCCGGTTAATAGTTTGTCTACCACAATGAGGAGCTTCATCTTTTCGGGCTCTTCTACAAAGCGCTTTTTCACCTCATCTTCAAATGCTTCCACATATCTGCCTGCCAACATCTTTCTGTAAACCCTATCTTTTACAATTTCTTCATTAACATAGCCTCTTCCTGAATCCTGAAGCTTGATATTGTTGATATCCGGTTCATATGAGGTTACGATGGCGCAATTATCAAAACCTGCAGCATTGAAGAGCTCATAAAATCTGCAAGCGTCATAGATAGAACCTGCCACCAGCATGGCATTACCCCTGCCACTGCTCAGGCGGTCTTTGATTTCCATATCTGAAACGATGTCAGCCACTATTTTTTGTAGCCGGTCTTTAGAACTCAGGACTTTATTTAAGGTAGCCCATCTGCGCTTGAGGTCTGCTTGTGCCAATTGGCTCAATCCTTTGGTTTTCTTTTGAAAAAACTCGTCAATCTTATCTTCTGAGGTGATGTGCTGGTCTATATCCCTGGCCTCATAGCTCAAGTCTACAATCACATTGTCGGCAACCGCTTCGTCAAACTTGTAAGTGTCTATATACTTGCCAAACACTTCCAAGGTGGTTTTTTTGTCTTTTCTCATGAGAGGCGTGCCTGTAAATCCTATGAATAGAGCGTCAGGCAGTATTGCTTTCATGGCTTTGTGCAATTCGCCGGATTGGGTTCGATGGCATTCGTCCACAAAGACGTGGATGTTGCCCTTTGCTTCAAATCCGGATTGCGCACTGCTGCGTAGGTCATCGATGTAAGAGAGCCAGCCGTCTTCATCTTTGTTTCTAAACTTGTGGATCAGGGAGCATATCAGCCAATCCTCACTTGAGTTGAGCCTACTGATTAAATCAGCACCGCTACTGGTGCGAACGATTTTTTCATCTACTCCCCTAAAGACCATCTCAATTTGTTTGTCCAGCTCATCCCGATCCGTGATAATCAAAACCCTGGAATCTGTAATATTTTCTCTGATCCATTTGGCCAACCAAACCATGATCAGGCTCTTACCGCTGCCCTGTGTGTGCCAGATGATGCCACCTTCACGCTTTAGGATGCTCTCTTGAGCTGCCTTGACTGCGTTGTACTGATTGTGCCGGCAGAGCTTTTTGATCCCTGAATCATAAACCACAAAGTCGTGGATAAGTTCCAAAAAGCGGTCTTTGGCAAACAAAGCTGAGATGTGATTATCTAAGGAGGACTCCGCTTCGCCTCTTTCTTTCCATTTCAGATAATACTCCTCTTTGGTTTCTATCGTGCCATAGCGTAAGCCTTGGCTATCATTACCTGCAATTACAAACTGAATGGTAGAGAAAAATAGCCTGATAAATTCTGGCTTTTGGCTGTCGATATTCTGTCTGATTCCCTCTGATAGTGATACCGTGCTACGCTTTAATTCAATCACAGCAAGGGCGATTCCGTTTACATATATCACAAGGTCCGGACGCTTGTTGTTGACACCGATTACAGAGACTTCTTCGGCAACAGCAAAGTGGTTTGCCTCGGGATTCTTCCAGTCAACAAGATGCACCGTTACATTGTTTTCACTCACATCGGGCTGGACCTTGATTCCATAGCGCAATAGTGCGTAAACTTCCTTGTTCACGTCATACAGGCTTTTGGTTTGGTTGCTGGCAATCTGGTTTAGTTCAAATATGGCCTTATTTATAATCCCTTCAGAGTAACCACTTTGGACTAAAAATTCACGAAGATAGATCTCCTCGATTGCCTGATTGTTTTCTCTGTGGTGCCAATCACCCAGAAAATCGTAATGAAGCCGATCCTCAAACAGCCTTATTATCCTTTCCTGTGTCTTTCTTTCCGCTTGTCCTATTTGGCTCATAATAATCTTATCCTCCCGGTCAAGAGCTCTTGCATCATTGCTTTTTTGAGCAATGCATATTTACGCAATTGTTTTTCAAGAGAACGAATCTCGCAATCAGTTGTCCCAATAATGGTAGAGATAGCTACTTGCTCACTTAGATCAGGGAGCTCAATGATGATGTTTTTGATGTCCCCGCCTTGTAAGTGATAGATGGTTATTCCCTTGGTTTCCCTTGCTATTTCTTTTCGCCTTACGACGTTTAGATACATCGCCAAAAAAGCTGAGTCCAATTCCCGCTTGGGGCGCAGAATGTTGATGTCACCTCCCAAGCTAACGTTATCTTGCAGAAGTGCTGATGCTTTTGCCAAGTCAACTCCCGTTGTGGTTGTTGAACCGGGTAAAAGAATGTCTCCCGCCCTTGAATCCACTCCCCTGTGGCTATTTGTTGAGCTATAAACAACGTCAATAACATCATTATATGTGGTGAAAAGCTCTCCGTAGAGAATACAGCTATTTGCCCCATCGGGGGTCAAGTGAGCTTTAGATAGCCCACTACCCCTTAGAACAGTAAAACATTCATCAATGGTTGTCTTTACCCATTCTCCATTGAAGCCAGAAAGACGTCTTTCCCCAGTCAGCATTTCCTGCATCATACCCTGCTTGATGAGCTTCTTCTTCTCAATTAGTTTTTCAAGTGATGTGATCAGGTCGTTGATACCAGATATAACCTCAGCGATCGCTTTTTGTTCTCTTATGGGTGGTAAAGCGATAGGCATATTTGTTATCATTTTCAACCTTACAGAGTCTACTGATGTTTTAGCGGTGAATTGCATAATCCTTGCGTAAAAGCGGCTTTGGAAGAACAAAAAGAAGTAATATCCATCAATTGCTTGAGAAAAATTGCTTAGGCAATATACTCTTTGATGATAGTCAAACCGACCGTTGATATAGTGAAAGACTTTCCCTGTACCAACTCCATCTCCAGCCGTCAAAACAGCTTCTCCATCAAATGAATAGCTGTTAATACGCTCTACTTCTTTTGATCTGACAAAGAAAGGGTATAATCCATTAATTACGTTATCCTGAGTATTTCTCTTCCCAGTGGTGATCGAGCAATGATTACTCACATAATCTACACCCCAGTCTTCGGGTATGACGCCAATTTCAGTCAGATTGTATCCGGGTTTTACTTCCATTGGAACCCCATTTGTCTGAGGTGTTCTTCCACCTTTTCGCTTCGCTCTTTTACCTCCCGTTCTATCTCAGGCAGAGGTTGTGCATAACGCTCTACCAACTCTTGCAAGCGAGAGCTGAAGCGATACGATATCTGGTCAATGATGCTGTTAAGCTCTGTTTGTAGGCTTATCATCCATTTGTCGTCCACCATTAAGGACTTAATCATATCCTCAGTAAGTTGGGCACGCCTTTGGGCCACACGTTCATCCCTTTCTTTTTCCAGTTTGCTTTGTAACTTCTTAAGAGCGGAATCCTGATCTTGGAGACGCTTCAATTCGGCGAGTAGTGCCATTTCTTCAGAATTATCGGGATAATTTTGGATTGCTTTGATACGATCCTTGACCGAGGTTTTAGTGATATTGCCCTTTTCGTTTTTTACTAACTCCAACAGATCGTCTTCAGGATCTTGTTCTTCTGCCATCTCGTTTATTATTCGGATGATCTCATCTCTCTGCTCTGTCAGCTTGTCTATCTCATTCTGCAGGTGGTTAAACCATTTTTTCACTATTAGATAATCGTCTGCCACTTCCTCTTTCCAGCCATCAACACAAATATAATAAACATCATCATGCATGATTTCTCCCCAGTACAGCATCAGCATCTGATAGACGTCGTATTTATCTATCAGTTGCAAATCTGCGAATGTGCTGAGCAGGGATTCGGAGATTTGGGTGATGATCACATCCGGCTTGTATCCGGGTTCAAGAGCTTTGAGCAGGGTGCAGGTTTGGGTTTTCCAGTTTTCAAAATGGCCGAGCAAGCTGCTTTTGAAAGCTTCAAACTCATGGTCTTCAAGGATAGTCTTGCGTAACTCCTGGGGTTCTACATTGGGCTTCATATAATCGACCTTATCGAAGCCGGAGAATAATTTCGTCTTCAGGGATGGCATCACGCTCCAGTAGTCATCAAACCGGTGTATATCCCGACCGGGAATGCCACCGGACAGATGGGCTTGGATGTCCTGCAATTCTTCGGGTTCGATGATGTCTATATAACGAGGGATATTGAGGTTAAAATCGTTTCTCTCAATCTCTTCATAGGATACGAGACGTGAAAACTTTTCCAGTTCAAGTTCGCGGGTAAAGACGTTAACTATCTTGTGTATATCTCTTTCTCTGAGGCGGTTTTTGTTGCCGTCTTTAACAAAGCCTTTGCTGGCGTCGATGATGAAGATGGCCTTACGATTAGCTGCATTTTCTTTGTCGATTACGATGATACTGGCTGGGATGCCTGTGCCGTAGAATAGGTTGGCCGGTAGACCGATTATGCCTTTGATGTAACCGCGTTTGATGAGGTTTTGGCGGATCTCAGCCTCATCACCACCCCGGAACAGCACTCCATGGGGAAGTATTATAGCGCCCTTGCCCTTGCTTTTCAAGCTTTTAACGAGATGCAGCAGAAAGGCGTAATCGCCATATGAGTTCGGTGGTATTCCAAAGCCATCGAAGCGTTGATAGACATCATTGTTGGGGGTAAATCCACTCTTCCAATTCTTCATGGAAAAAGGAGGATTGGAGACAGCGAAGTCAAACCTCTTAAGACTGCCGTCTGCCTCCTTGAAGTAGGGGTCTGCAAGAGTGTTACCGTTCCGAATATCTGCTGTAGGAATACCGTGCAGGATCATGTTCATCTTAGCGAGGCCGGCCATGGAGTTGTCTATCTCTTGCCCAAAAACGCTGAGCTCAAGCTCGGATTCTGAATCTGCTTTGATGAGTAATGAACCGGAGCCGCAGGTGGGGTCATAGACCGTTTGGCTGGAGCTTGTAGCTTTGCTTACTCCAATCACCTTGCTCATCACCCTTGAGACTTCTGCGGGGGTGTAGAATTGACCTTTGCTTTTGCCGGACTGGACGGCAAAGTTCTTCATCAGATATTCATAAGCGTCGCCGAGCAGGTCATCACCCTCAGCTCTATTCCTACTGAAATCGAGATCTGGTTTTTCGAAGATGGCTATCAGTTCAGTGAGACGGTCAACCATATCTTTACCCTTGCCCAACAGATTGCTGTCATTGAAGTCTGCAACATCGATCACGCCTTTGAGATTATTGGCCTCTGCCAGGCGGAGGATGATCTTGTTCATCTGATCTCCAATCTCCGCTTTGCCTTTCCAAAAACGCATATCATCGAAGCTGCCGCCTTTGCCAGGTTCATCATCTTTAGGTATGCTTATCACAGAAAATGGTGACGAATCTTTGCCGTATTTATCGGAAACGTATTTTACAAATAGCAGGACAAGGACGTAATTCTTGTATTGAGAGGCATCCATGCCTCCCCGAAGTTCATCGCATGCTTTCCAAATTGAGCTGTAAAGTTCGCTCTTTTTTAGTGCCATCTATGGTCTCCTGTCGGTTTCTAATTCTACCATCAAGCGGTTTTCACGATGAGGGCATACAACGCGGAGTGGGGATTGTTGTCAAGGGAAAAGTAAGAGGCTTTGAATAGTTTAGAAATTGAAGCTAACTGGGTATACAAGCAATCTATATCTAGCTGAGAGACGTTGTTGGTAGTCTAAAGGGAGGGGAAATATGTCAAAGACCTCGTTCAACAGATTGTATATGATCACGTAGAATTCCAGTCCCGGACGAATTCTATCAGTGGTGCAGTATTGTATGCTAAGGTTACAAAGTTTCACCGGAGCAGGATGGCTACTACCGTTTTATTCTACTTTCGTATTTTTTAAATACCTCATCACGTAATACATTCAGCTCTTTGGCTTTGATGTAATAACCCAGATTCAAGTATTCATCACTTGAGGCAGTTTCACTATTAGTAGAGCTCTTGTGTAGGCTAGATTTTGGTACTTTAGTAAATATCTCACCTTCGTCATTTGCGCATAATAGTGCAAAGAATATGCCCAGTAACTTAGGCTCATTATATCCAATTTTGACACCCTCTTTTTTGGAATATTTCGTGATTCCGGGATAAATGAATAGAGGGGAGCCTGAAGAGCCATAATAACAACTCATATCTATCATTCCGATGCTTTTTCCATTAAAGTCAATTGCGGGGTGAGTAGCTGTGCTTCCCTTCCGAACAATTGGAAGAAAATGCTTTTTGTCAATAATCCTATCAGGATAGCCAACCATTATAACATCGTTGACTGTTTGCATATCGTTCAGTTCATCTTCAGTATACACTGCGTAATCTGGACAGATCTTATAGTATAAACTATACCCTTGTCCTTGAGCTGACTCTACAATCGGTTGTAATAATGTACAGCATAAGTCTGTCTCACTGTTTGGATGCATAACCCATTCTGATCCATGTGTGATATGAACGATGCTGTCCAACAAATTACCTTTAGCGTCCTTTTGATGCATTGCGAATCTAACGGTTGGGTTTGATTCGTAGTTAATGACGTGCTTATTCGTAACTATGACGGGGACATGTAGGTCATCATCTACTGTGAATCCATAAATGAAACCTGTACCAGCTCCACTATTCAATTCTAACAAGACTGTGTGGAAAAGTATTTTTTCCGTAAAGTAAGTTGGATTAAGCATGATAGCTCCTTTATACTATATGATCATCGTTGGGTCTAAGCTTTTGATTAAAACACCAACCAATTGATTTTGGGGCTTTATGAGAGGTATTCGGCTCTTCCCACCAGTCCATGGCGTTTATAGGACCCGCAAGTGGCGCGTTATGTTGATAACGCCGATATATGTCAAGCAAAATATGGCTAAGGGTGTATTGCTGCAGTATGTATTTTGCAACAAGATAAAGCTAGCCCATGATGAGCTGGCTTTTTGGGTACGGTTGCTCGCTGCGCACCGAAGGTACCGGCTTTGCCGCAATTGTGAGTTGCCTTGTACGGGCGACCGCCGGCTACTTGGTTTTGCTGATCCAGCAGAAGTAAGGGGAGGTTTTCAGGTGTTGGGATACGTAGGTGTTCAGATCGGGGTTGTGCTTTTTGAGGAGTTTACGGAGGCGGCTGATGCTGGCACAAAGGGCTTGGTAGGGGCGGCGGCTGACGCTGTTGAAGCTGCGCAGTTGGCCATTTGCCTGGCTGCATTCGAGGAGGTATTTCTTGAGTTGCTTGAGTTCCGCGTCCATTTCGGCGCAATCCAGCTCGCGGTTTTTGAGTTCGGCTTTGGCGGCGATGAGTTGTTCGATGCGTTTTCTCACCTGATCGAGGGTAGTTTCATCGGTCATGATGAGAGGTGTTTCCTGTAGGATGTCACGTTCTTCCGGGGCTTGCTGCATGTGGTCGAAGGGGATGTATTTTTCGTAACCAATGGTGCCGGAAAGGATTTGGATCAGGGTTTGAGCGGTGAATTCTTCATCCGGATGTTGGGTGAGGAAGCGCAGGGCGCGGGCACCTTCCAGATGGAAGTGGTTTAGGAGGAAGGAGTCGAGGCCGGCGAGGCCGGCAGTTGTTAGTTGCCAGTTGTTAGTTGTTAGTGCTTCGCAAGCTGCGGAGATGGGCGACTTCGTCGCAGTTGTGAGTAGTGAGTTGTGAGTTGTGAGTTGCTGCGCAAGTTGTGGAGATGGGCGTGGTTTGTGGTGTTGATGCGTATAAGTATGGAGTTCTTTTTGAAGCAAGCGGTGCTTGCTTGCGGCGGTTCGGCGACCGCCGGCTACATTGCAGGTGTCAGTTTCCATTTGTAAACGTTGAGAATTCAAGCGTGAGAAGCATTCAGCATAGTGTTGCAATTGGGTAGCGAAGTCTTTGTGGTTCTGTTTCATTTAGATTGTCTCCGTAATTTTGTATTTGAAGCGGAGAGGAAGGGGATATTGTATTTAGTGGCAATAAAATATCTGCTTTCCTGTAGCTTCATGGGGACAGGATAGTAGTGTCGCTTATTTTGTCAATAGGAAATATGGAGCAGTGCTGAAGTTGTGAGTTGTGAGTTGTGAGCTCTGGCGCAGGTTGCATGGATGCGGGTGGTTGTGGCGAAGATCGAGGCTGCGGTGGAGCTTTTTAGTTTTTCCACGGATGTACACGGATGGGCACGGATGGGTTTTAAGAAAGGCCACAAATGAACATGGGTAACACGTAGCTTTTGGATTGAGCGAAGCCGCTAACAACTAACAACTAAGAACTATGAAAAAGGCAGACGCAGTCAGCCTTTTCAGGTATTTAACTACTGACAAGAAAGAGACAATATTTGCCCAATTTTGTTACGTTAACTGTGGCAAGAAGTTACGAGATTGGTTTTTCTGATTTTTCGCCATGGGAGCAACATCGTCAGAGTATATTATGAAGGCTTGTTTTTCCTCAAGGGCATTCCAATTTTAGCAACGCTTACATTTTGGCGGCGACTGGGCGGCTTTGCTTCATTAGTGAGTTGTGAGCAGCCTGTCGACAGGGTGGAGCTGACGGTTGGCAGTTAATTATGGTGGAGCGGGTGCTGGGTTATGGGCTTTTGGGATGAGCAGCCTATCAAAAAATACGTCATAATTGGAGTGATAGACAAATGAAAGTAAAATTCAAGTATGGTATCCGGACCTATTCCGGCACAGTTGATGAGATGACCTATGGCAGCTATCGCAAGGGGAGGCTTTGCATTGGTCGTCAATACGTGATTCCCAAGGCAACAATCCAAAACGAGAAAATGGGTAACGCAGCCAAGAATCTGGCTCTTCTTTGGAAATCTGCTTCCGATGAGTTCAGAGCAGACTACAAGATCTATGCCGGTCTGTATGCGACCTACGTGAGCAAGGCAAACGAGATGCCACCCACCTGCTATGCGCTGTTTACCAAGGCGATGCACAACTGGGCAAAAGGTGAAGACCCCGCTTTGGATCTGGCCGATGTGCAAGTGGAAGACATCACTACCCTGGGCGCAGGCATCAGCAGCATTGCAAACTGCGTGAACCATAACCACCTACCCGCCGTTCCCGGTTACAACAACCTAAACAACAGCTACTAATCCTAAAAGGAGGGAAAAATGCAGAGCGATGTAATGAAAGCCCTGGCCAAAGAACTGGCCACCCGTATCAACAGAGTAGTGGATATTCCACTGATCAGCGAAGAGAATGAACAGGCCTTCTTTGAGATGGTCATCCTGATGATCCTGGATCTGATCTTCTCGAGAATGAGCAAGGAGAGCCTCTAATGTACTACCTGCAGTTCATCCGGGACTGGCTCTCGAAAGTGCGTAACAAACTGGGCGGTCTCTTCAGGAGATAAAGCCTGGGTAAGCCAAAAAGCCCTGCCGTGATGGTGGGGCTTTTTATGAGTCGTCAGTCGTCAGTCGTCAGTAGTCAGTCGCTGCGCAAGTGATTGAGATGCGGATGGTTGCGTTATGGAACGACGCCGCGATTGGGCTTTTTTTGGTTTTCCCACGAATTACACAAATTAAGGGGCCAGCGGGGGCCGGCTGCGCCGTCCAGTTGTCAGTAGCCAGTGGTCAGTAGTCAGTCGCTGCGCAAGTGATTGAGATGCGGATGGTTGCGGAATGGAACGAGGCCGCGATTGGGCTTTTTTTGGTTTTCCCACGAATTACACGAATTACACAAATTAAGGGGCCAGCGGGGGCCGGCTGCGCCGTCCAGTTGTCAGTAGCCAGTGGTCAGTAGTCAGTCGCTGCGCTGGCAGTGTAGATGCGGGTGCTCTATGTATGGTCGCTTGCCACAGCTACCTTGTACGGGCGGTCGCCGAACCGCCGTTGTAGGGTCGGTCGCCGGACCGACCAAATAGGTGTCTGGCAGTGTAGATACGGGTGGTTGTGGTGGAGGTGCGCATGGTTCTGAGGCTCTCATTGTTGCCCACGAATTACACGAATTAACACGAATTATGATAAAGGAAGTCCACGGATGGACACGGATGGGTTATATGAAAGTCTGCAAATGTGCATGGGTAAACACATAGTCTTTGGATTGAGCGAAGCGACTGGCTACTGACGACTGGCTACTGACGACTGCAGCAAAGCTGCCGCGTACTTTTTGGTTGACAATAAAGACAGAGTCAGATTTGGTGGCTTACAATGGTAAAATGTTTATGGAAATCATAAAAACAAAAGGATTGGTCAAGGATTACGAGCTTGGCAAGATAAAAGTCAGAGCTCTCAATGGAGTGGATCTCAGCATTGAGACGGGGGAGTTTGTGGCCATAATGGGGCCTTCCGGAAGCGGTAAGAGCACCTTGATGCACATCATCGGCTGTTTGGATAGTCCTACGGAAGGAGATTATTATCTGGATGGCACTTTGGTGAGCAAGATGCGCCGGAATGAGCTGGCGGCGATCCGCAATGCCAAGATAGGCTTTGTTTTCCAGAGTTTCAATCTCTTGCCGCATCTCAACATCCTCAAAAATGTGGAGCTACCGCTGATGTATGCCGGTATTGCGGGTAAGAAGCGCAGCTTGAGGGCGAGGGAGATCCTGGATAGTGTGGGCTTGAGCGATAGATTGAGGCACAAGCCGGGCGAGCTTTCCGGTGGTCAGCGTCAGAGGGTGGCGATAGCGCGTGCGATTGTGAATAATCCTTCCATCGTGTTGGCGGATGAGCCTACGGGCAATCTGGACAGCACTTCGGGAGGTGACATTTTGGAGATTTTTGAGCAGTTGCACTCTTTGGGCAATACCGTGATCATGGTCACACACGATGCTGCTGTGGCGGCGCGGGCGGACAGGATAATCCAGATTCATGATGGTAAGATAGAAGATGGCGATTAGTCTGGCGGAATCCCTGCACATCGGTTTGGCCGATATTGCCACACGTAAGGTGAGAACGGCGGTGACGCTGTTTGGCATCGTGTTGGGTGTGATGAGCATCATGGTGGTATTGGCGATCGTGAACGGGATGAATGCCGTGACTTTGGACTGGATGCAGCAGCGGGGCGGGCTGAACAAGATAGAGATAGAGCCAAACTGGAGCTATGACTATAGCCGGGGTGGTGAGGCAACGCTCAGCATCAGGGAAGTGGACTATCTGCGAAGTCAACTTGAAGGAGTGGAAGCCTTTAACCCACAGGTGATGTCTTGGGGCTCGATCGTGCAATATCGGGATCAGGATTTTGATGCCAGCACGTTTGGCGTGTATCCGGATTTGCAGAAGGTGGAAGATTGGGGGCTGGAGAAGGGACGCTTTATCAATCTGGAGGACATCCGCAATCACAACAACGTGATTGTACTGGGTTCCACGGTGGCGAAGAGTCTCTTTGGCAACCGTAATCCTCTGGGACAGTATGTGACGCTCAATAAGCAGCAGTTGATGGTGATTGGCGTTTTACAGAGCAAGTATTGGAAAAACCAGGGGGGTGGCGCTTTCAGCGGCAATGTGTTGGAATATATGAACCGGCAGGCATTTGTTCCGCTTTCCACGATGATCGCCAAGATAAACCCCAATCTCGATATAACCAGCGTGGAGATCAAGGTTTTGTCGGATGAGGACATCTCCAAGATCAGGCGTCAGATAGAGGGAGTTTTGCTGAATATCAAGGGGGGTAAAGATCTCTTTCGGGTGTCGAGTGCGAAAGAGGAGATGCAGATGATGCAGAAAAATATGATGATCTTTTCTGTGATCTTCTTCTTGATTGCGGTGATCTCGCTCTTGGTGGGTGGGATCGTGATCACGAATATCATGCTGGCTTCGGTGAAGGAGCGCACCCGCGAGATAGGCGTGAGGATGGCAGTGGGAGCCAGAGGTAAAGACATCCTGATCCAGTTTTTGGTGCAGACGATGCTGATCACCACTTTGGGCGGTGTGTTTGGCATCCTGGCAGGTTTAAGCGTCCTGAACGTGGTGCAGGACTTTTTGGATATCACGGTGAAAGCGGCGCCCAATATGGTGTGGGTGGCGCTGTTGGTATCTGCATCCACGGGTCTGATGTTTGGCATCGGGCCGGCTTATAAGGCCAGTAAGTTGGATCCGGTCAAGGCGTTAATGGAGGACTGAGGATGAAAAAGAGGAAAAGCTTGGTTGCCTCTCTGGTGAAGACGCTCTGCGAGAAGATTCGCACGGTGTATGAGACCCTGAGGAGTCCGGAAAAGCTGAAGCAGGTGATGCTGAGGATTTGGGATTTTGTCAAGGTGCTATACAAGCGGATCACAAACGATGGAGTGCTCAAGGAATCGGCGTCGCTCACCTATATCACGCTGCTGGGTTTTGTGCCCTTTATCACCTTTGTGTTTATGATCGTGCCGGATCTGCCTTTCCTCAATGTCAAGGATAAGATTCGGGAGATATTGGCGGCCAATATGGTGCCCGGCTCTGCTTCGGCGATCATGGGCTATCTGGATGATTTTATCAAGAATCGCACCGCTTTCAATATCATCAGCTTTGTGATCTTGATCGTGAGCTCGTATTCGCTGTTTCGCAATATCCGCAATGCCTTTGACCGCATCCTGAACGTGAGGATGGCCAATTCTCAAGACCTGATCTCGCAGATGATCAAGTATCTGGGAACCTTGATCTTTGGATTTGTCATCATGGTGGTGCTGTTTTCCGCATCCTCGCTGCCGGTGATCGGGCTGATCTTTAACCTGCCCATCCTCAAGCAGGTCAGCTACGTGTTGCCCTTTGTGGTACAGTTTTTGGGCATCAGCCTGCTCTATAGCCTGATTCCCACGATCAGGGTGGGGCGCAGGGCGGTAATGCAGGGCGCATTTTGGACGAGCGTGGTCTGGGCTTTGGTCAAAAACCTCTTCGACATCTATATCTACAATCTGACCAGCATCCAGGCGGTGTATGGCGTGATGGCAGCGTTGCCGATCTTTTTGACGTGGATCTACTTTAACTGGGTGATCATCATGGGCGGCATCGTGCTTGTGAGCGTGTTGGACAGCAATGGCGAACTGGATGAGATGGAGAAGGAACCGCGGCGCACAGTGCGTTTGACGGTGGAGATGTATAGCGACAATAGTTTGAACCGCAGGTTGGAAGGCTTGGTGGACAAGCAAGACCTGCTGGAAGTATTAAAAGAAGATTTGGAAAAGGAAGAGTAAATGAAGAGATACGCTTTATTCTCGTTGAGTGACAAGACAAACGTGGAGACCTTGGCGATGGGGCTGGAAAAGCAAGGCTTTACCATCCTGTCCACCTCAAACACGGCCAAGCACCTGAGGCAGTTTTGCAATCAGGTGGTGGAGGTGTCGGATGTCACCGGTTTTGAAGAGATTCTGGGTGGCAGGGTCAAGACTTTGCATCCGGTGATCCATGCAGGTATTTTGGCAGACAGGGACGAGCCGACGCACGTGCAAACCCTGGCTGACAAGGAAATTGGGCAGATTGACGTGGTGGTGGTGAACCTCTATCCTTTTGCGCAGAAGCGAATTGAAAACAGGGGAGACCACAACCTGATCATCGAAAACATCGATGTCGGCGGGCCGGCGATGATCCGCGCTGCAGCCAAGAACTATCGCCATGTGTTGGTGCTGGTCGATCCACTGGATTATCCGCCCACCTTGGAGATGTTGGAAAGCGAGGCGGGCGTGCCGGAGGCTTGGAGATTGTATCTGGCGCACAAGGCTTTTGAGCTGACTTCGGCTTACGATTATCAGATCATGGATTACCTCTCCGAACATCATCTGGATACCGCTCCCAGCACCTTCATGCCGCATGGTTTGGATTTGGCTTACACGCTGAGCCGGGAGTTGCGCTACGGTGAGAATCCGCATCAAAAAGCCGGACTTTACGTAAACCGCAAAGAGGGCTGGAAATGCCTGCACGGTAAGGAGCTGTCGCTGAACAACATCCTTGATATCGACTCCTCTCTGAGATTGGTGCGCCTCTTTGAAGAGCCCACGGTGGTGATCACCAAACACAACCAACCCTGCGGTGTCGGCAGTGACAGCAAGCTGGCGGAGGCATATCGCAAAGCCTTTGCAGCGGATAACATCTCGCCCTTTGGCGGCATCGTGGCGGTGAACCGGACTCTGGACTTGGAGACGGCGGTGTGTATCAACAGCATCTTCACCGAGATCATCATTGCGCCGGATTATGAGCCGGGTGTGTTGGAGGTTTTGGTGAAGAAAAAGAACCGGCGCTTGATCCAATATGATCCACAACTCTTGGTCAAACCTGCTCACCCATATGAACTTAAGACCTTGTGGTGGGGTATTTTGGCGCAGGAATGGGACAAGATCGAATCGGATTATTCAAACTGGAAGGTGGTGACACGTGAGAAGCCATCCTCGGATCAGTTTGAAGCGATGATCTGGGGCTGGAAAGTGGTGTCACAACTGCGTTCCAATGCAATTGCCCTCACTACCAAGGATCAAACTTTGGGCTTGGGCATGGGGCAGACCAGCCGCGTGGACTCTGCGGAAATCGCCATCTGGAAGGCGAGGAAGTTTGGGCACGATCTCAGCTCTGCGGTGTGTGCCTCAGATGGTTTCTTCCCCTATCGGGATTCCGTGGACAAGCTGTATCAGGCCGGCGTGCGGGCAATCATCCAGCCGGGTGGTTCCAAGGCGGATGACGAGATCATCCAAGCCTGCAATGAGCTGGATATAGCGATGGTTTTTACAGGTGTCAGGCACTTTAGACACTAAATATGTTTGACAAAAAGAGCCCCTGCAAATTCATTGAGCCCACTCCTGCGGAGATGTGTCCGAGCTGGCTGAAGGAGCACGATTGGAAATCGTGTGTATGTGCAAAACGCGTACCCTGGGTTCGAATCCCAGCATCTCCGCCACTTTTACCCGCTATGAAGGCCATGATATGCAAGGGCAGACGGTGTTTTTCCACCTTGATGAGTGGAATCCCCATCATTTTAACCGACTTGAGGTAGAATCAAAATGAAGAAAAGCAATAAACCCATCCTGATAGGCTGTTTGGTGTTTCCTATAGTCCTGATCATCGTCTTTGCGATCAGCTTTAGCCTGAGTTATAAAAAGCTGGATTTGAAGGTGAGTGTGCCCTCCAATGCGTGGTTGGTGTTGGACCTCTCTGGAGGTGTGCCGGATTATGCAGAATATAGTGCGCCGTCATTTATGGATATAACCTCAAACAGTTGCCGTGAATTGGTGGATAAGATCAACGCAGCCGCCAAGGACAAGCGCATCTGCGGCATCCTGATCAAACCGGATGGCGTGCAGATCAATATGGCCAATCTGAACGAAATAGGCGAGGCACTTAAAGCTTTTAAGCAGAGCAAGAAGCCGGTGCTGGCCTACGGTGAATCCCTGTGGCAAGGCGACTATCTCTTGGCTGCATATGCAGATAGCATCTGGATCAATCCTTCGGCATCCGCCGGCATCATGCTGGATGGAGTGAGCGCAAACATCCTCTTTTACAAAGAAGCGCTGCAGAAGCTGGGGATCAAGATGCACGTGATGCAGGAAGGTGACTTTAAGGGAGCGGGCGAGCCTTTCACCAGAACCGATCTTACTCCCGGCACCAGAGAGAATATCGAAAAGGTGTTGAAAGCACGCTATGACATGATCATAGACCGGATTGCAGTGAGCCGGAAGATCGGTCTTGAACAGGTGAAGAACGTCTATGAGGCCAGAGAAGAGCTGTTTATCACGGGTGACAAGGCGGTCAGTTATGGTTTGGTGGATAAGCTGGGCAGCCTGGACGCCTTTAAACAGCACTATGGCATCACAGAAGATAACGCTTTGAAGATCGGAGACTACAAGCCCAAGATCAAGCTATCCAAAGCGCAAAACGTGGCCGTGATCAACCTGATCGGCGACATCAATGGAACTGGCGAATACACGCAGAATAGCATCTCTTTGGCCAAATTGGAGCGGAGTCTCAAGGATTTGGAGGACGACAAGAGCATCAAAGCTGTGGTGCTGAGAGTCAACAGCCCGGGCGGTTCTGCCCTGGAAAGTGAGCTGATCTATCAGCGGTTGATGGAGCTGAAGAAGAAGTATCCACTGGTGGTTTGGATGGGTGGAACTGCTGCCAGCGGAGGATATTACATCTCCTGTGCTGCGGATTATATCGTGGCGGATCCAGCTTGCGTGACCGGGTCTATCGGAGTGATCATGGCTGTGCCCGAGACCAAGGGATTGGGCGACAAGCTGGGCTTAAGCAGCCAGGTATTGCGCTATGGCAAATACGCCGGCGCACTCGAACTTTTTAACACATACCAGCCTTCGGTGCTTGATGCGATCAGGCAAAGCTCGGCGGCTGTATATACGGAATTTAAACAACGCGTCTCAGACTCCCGCAAGATACCCATGGAAGAGATTCCCGCCCTGGCAGAGGGAAGGATTTTCAGCGCTGAAGACGCCCTCAAACTCAAGCTGATAGACGCTATCGGCAGTCAAAATGAAGCCATCAATAAAGCAGCGGCTTTAGCTAAGATAAAAGATTATGGGGTGGTGCATTATCCGCATCAAGTGTCCTTTATGGATTTGCTCAAGGGAAGTGGGTTCTTTAAAACCTTGAGCAAAATGGCGGCAGATAGGACCACACCCGAAGAGATGCTGCAAGAGCAACTGGAAGAGCGCTTCAGCCCCAATGAGTGGCTGTATCGCTGCCCCTGGAATCTGCCTTGAGTTTGGGTAAGACCAATCAACTTTAGGAACCATGAGAAAAGACAACTTTAACACCGAGATCATCATCGATGTGCATCCGTTGGAAAAGCGCATCGCCGTTCTCGAAGATAACAGACTGGTGGAGCTCTTTGTGGAGCGTAAAGACCGCCAAAACATCGTGGGAAACATCTATAAGGGCTTTGTGAAAGACGTGCTTCCCGGCATGGGAGCCGCTTTCATCGAGATCGGGTTGGAACGCACGGCCTTCCTGCATTATGCGGATATCGTGCAGGACTTCCTTGATCTCTTTGAAAATGAGAAGCCCAAAAAGAAGATCGACCCCAAGGATTCCTCGCAAATCGGCAGCCTGCTCAAGCCCAATCAGGAGATCATCGTTCAGGTGCATAAGGGGCCGCTGGGCAGCAAAGGAGCGAGGCTGACGGGGCAGATCTCCATTCCGGGCAAGTATTTGGTGCTTTTTCCCAACAAGAGCCGCGTCGCCATTTCCCGCAAGATTTACAACCAGGGCGAGCGAACCCGCATCCGTAAGATACTCACCGAGATCAAAGACCCAAATTATGGGTTGATCGTGCGCACGGAGGCGGAAGGCTGTGATGAGGAGGATTTCCGCAGCGAATACAAGGCATTGGCCAAGACTTGGAAGCTGATCGAAAAGCAGATCAAGTATGCCAAGGGGCCGGTGTGCGTCTTTGATGAAAATGCGCTGGAAAACTACCTCATCCGTGACCTCTTTGACGATCACGTGGATCGCTTGGTGGTCAATGATAAAGCCTTTTACAAAAAGCTGGTCTCGCAATTGGAAGATGTGTCGCCGGAGCTGATTCCGCACGTGGAACTGTATAAAGAAGACAGTCCCATCTTTGATGCCTGGAACATCGAGAAGAAGATCGAAACCGTGTTCCGCTCACGCATTTACCTGCCCAGCGGTGGAAATATCAGGATCGAGCAGACCGAGGCTTTGGTGGCGATCGACATCAATACGGGCAGCTTTACCGGCAAAACCAACTATGAAGAGACGATCCGGCGCACCAACCTGGAAGCGGCAGCGGAATGCGCCCGACAGATACGGCTGCGTGACCTCAGCGGCGTGATAATCGTCGACTTTATCGATATGAGCAGCTCGGATAACCGGCAGGAAGTGCTGGACTTGCTGCGCAAAGGACTGAGGCGGGACCGGGCGAAGACCAAGCTCTACAACTTCACCGAGCTGGGCTTGGTGGAGATCACACGTAAACGCATGCGTGCTACGTTGATCGCCAACTTTTCGGATCCCTGCCCCTGCTGTCACGGCACAGGTAGGATCATCTCCCGAGACGCCATGACCATGAGGATACACCGTTGGCTGACACGGGCGGAATACTTTACCAGAAACCAAAAGCTGCGCATCACGGTTGATCCCAATCTCTATGCGCACATCATGGAAAATGAGGAGTATTTCATCGCCTTCAAGGATCAGGTGGAGATGGCCAGCGATAGCAATATGAGACACGATCAATTCATCGTGCAGAAGCTGCCCGGTTTGGAGGATATCACCTCGAGATTCAGTTGATTTCCGGGCTGAAAAGAGTATTGGGCGTTATCCACTCGCTCAAGTGGGTAACGCCTGTTTTATGAGCGTTTTCTCAGCGTCAGGCTGATGAGAAAGAAGACAAATTCCAACATCACGATGCTGGCACCGGTGGGGATATTGAGCCACCAAGAGAGGGCAAAGCCGCCGATCGCTGCGATGATAGCCAGCACGGCACTGAGGAAGATCACCACAGGTAACCGTCTTACGAGATTGAAGATAGTGGCAGCGGGCAGGATGAGCTGAGCGCTCACCAAGATGATGCCGGCTGCTTTGAGGTTGATCACGATGTTGGTGGCGAGTAGGATTAAGAAGAGGTGGTTTGTAAAAGTGACGGGGATGCGCAGGAATTGCGCCATTTCAGCGTTGTAGGAGAGGTAGAAAAGCTGGTGGTAAAAGATGAGGATGAAAGCCAGGGAAAGCGCTGCCATAATGCCCACTAAGATCAGGTCAGCGGAGCTCACAAGCAGCACATTGCCAAAGAGATAGGAGGAGAGGTCGAAGGCGTAAGCGGAGCTGAGGCTGATCAGGATGATAGCGAAGGCCATGGAGACGCTCAGGAAGATGGTGATGGTGTTGGTTTCTTCCAGTTTGTAACGCTTGGAGAGCCAACCGATCAGGTAAGCGAGCACGATGACAAAGATGAGCGTAACTAAGCGGCCACTCAGTCCGGCAACCAAGGCGATGGCGATACCGGCAAAAGCCATGTGCGAAAAGGCTTCACCCAGATAGGAGATACGTCTGAGGCTGACGAAAGGTGAGAAGATGGCCAAAGACAGCGAGGAGAGCACGGAGGCGATCAGGGCACGGATGAGGAAATCGAAAGTAAACATCAGTAGCTCTTGTGCACGATTTTGGTGGTTTCGCCAAAGAAGTCGTGGACGATGTCGGCATTGATCAGTTCGGTTTTATCGTGGCAATGCAGGGTTTTATTGAGGCAGATGAGGAAGGAGCAAAAGCTGGTGAGTGTGTGCAGGTCATGCGAGATGGTGATGATGGTGCGGCCTTGCTGGTTGAGCTCTTTGAGCAGGACAAAGAAGTTCTTCACCCCGGCTTGATCCACGGAGGCTTCTGGTTCGTCCAAAAAGAGGTATTTACTGCCGCCTACGATGGCTCTGGCCAACATCACGCGCTGCATTTCGCCTCCGGAGAGGGCGCCGATGGGCTTCTTGGCCTGTTCCCAGCAGCCGGTCTGTTGCATCGCTTCTCTGGCTCGTTCTTTTTGGGAAGTGCTGAAGCGCTGGGCGGGTTTGAGCTCGGCTGCCAAGCCCATCAATACTATATCCTTGGCGGTGGCCGGGAAGCGGCGGTCAAACTTCTCATCCTGAGGCAGGTAGCCCATGGGATGGTGTTTGAGCCAGTTCAGGTGCGGCACTCCGTCTATCTCGATCCTGCCTTCCTGCAGCGGGAGGAGGCCCAGGATGAGCTTGATGAGGGTGGATTTACCTGCGCCGTTGGGTCCGATAATGGCGGCAAATTCACCCTCGGCGATGTCCAAATTGATGTCCTGCAAGATGGCATGCTCGCCAATGCGGTAGTTTAGCTCTGAGATGCTGATCATTTAGGGAAGTATATCTACTCCTAACAGTGCGATCTTGATGTTTTGCCAGTTTGTCCAGATCAGGTCGGTGATGCGTTTGACTTTAAACTCGTGACCTAAGGGATCCAGCGTCAGGATATCGAGCGTAAATTCATCTGCCAAGACCTTGGCTGAGCGCTTATCCATCTGCGGCTCCACGAAGATGGTGGTGATATTGTTGGCTTTGATGATCTTGCCCAGAGCAGCCAACTCTTTACTGGTGGGCTCTTTGCCGGGTGAAGGCTGCACGGTGGCGGCCACCTTGATGTCGTAATCCTTGGCAAAATGATGGAAGCTGTCATGGTAGGTGATGATGACGGGATTGTCCATCGTTGCCCTGTCCTTGCTGATCTGCTGGTGCATGGAGCTGAGGTTGTTGACCAAGGTCATGGTGTTTTGGTTGATGGCGGCGGTTTGCTCTGGGAAGTGGCTCTGCAACTGGTCTGCCAGCATCATTGCCATCCGGATCAAATACTGCGGCGAGAGCCAGATATGCGGGTTGATGTCGCCATGATGATGGCCTTCAGCATGCTGATGTTTCTCAGTTGCTTCGGCCTGTTGCACACCAATCAAGGCAGAGAGGTCTATCAGCTTGTCGGATCGCTGCTTGAAGGCATCCGTGAGCTGCTCTTCGAGTCCAAGTCCGTTCATGATCAAGAGCTTTGCTTCATCCAGCTTCTTGATGTCTTTGGCCTTGGGGCTCCAGGTGTGAGGTGAGGCGGATGCGGGGATGAGGCTTTGCACCCTCACACCGTCTCCCACCATTTCCTGCAACAGCATCTCGTAGGGGTAGATGGAGGTGATGATCAGGGGCCTTTCATCCTTTGGTTTGGCTTTGCAGCCGCTACTGATGATCAACAGCAGCAGCACTCCTGCCAACAAGAGGCAAGAGCTTACTTTACGTCTTTTCATGATTGTTGCTCCATTTCGCGTAGGAGTTGCGTGATGAGGCGCACTCCCACGCCTGTGGCTCCAACGCTGTACATTCCGGCTTCGCTGTCACGTGAGGCGGTGCCGGCGATGTCGATGTGGATCCAGGGTTTTTTGTCTACAAATTCTTGGATAAACAAGGCAGCGGAGATGGTTCCTGCGACGGGGCCGCCTGAGTTTTTGAGGTCGGCTATCTGGCTCTTGATCAGCTCTTTATACTCTTCGTGGGCGGGAAGTTGCCAGATCTTCTCTCCGGTAAATTCGGAGGCTTTTTTCAGCATTTCCAGCCAGGCGTCGTCGTTGGTGACCACGGCAGAAATCCTGTTTCCCAAAGCAGTTACCGCAGCGCCTGTCAGCGTGGCGATATCGAGGACTTTATGCACCTTCTCCCTGCTGATGGCATAGTGGATGGCGTCCACCAAGGTGAGGCGTCCTTCCGCATCGGTATTGATCACTTCGATGGTCTTGCCGTTCATGCTGCGGATGAGGTCGCCGGTGTGGTAAGCTTCGCCGGAGATCATGTTTTCGCAGGCTGCCACGATGGCCACGAGGTTCACCTTGAGTTTGAGGCTGGTGACGGCGATCATGGTGCCGATCACAGCCGCTGCTCCAGCCATATCGCTCTTCATGCTCACCATGCCTTGCGGGCTTTTGATGCAATAGCCGCCGCTGTCGTAGGTGAGCCCTTTACCGATCAGGCCGATGGTCTTGTTGCGGAGGTCTGGATTTCCCTGATAGCGCATGATGATGAGGCGTGGTTCGGACTTGGAACCTTTGCCCACCGCTAAGAAGGCGTCCATTTTGAGGCGGCGCAGCTTTTCGGCATTGAAGATTTCGATATTGAAGCCATATTTGAGGGCTGCTTTCTTGGTGAGATCCGCCAGGCTTTCGGGGAAGATGACGTTGGCCGGCTCGTTCACCAGATCACGGGCGAAGTTTGTGCTTTCGGCAAATATGCGTCCTTCCAGCACACCACAGTTGAATTGGCGGTTATTCTTGATTTTCTTGACCAGATGCAGGGCGTCGATTTCGTGCTTGTCATCGCTGCTGAGGTATTTGAAAAACCTGTATTCGGTGAGCAGAGCCGCTTCCGCCAGGGCGTGTCCATAGGCCTCTTCTCCGATGCTGATCGGGAAGGACTGATAAAGGTATAAGGTCTTGGCTTTCAGCTTGATAGCCGCTCTCACCACGGTGGCGAAGAGCCGGCGCATCTTGTCTACAGACATAGCCTTCGTCTCTCCCGCACCACAGATGATGAGATTGTATTTTTTGCCTTTATGCACGGCTGTAGCGCTTTGGACGGCGGCAAAGTCGGCCTTGAAGTTAGAATGCTCTATCCAGGCTTCGGCAAGCTCTTTCACATGAGGCGGCAGAAGCTCAAAGGAATCGAGTTTGTAGCCTTCTCCGAGGAGAAGAATGATGGTATCCATGTGTTGAGGGATCTTTTTTAGCAGATCTATCTTCATGGGTTTGCTCCTATATATTGTTATTTATTATAGTTAGGTTATGAGGGCTGATGCTCAAAAGTCCTCCATCAGGCTCATGTAATATGCTGGTTTGGAGTAGTTTCTCAAGTCCGTTGCCCAGGCGATATCGACTCTAAACACCACGTAGCCGAGGTTGATGCGCGGGCCAAAGCCAAAGCCCAGCTTGAGGTCTTTCAGATGTTGGTTTTCAAAGACCCTCACCTGCTTCCAGTCGTCACAAACCAGGCCCAGATCGGCAAAGAGAGTGCCTCTGATGTTAGGGATGGTGATCGGAACGGGGAAGTTCATGGCGATGTATTCAAAGAAGGGGAAGCGCAATTCCATGCTGCCCAAAAGCTTGTTGTGTCCATAGTCCTCGCTGTCGTGACCACGAACGCCGTTGAAGCCGTAGAGGTCATAATAGAGGGCTTTTATATCGTCTTTAAAATCGGTGCTGGTTCCGGCAAAGAGGCGTGCCGCAAAGCCGTAACGCTTGTTGAAAAGCGTGTAAGAACGGAGGTCAGTATAGGCAGTGAGGTAGTCAAAATCGGTGCCGCTGAAGCTGGCGCTGATGCCTGTGTTGCTGCGCATGCCCAAAAGCGGGCCTGTGGAACCCCAAAGCGCTGTATCATGCACGAGGCTGACGCCCGGCGAGCTCACCCAGTTGTATTCCGGATCGCTGAATTGAACCCAATTGCCGTCATCTCCTTGCTTCCTCCATTTATCCCAGCGGTTCTTGCGTTGTTGAACGCTCTGCTCAAATTCCAGCCTCAAGAAACGGCTGAAGGGATAGCGCAAGAGCAGCATCAATCCTGTCTCTCTCTGGATATAGCGATAATACTCTGGCTGGGGCGAGGTGTCGTCTTTAAATACCGCATCGTTGAAGATGTTGAAGGCTCCAAAGCCAAGATCGGTGCGCTTTTTGAGGTAGAGATAGCTGAGGATGAGGTTGTTTTCTTCCCATTCTCCTGAGAGGCCGGCACTCAAACCGATGGCGTGATTGCCCATGATGTCCGCCACGCCGGTTTCGATAAAACCCACTGCTCCCAAAGACGAGGAGTAGGCCAGCCCACCCCAGAGGTGTTCTATCGCCATGCTGCTGCGGTATTTCTCCACTTTGGGTGGCTTGTTGCTGGGCTGTGTCGGTTTATCGTCGAAGCTGAAATCCTGCTGTGCCAAAAGGGATTCCAAGGGTGAGAGCTGCGGTCGGCGCGGGTTGATATTGGTTTCGGTAGTTTTGCTGCGTTTTATTTTGCCCTTGCCGCCATAATAGTCCAACCGACTCAAATCTATATCTTCAAAGAGGTCAGTATCCTGCACCCAGGCGATATTTGCGTCGTATTCTCTCCACTGCAGCGAATCCAGCGGATTGTAGTCAAAATAGATGTCCCAAGCACCGTCAAAGTAGTTGGAAAGCACCAAGTGGCGTGCATCCGGAGAGATGTCTCCCGTATAGACACCCGCCAAGATCTTGGTCACGTCCGCCTTCTGATTGTTTTCCAAATCCACGATGCGATAGTTATTCACACCCTCCATATTGCTGAGATACATGATCTTATCGGCGGATTGCACATACATGGGAAAGCTGCACTGTTCGTTTTCATCGTTGATCTTCCTCAGCTCCCGTGTTTCCAGATTGAGGCTGAAGATGCCGCTGCGGTAGTTGGCAAAGAAGCCCTGCCGCTTGCCTTCCGCATTCAGGATGCGCTCTGAGGTGAAGACGATGCTCTTGCCATCCGGCGCCCATCTCGCCTGCGCATCCCAATAGTGATCATCCGTGATCCTTTCCAGCTCCTCAGATTCCATATGATAGACGAAGATGTCGCTCTGCAAGCCCTGATTGCCACAGATGAGTATTTTGCTGCCATCCGGCGAGACGTCTATCTCATAGATGGAATTTAAGGAGTCCGGCCTGATGGACTGCGTGATCTTGGCATTCTGTGTATCCAGGATGTGGATGACATCGCCACGTGTTTCTTTGGCAGAAAAGGCCACAAGGCGGCTATCCGGAAACCAGCTCAGATTGGCTCGATAATAGTGAAATTCCTGCATCTTACCGCTGCGCTCACCCGTGATCAGCTTCCTGGCGCCCGTGAGTCCGTAAGTGGAGGAAAGCCAGATGCTATAACGCGCTCCCGCATTGGAAAAGTAGATATAGCTATTGCCATCCGGCGAAAAGCGCGGCATATAGTTGAAATAGGAGCCATCCTTAGCGCTGAAGGTGCGCTGCTCCATCTTGTCCGTGGGTGCATCGTAGAGGCTGACGCTGGGGTAGTAAACCTTCTTGAGATAAAAGTGCCAGCGCCGCTCCAACTGCTCAAAATCCATGCCAAAGACCTGATTGGTCGCCTCGTCCGTGCCATGTGCATTCCGCAGCGCAAAGTAGTATTCGCTCACCTTCTCACGTCCCCATTCATCGGCGATAAACTTCAAAAAGCTCTCACCCATCCGATAGGCGAGGTAGCCATCCGAATACTCCAAGGGCTGTATCCTGTCGTTGAGCACCATATCGAGGATAAACATGTTATTGAAGTCATCTTCGCCGCCGATGGAGAGGAATTCCGGCAGTCCTTCCGAAAACCAAAACGGGAAGGAATGCGGCCGCATATAGCGCAGCAGCCCGGTGGAAGACCGATCCAGTGCATTGGTATAGGCATGCGTAAGCTCATGCACCAAAAGCTCTTCCAGCTTGGGGTAGCTACCCTCAAAAGGCACCACCACCCTGTTTCTCAGGCTTTCGGTAAAACCGCCTATGCCTTCCGTGAGCAGGGGAAAGACGATGTTGGTATTGAGGAATTCCTTCTGCGTTTCATAGACGATGAGCGGGATGCGTGAGCGGATCGGGAAGCGCAGGTCTTCCTTGAGCCGATAGTAGATTTCCTCGCTCATCAGGCTCACCAAGCGGCCAAAATCGTCATTCCCCGCCGGGAAATACAGGTCAAAGTGCATGCTGCGGATCATGCTCCAGCGCGAATCCACCACGTTCACTTTGTTTTGCCCAAAGGTATAGGCCCTGAGGCTAAACGCCGCCACCAGAATCAGCAGCAGCAACAAAGACTTTTTAGAAGAGGCTAAATTTAACATACTTTTTGGGGTGCTTCTTGATATCTTGCACCAAGGCGTCCAGATTTTCTATGGATTGGATTGCTTTTGTATAGAGTTCATCATCGTTCACCAGCTTTCCGGCTGTGCCCGAGGAGGAATTGATCTTGCCCATGGTTTGGCTCACTTTTGCGCTCAAAACCCGCAGGCTGTCCAAAGTGCCATGCAAGCCGGCGAGCGCAGCGGGAGTGCCTCCAATGGCCTTGTTGAGGCTGTCTGCATTGCTGGCGAGCAGGGCATCGATATTGCCGCTCAGCTTTTCCAGCTTTTTGAGCGTGAGCGAGAAGTCCGCCGCCAGTTGATCCGCCTTGCCATCCACGTTTCTGATGGTGGAGGAGGCATCATCGATCAGCCTTTCACCCTTGTCTATCATGCCAGATTCCTCCTGCAGCCGCAACAGGATATCTTCCAGACTCTTGATCGCCGTTCCCGCTTGAGAGACTATATTCATGATACCCGCAGCAGGACTGCCGGACTGTATCTGACTCAAATCCAGCCACTTGTCCCCTTCACCCGGGATGATGTTCAGCGCCACGCCGCCCATCAAAGAAGAGCTGTCGATGCTGAAACTGCTGCCTTCTTTGAGACGGACGTCCCGGCGGATACGTGAGCTCACGACCACCCTTTCACCCTGCTGCTCCACCGCTCTCACGCGCCCCACCTCCATGCCTCTAAACATCACCTTATCACCCACTTCCAGGCCGGCGACGTTTTCAAAGCTCACCCTCAAATCTTGCTGAGAGCTTGTGCTGAGGCGATTGGTAAACCACAGGTAGGAGATTACGAAGACGATGATGATCACCACCGTGAAGATGCCCACTTTGAGCTGCACGCTCTTGATATTGGGATAAAACTTTTTCATGACTCTGCCTCCCTCTTTAGGTCTTGAGCTCTTTTTTCTGAGCTGCGGGGAAGAGGATGTTGTTGAGGATCAAGCGGTAACCCGGCGAGGTCTTATGCAGTTCTAGGATGGTCTCCGGATCGCCGATCCTGTGTTGATAATCCTCCGGATCGTGCCCGCCATAAAAGGTGAAAGTGCCTTTGCCGATGTTGCCGTGAATGTATTTAACTTCATTTGCACCAGGGACTTCGGCTAAGATAATCACGCTCTTTTTGACCTTGTCCTTAAAGAAGGAAGTGGTCTGCCCCAAAAAGCCATTGACGATATTGGTGTGGCATTGCGTGAGCATGGTGGGCACGGGATCATACTTGGCGCTGAAGTCAAAGAGCTGGAAATAATCACCTTCCGCACCCCGCAGCCTCGAGTAGTCACTGGCATCGATATCCGAAAACTCATAGACATAGGGATCCGTGATCAGATTGAAGTTTTCAAAGGCAAAACAGCGGCTGTAGTCCAGCTTTTGCTTATACTGCGGATCGATGCCGTCTCCATCGATCAGCGAATGCACGATGTCCACACCATAGGCAGCCATGGAGATGTCGAAGGTATCCGTCGCAGCGCACATGGCAAACATAAATCCACCCTCAAACACAAACTCCCTAATCTTCTGCGCCACAGCGTGTTTGAGCTTCCAAACCTTGTCATATCCATGCCTCTGCGCCATGGCGGTGTTGACGTTCACATCGTTTTGATACCAGGCGCTGTTACGATAGGAGCCATAAAACTTGCCATATTGCCCGGTAAAATCCTCATGATGCAGGTGCAGCCAGTCATAATCCTTGAGCCTGCCGTCCAATACCTCGTCGTCCCAAAACCGGTCATATTCTATCTCGGCATACTCCAAAGCCAGCGTTACAGCGTCATCCCAGGGCAAGGCATTGGGCGGGATGTAGACTGCGATCTTCGGCTCTTTTTCCAGCACGACCGCTTCCATATTGGCGTTCTGGATTTCGCCCATGATGGCGGCCACATCGCCGGAGCCGATCACTTCAAAGCGCACGCCCCGGATATTGCACAAAGCTTGCAGCGAAGCATCGTCATTCATCAAAAAGCTGCCGCCACGGTAGTTTAGCAGCCATTGAACCACGTGCTGCTGTTTGAGGGCAGCGAAGGCCACGCCATAGGCTTTGAGGTGATTTGTCTGACTGAGATCCATCGGTATCAACAGCTCGGCACTCAAAGAGCTACAGACGATCATCAGCAGCACAATCTGCAAAATTCTTTTCAAGACATCTCCTTATCGTTTTCCACCCAAGGTCGCAGGATCTCCAGCAACTGATTTTTACCCAAACCGGGGTCATCATACCAAGCCTGTTTGGCGCGCTGCAAGAGCTCTCCCACCTTTTTGGAGGCTGAAATATCAAACTCCTGCAACAAGTCCCTACCTGTCAAGTTAAATCTCGGTAAGCTCGCTTTTAACTCCGCAAAACGGCGTCTGAGGCAGACCACCTGCTTGGGCATCCGATACTCCGGTGCATGCGCCGAATTATCCGCCTCCACCAAGTCAAGCAGCAGCCAAAGATCGTCTTTATATCTATCTGCCATCCTCAGCAGCGTGCTGTCTTTGATACGTGATCCATCCTCGCCGCTTTGCTTGAAAACCATATGCCCGCCCACTAACATGGAGATGAGCTCCCGTGCTCTTTTGGGCAGGGAAAAGTGCTTCAAGAGCTCGTAAGCCATGGTAGAGCCCAGCTTATCATGCCCGATGAAGGTGACAGAGCCATCTGTTTTATAGCTTTTGGCTTGCGGTTTGCCAATATCGTGCAACAGCGCAGCCCAACGTGCGATCTGGCTTGGCTCGCTCTTTTCCAATACCAAAAGCGTGTGCTCAAAGGCATCCAAATGATGATACTTGTTCTGCTTAAGTCCTCGTAGCGCATCCACTTCCGGCAGGATGATGGCCAAGATGCCCGTCTTTGTCAAAAGCCGCAGTGCCGCGATCACCTTTTGCGCATCCGCTTCCAGCAGCATCGCCTCAAATTCCATCGCAATGCGTTCCTTCGAAATGTGCTCAAGCTGATCCCTGTCTCTGACGATCGCCTCATAGGTCTTTGCTTCGATCTCAAAACCCAAACGTGAAGCGAAACGGATCGCCCGCAACAGCCGCAGCGGGTCTTCACTGAACACGCGTCCCGGATCATCCACGCAGGCGATGACCCTGTTTTCTATATCCGGCAAGCCTTTACCGCTGGGATCGAGGATGCTGCCATCCGAAATCTTCATATACAGCGCATTGATGCCAAAATCCCGCCGCTGAGCGTCTTCCTGCAGCGTGCCAAAGCTCACCTCCGGCTTGCGATCGTGCTTGCGGTAGGATTCCCGGCGCGTGTGCACAAATTCCAGGCTCAGGCCATTCAAGCTAACCGCTGCTGTGCCAAAACTCTTGTATACCACCGGGTTAGTGGTTCCCAGTCTCTCATGGATCAGCCTCGCCAAAAGCTCGCCTCCTTTGGGAACTTCAACCGCAATATCCACATCCAAGACCAGCTCTTTTTTATCTTTAAACAGCACGTAGTCCCGCACTGCCCCACCGGCAAAATAGCTCTTCTCCAGCAGCTCTGAGCCTTTCAACGCCTCAGCCAGAAGCAGACGCAGCTCATTCAGCGTCACAAGAGCTCCCCGATCACGACATTAGAGATAAACATTGCGTTCTCTCTCAGGCGCAGCCAGTTGTCGTCCAGCTCTATCAGCTCGAAGAACAACAGCTTAGCCATCACTTCATGCTTGCCATCGACCACATCACGGCCAAAACGCCGCTTAAAATCATCCCGATTTATCCCTTTGGTCAGCCGCAAGCCCATCATCAGATAATCTTCCTCTTCAGCCTTGCCTCGCCTCAGCTTTTTGCCGGGCATCAACACTTGCTTGCGGATGTTGTTTTGATGTTTGCGGATGGAAGCCGGATTGTCGTAACGCCAGGGCGGTAGCCAACCGGAGGCCGAAGTGCCGATAGCCAGATAGGGCTCGCTGCGCCAATAGCTTAGATTGTGTTTGCTTTCGTAACCGGGCCGGGCGAAGTTGCTGATCTCATAGTGGGTATAGCGTGCCTTTCGCAGCAGCTTACAGACCAATTCATACATATCCGCCGCCAGCTCATCATCCGCCAGCGGAGGTATTTTGCCGCTTTCTATCTCGGCTAACATGGGGCTATCCTCCTCCAAAGTAAGCAGATAGGTTGAGATGTGCTGGGGTTTCAGCTTCAACAGCTCTTCCACGTCACGCTTCAGCATCTCCAGCGTCTGTGCCGGCAGTCCGTAGAGGAGGTCCAGACTTATATTCTTGTATCCAGCCTTGCGCAGCAGCTTCATTTTAGCCGGAATATCCGCAGCACGATGCCTGCGTCCCAGCACACTAAGCATCTCATCATCAAAGGATTGCAAGCCCAGGGAGATGCGGTTGATGGGTGTGGTCTGCAGCTCTTCGATAAAAGCGGGTGTGATCTGGATCGGATTGATCTCCAAAGTCAGCTCCGCTTCCGCCTCTATCTGCAGTTCTTGCAGTATGTTACTGATCCCCTCAGCCGTCAGAAGAGCGGGCGTCCCACCTCCAAAGTAGACGCTTTTTGCCTTTATCTCCCGTCCGATCTTATGCTTCCACAACCGGAGCTCATCGATCAGGAGCTGCAGATACTCTGCTTGTTGCTTTTGGTGGTAGGCGACGCGGTAAAAAGAACAGTAGGAGCAGGGCCTCAAGCAAAAGGGATTGTGCAGATAGATAGCTATCGGGCTAAGCGGAAAAACCTGTTCCATCTGGTGTGAGGCACGTCATATAGCTTGTTGTATTCGATGCCTTTGGAAAAGAAGATCACCCACGGCGTGCCGGTGATGTCAGCCCTGTCCAAAAACCCCCAATAACGGCTGTCCTCGCTCACATCGCGGTTATCTCCCAAAACAAAGTATTTGCCTTCCGGTATCCTGATCGGGCCAAACCAATCACGATTGAAGATACCGGTATTGATCAAAACTCCTGTGCTATCAGAGGTTTCCGGCCGCACCACGTAGTCCTTGTACCAATGATTGTGGCTGATGTAATCCATATCCCCGGGGCGATAGCGGTGTTCATAAATCTTTACGGGAGGATAAGGTGGAGGTGGTTCGGCCACATCGTAACACTCATAGCCGCGCTCAAAGCGTTTGCCATTGATATAGACGATCTTGTCTCGCACCTCTAAAGTGTCTCCGGGCATGCCTATCACCCGCTTTACCACATTTTTACGTGCATAGTAGGTGATGTGCATAAAGGTGAGCGGAAACTTGCTGAAGGCGGTGGCTTTGTTGATGTAAATGGGGTGGAAAATCTTGATGAAATTGGCTTTGGAATCGGGATGCTCGGGAGTGTCCTCTTCGATCTTGGGATAGCGGAAGGTGACGATGTCCTCGCGCTTGGGATCGGTGAAGAAATACTTGAGCTTGTTGGCCACCAAATAGTCGCCTACCAAAAGCGTCTTCTCCATTGAGGAAGAAGGGATTACGAAGTTTTGGAAGGTGTAGTTGCGGATGATCATGGCCACCACAAAGGCAAACAAAATGGCCTCAATCCAATCCTGCAGCCAAGGCTTGCGCCGGCGCACCTTCACACCCTCCGGCAGCGGCGTGATCGTGTAGTCCTGCCTGGCCGGATCTATCTTTTTTCTCAATGACTTACGGTCTTTCTTTTCTCTCATGCTAATGTATATACCTGATGGTTTTTATTACTTTAGGTCAAATTATGGGTAGGCGGCCATTTGTCAAGCGATTCTGTGGAAAGCCTGCTATCTGCGATGGAACTTTCCTTTATCCATTTCCCACTTCACAAAAAACTCCCTTCATAATGTACTCTGACGATGTTGCTCTGACGACGGAAAATCAAAAACCCCAAGTATGTAACTTCCTGTCAAAGCTAAGGCTACAGGATCAGTCAAATGTTGTCTCTTTCTTTACCGGAGTGTAATACATATGAACGGTCGCTCGCTCGCTGTACGGGCGGTCGCCGAACCGCCGCTATAGGGTCGCTTGCTGCGCACCGACCAAAGGAACCAACTATGCGAACCCACACCGCAAAACACACCCATTTCCGAAACCTGCGCAGCGGCTCACAACCCACAACTGGACGGCAAAGCCGGCCCCCGCTGGCCCCCCAAATTCGTGATGATTCGTGCAATTCGTGGAAAGAATCAAAAAGCCCCGAGATGGGCTCCCGAGGCTTATGTTAGGGCATTCTATAGGATTCTATTTTTGTAATACCAGCTTCTTGGTGCCGCTGTATTTGCCACTTGTCATCTTGTAGAGATACACACCGGAAGCCAAGGCTCTGCCGGAGCTGTCGCAACCATCCCAGAGGATGTTGTAATATCCGGCTGCATCGTGGTTTTGGCTGAAGCTGCGCACGATCTGGCCTTTGGTATTATAGATGTCTATCTCCACCCTACCGGGACTTTCAAGCTGATAACGGATAGTGGTATTGGGGTTGAAGGGGTTGGGGTAAGCATCTTCCAATTTGGTAACCTTGGGGATAGAAGGAGTACCCGCATCACCTGTGATGCTGAAGACCACGCTGGCAGGACCATGGAAGCCAGTGGTGCCGTCCATGTCTACGTTTTGCAGCCAGTAGTAATAGGTGCCATCTTCCACCAATTCCTTATCTAAGTAGGTATAGGTCTGAGCTTGGGAAGTGTTGGTTGCGGCGATCATGGGGCAGATCTGCATGGCTGAGCCCAGATCTTCGCTATTGCCACGTAATACATTATAACCCATGAGGTTGGTCTCAGTCTGGGAGACCCAGGTGAGGTTTACGTAGTTCTGTGCAGTCATGGTGGCAGAGAAGTGCGAGAGTGTCACGGGAAGGGTGGGGTCGCCAGGTTTGGAACCGCTGCCGAGGACCAATTCTATTCCAGCTCCTAGGTCATATTGACCCGTATATTTAGGGATGTATATTTCATATTGGACAGTCCCGCTACCCAAATCATAGGTGTCCCACGGTTCCTCATCATAATACTTAAAAGCCACCCAAGATCCAAGCGGACCTGTAACGTCAAATATCCAAGGACCAGTACCACCAAACAGATCCAAACAATGTTGATAAGCGATGGTGCTGCCTGTGCCGGATAAATCGGTAACAGCTACATCTTTGGCGATATTGGCAGGGCCACCATCATTACCAACCGTGAGGGTTATCGTGTAATCGCCTACCACTTTAGTCTCATCAACGAAAATGTCATGATAGTCTGTAAGTTGGATGTTGTCAATATTCAGGCGTCCTCCGGAAATGGGGTCTGCATTTGTCCTTAAGATACGCAGACGTGAGTGGCGTGATTCTCCGATATGGGCGCTGAATGTTTGGACTTGGTTCGAAGCCGTGAAAGGATCACCTGCCGGATACCAATTGATGCCACCATCGTAACTGTATTCCACCTTCCACTGTGCCTGGGCATCTGAACCATAACTGCGATATTTAAATGTTACATCGCCAATACCCCACATCTTATCCACCAACATGGTCATATTGGCCGAGGCATTGTTTCCATCCAGACGTGCGCTTCTTGTGCCTTCATAATAATCATTTTGATCGTTTCCAATCAAGCACTGGTCCAGCATCCAATCCAAGCCGCTTACAACAACAACTCCGGGGGTAAAACCTGTCTTTGGTTCGCTGATGGCTTCAAAATCGGCAACGTACACAAGGGGAGGTGGGGGAGGTGTGGGCGGAGGTGTGGCTGGCTGGGTGACCGAGCCACTACAACTTATGGTTTTATCGGCAAATCCGGTCCTTGTAACCGTAATAATATCATTGTAGTCACCAATAGCTAACCCTGCTTTCAAACGCACGCTTACATCGGCCACATAAAAATCACCACTCATTCTGTTAAGGTTACACGTCAAAGTGTTGGTAAAAGAAGAACCGGGGGTATTAATCTCATACTTACTATCAGCGGGCAGACTAACCGTAACACTTCCATATGTCGATCCTCCGCATATTCGGAGAAGCTTAGTGTATGATGGGCCGGCACCATGTTCATATCTAAACCCCGAAAGAGAATTCGTAGAAACGTCAAGTGAACCTGAACTACCTGTGTACCGGACAACTCCGTTGATTTCAATTGAATAGGGAAAACCAGCAGTACCACCCGGGTGTTCAGCATGATGCATATACATCCTGAAACCACAGCTTGTGAGATTCTCGTAAGTAGTGCCGGGGTATAGAACTCCTCCAAAATAGCGATGTTCTGCGGGCCATCCCCATTGGTATACGTCTTCATTGTGCAAAACGCCTCCGATATTGTCCAAGCAATACAAATATGAGTAGTTGGCAAAAGACGCATTATAGTTATCTGCGCTACCTCTCCATTCGGTTTGCCTTGTACCGGTTCCACTTCTGCATATCCAAAAATTGATATAGTTAACGGTAAACTCATAATCTGTATCGGCAGTGATCGTGAAGCCAATGTATTTGTCCTCATCAAGATTGCCGCCGTTGGCATCGTTAACATGAGGCCAGTTTGATGCTGTGAAGTTTCCGGGGCTGGAGACCGGGGTCACTCCCACTCTCTGTAAGGGGCTGATGGTTATCCCTGCAAAAGAGTCACCATTGTAGGCGAGATCCTGCAGATAATCGCCAGTTCCGCCAATTTCAAAAACGGCATGAAAAGCTTGTGCAAAGCCTGCTGACAGGGTCAGGGCTAGCAAAAGAACAAAGATTAGTTTTCTCATAATTCCTCCTGAGAATAACAAATTATTAGAAAACCTGATCGTTTTCTGGAGCCATATTTGCGGGGGGGGGGTGTCAAGAGATATTTTACATTTATTAACATGAATGGCAAGGTCAATAGCCGTAAAACTATGGTGGCAGGCCAGTTCGATATGTTGTCATGAATGCGATTCAGTTTTGCATCGTTGATGTAAAAATGCAAAAAGCTCTTTTCTCAGGTTGAGTTTTTTTACTCTGTTGCACAAAATTACGGTCGCTCCGGCGAGCGACCGTACATCCCATAATTCGTGTCAATTCGTGTAATTCGTGGAAAAAGCAAAAGCTCCAAAACTGGGTGTATCCCCACCGCAAGTACCTGTATCTCTGCCACTTGCGCAGCTACTGACTACTGATGACTTGGGATGCAGCGTTCCAGCGACCGCCCGTACAACCTCTAACGGGTCACGGGTGCCAGCTTTAAAAACACACGCAAGCCAATCAAGCAAAGTCTCCCAACTATCCACTATCGTGAGGTAGCTAACAAACCACAACCGGTTGGGCGGTTCAGGATGAGTCCTTACCAACTGCAGCGAAGCTTCCCCTTCCTTACTTACCCGCAGGGCGATGCCGTGCAGATACTCGGGTTTTTCCCGAAAGGCACCGAGTAATCACCGGGCGGCTAAGCAAGGAAGAGGTAGGGGTCGCTCGCTGAAGCGACCAAGAAACAAGTAACCGGCGGTCGCCGAACCGCCGCCAGCAAGCACCGCTTGCTTCCCAAAAAAGAAACCAACCATGTGAATTCTCACTATAACCACACGTATCTCCACCATCAGTGAAGCAAATGGCAACAGTCTGTACTTTTTGGTCGGTACGGCTAATGGAGGCTACGGGGTAGAAAGGGATGCAGGCTGAGCCTGCAGGCGGCGCTACGTCTAACGCCGGCCACGATTTTGGTCGCTCCGGCGACCGCCCGTACAGCGAAGCTGTTTAAACCTATTGACACAAATCCAGCCCCATTATTATCTTGGACTTTGTAATCAAAAAAGCCAAGGAGTTGCGGTGTTTACTCAGAAAATCTGGGATAGCGTTTTGCTGATCATGATCCTGTTGATCGCTCTGCTACTGATCGCGAGCCTGTCATATTGGATCATAGGGGGAGAGATTGCCTTTGTTTTTACCAATCTGACGATCAAGATCTTGAACACCATCTTTGCCAGCACGATTGTGTTGATGATCGTGGTGTTGGTGTTGGAAAACGACAATCCGGTACACACCTTGGCCTGGATTTTGGTGTTGATTTACATTCCGGTGGTGGGCTTTATCTTCTATCTCTTTTTTGGGCGCAACTGGCGTAAGGAGCGTCTTTTCAACCGCAAAGGTTTGGAGGACTCGCTCAGTTTGGATGAGCTGTGGTTGCCGGGTGATGATTGCCGGACGGACACTCTTTCACCTCTGGCTTCAAGGATCAATGGTCTGCTCAAATCCAATAGCAAAGCCATTCTCACCTGCCACAACCAGGTGGAAATCTATTCGGACACCAGAGAGGCGCTGGATTGCATCCTCAAGGACATCGCCGAGGCCAGGGATCACGTGCATCTGGAGTATTTCTCTGTGGCCAATGACGAGACGGGTCAGGAGCTCAAGCAGGCGCTGATCCGCAAGGTGAAAGAAGGCGTGCGTGTCCGCTTTATCTATGATGATGTGGGTTGTTGGAAGTTGGGGCGCAAGTATAAGAAGGAGTTGCGCCGTGCGGGAGTGGAGTTTGTGCCCTTCATGCCAGCCTGGATTCCGCTGCTCAACAGCCGGGCAAACTATCGAAATCACCGTAAGATCGTGGTGGTGGATGGTCACATCGGCTACTTGGGCGGGCTCAATATCGGCGACAAATACATGAGCAAAGACAAGTATTATGGCTACTGGCGTGACAGCGTGCTGCGCATCCGCGGCGAGGGAGCCATCAGTCTGCAGGCTCTTTTCTTGTCGGATTGGTTCTTTGTGAGCAAGCAAAACCTCTTTACTCCAGACGAAGTGACCCGATACCTGAGGCTGCCGGCTGAGGAGATTAAGCTCCTTGCAGACATCCCCATCCAGATCACCGCCAGCGGGCCGGATACAGACCATGCCAGCATCATGCAGGCATACTTTCTGGCCATCAGCAATGCGCGGCGCAGTATCCGCATCTCTTCGCCCTATCTGATCCTCAATGAAAGCCTGCTGATGGCATTCAAGACGGCTGTTTTAAGCGGCGTCAAGATAGACGTCATCCTGCCGGGTAAGCCGGATCACAAAATCGTTTGGTATGGCAGCCGCTCCTATTTCAAAGAGCTTTTGGAAGTGGGCGTCAATATCTACGACTACCAGGCGGGCTTTCTGCATGCCAAAATTCTGATCGTGGACGACGAAATCCTCTCCATCGGCACGGCAAATATGGACATGCGCAGCTTCAACCACAATTTCGAGGCCACGGCGATGATCTACCACCCGCCCACCGTGGCGCAGGCTTTGCAGGCTTTCAATGAAGATTTGGCCAATAGCACGCAGGTGACTCTGGAGCAGCTCAAGCAGAAAAACATCTTTGTCCGCTCGATCGAGTCCATCTGCCGGCTCTTCTCACCTCTTTTATAATCTAAGGAGAAACTATGCTCAAGTGCATCTATGTACCCTTCAATCAGGACCTCCATTCTGAGGCCCTGAAGCAGATAGTCGACGGCTGCGGCCTGATTTTCCCCACGCATCCCTCCAAAAACCGGGCAATGCAGGAGTTTTTACCGCGGTGGAAGTTGGAAAGCATCGCTTGGTTTACCATCGAGGAATTTGTAGATTGGCTCATTGTGCCGCCCAAACCTGCTCTCACGGATGAAAAGCGGCTGCTCTGCCTCTGGCAGGTCTTAAATGAGGAGGACAAAAAAACCTTCCACCTGGAAAACTATGACGATTTGGTGAGCTGGGGAAACAGCTTCTTTGCCTTCTTCAAGGAGATGAGGGATGAGCAGGTGCCGCTGACTGCGCTGCAGGAAAACCCCAATCTAAACACCCGCGAGTGGCAGGAAGAACACATCAAGCTCATCTTGGACATCCTGGCCAGATATGAGGGTTTCATCGGCGAGAAAGGCTTTACCGATACGGTTTTCTACCTGGGTCTGGACAACCTGATCCCTTTGAATGAACCGCAAAAGCTGATCTTTGTAAATCAATACTACTACAGCAAATTGGAGCGGGAGCTGATCCGGCGGTTGGATGAGGCGGGATTTGAGATCGTGATCCTGCATCAGGGCATTCCGGACAGCTTTGACGTGGACAAGCTTGAAGCCAAGCCTTTGGAGCTCAGCCAAATACCGGGTGAACAGATAGATCTGGAAAAGCTGAGCGTGGTGCATTGTCGCAGCTTGGCTGAGATGAGTGTGAGCTGCCTGAACGATTATGGCTCGCAGAAAGAGGCTCTCTTGGCGGAGGAAAAGCCACGTGTTTTGATCGATTCCGGCATGCAGAAAAGTGGCTATAGCCGCCTCTTTGATCCCGTCCACTTCGGCTTCAGCAGCAATATCAGCATGCCCAAGACTCAGCTTTTCTCGCTGCTCAAGCTCTATGAAAGCCATCTTGCTGCCCTGAATCAATATGGGGAAAAGGGCTATCTGCTTCTTTCTGAGGTGGCTAAAGCGGTTGCTACGCCGGGATTTATCCAGATTTACAACCATCAGGACAGACGGAAGTTGCTGGATCAACTGCGCCTCTTGGCAGAAAAATCCGTACTCTATATAGATAAGCAGCTCAAGGTCTTTGAGCTCAAGGAGTTTGAGGACAAAGACCTCGCCGACCTTTGCATCCTGCTGCGGGCTCACTTTAGCATCCTCGAAAGCTTGCAAAAGATCACATGTATCAAGGACATGGTGGCTCTCTTTGATGGGCAGAGCGGCCTCAGGCTGGACAAGCTCTGCAGTGCGGAAGAGCTTGAATTTACAGACATCATTTCCAGCTTTTATGAGCGGCTGGCAAACTTCCAAAGTGCGGAAGAATTGGGCATCGTGAGCGATTGGGGAGAAATCTTCCCTGCTGCGGGAAACTCTTTGCCCCAGAAGATTTTCAAGCTGTGGCTGGACTTTTTGGCCGCTGCCAAGGTGAGACGCAAGCTCAAGAAAGACAGGGTCTTGTATCAGGTCAGCAACCTGCTGGACAGCCGCAATCTCCGCTATGATGAGGTGATAATCTTCAACTGCATGGAAGGCATTTTGCCCCAGAACCCGGAGCCGGTGTGGCTGCTGAATCAGGCGCAAAAGCAAAGGCTGGGACTCAAAAACTACGACGTCATCCGCGACTGGGAACGCTATTACTTCCTCAGGCTCATCTTGGGCAGCGCCAAGACTACCCTCTACTGCTACAGCGAACAGGAAAACGACCTGGAACCCAGTTCCTACCTCAATGAATTAGTGCAACACCTTGATCCTGAGCGTAGCGAGCCCCGGCTGCAGAAACAGGTAAAGCTGGAATACCTTCAGGCCGTCGTAGACCCCGCTCTCTTGCCTCAGGCGCAAAGCGAGGTCTACCAAGGCGAAATACTGCATCCCGTGTTGCGGGAATCTGATCAATACGACTTTGCCAAAAGCCCTGATGAGGACTTCTTTGTGCTGCCCTGCGATGAGAGCAAGGATTTTGGCACAGAGCTGAAGTTCAATTCCTACAGCCTGAGCCACTTTACCTCCAATCCCTTCTCTTGGTATATCACTCAGCACAGGCGGATCGAGCCGGTGGAACTGCATCCGGAAGAGACAGTTAGCCCGCTGCTCTTTGGTAATATCACGCATGAGTTTATGGGCAAAATACTGAAGCAGGTGGCGGGACGAAACAGCAACCTCAGCCGGCTTGAGACGCTCTTTGGCAACTCTGAAGCACTGAAAGAGGAGCTGATACGGTCCCTGCAACATGAAGCTTTGGATTTTATGATGCCACAAAACTACAATCGGGAGTTCCTGTTTGAGGTGATTGCGGATTGTTTGGTGGACAGTGTGCAGCAGTTTTACCTGCGCTGGCTGGAGCCGAATCTAAGAAATGAAGCCTTTGAATTGCTGCCTGAGGATGTTGATTTCAGGCCGGAAAAGATAGAGCTGACTCACTTGGGCGAAGATTTCCGGTTTTCCGTCATGCTCAGCGGCAGAGCGGATTTGCGCATCTTAAGCCCCGGAAAGGATTATATCGTGGACTTTAAGACCGGCTCTGCGGATGTGGATCAGCTCATCTTTTATGAGCATTATTACTACAATTTTTACAAGTATTCCGATCCTTTTGAGGATGATGAAATCCATTCCCTCTTTTGGATGGTGCTGGAAGGGAAGGCCGAGAGAGAAGGTGCCAAGATCGACAGGTGGAGGGATTGGCGCCATCAGATAGGCGATACGCTCTCAGACTGCATCAGATCGGGCTATCACACAGGTGAATCTCAGGCTGATAAAAAGAAATCCCAGACCATCACCAGAGCAGACTTGCAAAAAGCAACCAAGAAGCAGAAGGAGGAGTCATGACCCAGTTTAAGCCACTCATCATCACCGCCAGCGCAGGCACAGGCAAGACCTACCGCCTTGCCCTCGAATACATCCGTCTGGTATTGCAATACTATCGCCCGGATCGGAGGCCGGAATTTGATCTGGATGGCATATTGGTGCTCACCTTCACGCGTAAAGCCACTGCCGAGATCAAGGAACGCATCCAACAGCACATCAAAATCTTATGCTCCACAAAAGAAAAAGACCAGAAAGAGCGCAATAGTCTGATACAGCAGATCAAAGACAATGAAAACGCCACCCTGAGCGATAAAGAAGACGCCATCCTCACCAGCGTGAACCTGGCTATCATGTCCGACCGCAGGCTCCTGCAAGTGATGACCATAGACAGTTACATCGCCTCCATCTTCCGCAATATCGTGCGTCCCATGCGCAGCATCGGCGATATCGAGATAGACACGCTTGCCGTGCAAAAGCGCATGCCCTACCTGCTGAGCGAGCTGATGACAGACGAGCTCAAAGCCCGGGTGGATAGCCTCTTGAGACGCAAAATGAAGCGTTCTTTGGATGAATATGCCCAGTTTTTCGCCTCGTTGATCTATAACCGCTGGCTGTATCAAATGATCTTTCAAAACCTTGATGTGGAGAGGTTGGACGAGCATATCGAGGCGGCCAACAACTTAGCTCGGCACAAGATGGAGGAGACTTGGGAGCAGCTTACGCCAAACCTGAAAGCAATCCTCAGCCTGGTACAGATGATCGCAGCAGAGAAAAACAGGACTTGGGACCAATACTTCAGTCCCACAGTTCAAAGGCTCTTTTACCGCAGCTTTCCCGTTGATCCGCAGGACTTTGTCGATCGGCTCAAAGAAATGCTGTCAAACTCGCATCAGGCGATGACTTTCTTTGATAATGTCGCAGATTTAAAGCTCTATGATGGCAGAAGAATCAACAAGAATAACCAGCACCATGACGAGCTCACCACGATGAAGGAAAAACTCAGAATCGAGCTCTCAGAGCATCTTTACTATCGCTATTTCCTGCCTGAGCAGTATGAAATTCTACAGATCTGGGCAGGTATACTCGAGAAGTATGACCAGCTCATCTATCGCTACAAAAACATGACTTATGACGACATTTCCTGGTTTACCCTGGAGGCTCTCTTTGGTGGCGAACCGCCCGCTTTCCCCATGGATGAGGCGGGTGTGGCCAACGAGTTTTATCAGTTCCTTACGCATCGCAGCCGCTTTATCCTGATCGACGAATTTCAGGACACCTCGATCATGCAGTTTAAAATCCTCAAACCCATCATCGATGAGGTGTGTTCCGGCGCAGGCAGCAAGGATTTTGGCGGGCTGATCGTGGTGGGAGATGAAAAGCAATCCATCTTTGGCTGGAGGGGCGGAGAGCGGGAGCTGCTGATCGAACTGAAAAACCTCATCCCCTCCATCAAGGGCAATGTGAGCGAGACAAGCCTCAAGACGTCCTACCGCACTTCACCCACCCTGATGGAATTGATCAATAGTATCTTCAGTGCCCCCGGGTTGCACAACTATCTGGAAAACAACAAAATGGAATGGGATTATGACAAGGTGGAAAGTGCCGTGAAGGGCATTGACCACCTCAGCCATATCTCATTTCAGGCCTTGCCTTATCAAACCAGAGGGAACGTAACGCAGAGTTTGGACGATGTGCGCAAGAAATGGGTGGAAGAATACCTGATCCATGAGCTGGCTACAGAGAAGAGCATCGCCATTATCTGCAGAAGTAACAACGAACTGGTGCAGATGCAGGACATCTTGGACGAGGCGGGCATTACCAGCGTGTATCAGCCCAATGCCGAGCTGCCTGATCATCCCTTGGTGCAGCCTCTGATCAGCTATCTGAAGTGGATCGCCTATGGAGATTGGACAGACTGGCTGATCTGGCTGCGCAGCGACTACATCCGCATCAAACCGGCACTGCTCAAAAAGGTTTTGGATCAGATTCACCTGAGCGGCAAAGCCAATATCGAAGCGAATTTCTCCCACTTTGACCCTCATCTGCAAAGCCTCTATCAAGAGCGACCGAAAGATGAAAGCTGTCCCCACTCCATCTGCCAAGAGCTGATAATCAGATATTTGGATCGCAACGAACTAAACGATAGGGATCAGCTCAACCTGGACGCCTTTTTGAGCTTGGCCAAGGAGTTTGAGCTGGACAGCACCGTCGCCGATACCGGCATCCCTTCCTTTTTGGCTTATCTGGAAGACCTGAGGGCACAGGATAAACTCAAGCAGATTTCCATCGAAAGCAAGGGCGGCGTGCAACTGCTAAGCATCCACAAATCCAAAGGCTTACAGTTTGACAGCGTCTTTTTCTTTTACAATCTCAGCACCAGAGGCGGCGGCTGGGATGACAGCCTGGATTGGTATCTGAGCTACGAGGGTAACAACTTTACCAGACTGGAGGACTATGCCCTCAGTTACCACTATGGCAAGGTCTTGGAGTATTCCCACAAAGGCAAACTCTATGCAAACAAGATAAAAACCGAGCACTTGGAGGAAATGAACAACCTCTACGTGGCGCTCACCCGTGCCAAAACCTCGCTGCACGTGCTCTTTGCCTATGAATATAGTGAAAGCAAGCAAAAAACGGTAGTCGAGAAGGCAAAAGAAGAGAAAACCTTTGTGCCGGGACTTGAGGCAGCCATCTGTTGGGATGCCTATATAAAAGAGAAGAATAATCCAGATGAAAAACCGGATAGAAACCTGCTGCCCTACCTGATCTGCGACGCCGGCATGAAGTGGATCGATGAACACGGCCAAAACTATGAAGTGATAGGCTCTTTGGAGGCGGAGGCTGAGAAGCCCGAAGCTGAAAAGTCCGAGGCCAAAGCCAAAGAACAGCCGGCTCTTGCCGTTGTCAAAGCGGAGAACCTTGAGCAAGCCCTGGATTTCGCCGCCCGTGAGCCCGAGGCGATCAAGGAAGAGGACAAGCTCAGCCCCGAAGCAGCCAAGCAGAAATACCTTGTCGAGCGAGACCTGCTGTTAGGCAACCTGCGTCACGACTACCTCAGTCACCTCACTTACAACACCGAGTCCGAGCAGGAAACAGCCCTGAAAAGAACCATGAACACCTACGCCTCGCTGCTCAGCCCGGATCAGATCAAAGCCGAAATCGAGCAGCTCAAAGCCAAGATTTCCCAATTTGACCGACTCTTTGATGCCCGCTGGGATAAAGTGTTTAACGAGATTGAGTTGGTGACGGACTCAGGAACGCTGAGGCTGGACAGGCTGATGATAGACACTGAGCAAAAGCAGGCGCTGATCGTGGACTACAAGAGCGGCAAAGAGCCTGACTCCACGCAGTTGGATACCTATCAGCAAGCTCTGCAGCGGTTGCCTGTCTTCACAGGATATGAGATCAAAACCGAGTATCTGAGCCTCAAATAACGATAGACTCCAAAGACATAAACCCAAATAATGCAGTAGCCTCAGTGTGATCTTGCCTGCCTCTTCCTTGCTTAGCCGCCCGGTGATTACTCGGTGATACTCGGGAAAAACCCGAGTATCTGCACGGCATCACCCTGCGGGTAAGTAAGGGCGAAGCAGGTGACGGGCTGGAAAGCTCCACCTCAGAGAAATAGTCTATCGCATTATCCGGGATAAAAAAAGCCCCAACCTCTCAGGTTGGGGCTTCTTCTTTCGTAGGAGGCGAAATGAATTAGACGATGTGTCCTTTACCAACGCCGCGGACCTTGCAGCCCAAAGCCTTGTATTCTGCTATCTTCTCATCGGTGAGGAAGTTTGAGCAGTCTACGATCAGGGGTTTGGTGCCGCAGATGTCGAGGACTTCTTTGGGTTTCAGGACTTTATATTCATCGTGTCCCACAGCGAAGACCACTACGTCTGCGCCGGGGAGCACTTGATGGATATCGCTTTCCACTTTGACGTCTTCCAGCTCCGGCCATGATTCCACGTAAGGATCGCAGCACTTGACTGTGGCCATTTCCTTGCGCAGGAAGGTGACCAAAGTCTCGGAGGGAGAGTGTCGTGTATCGCCCACATTTTCCAGGTAGGAAACACCCAAGAGGGCGATCTTGATGTTGTTCAGGTTACCAAGCTCTTTTTTGATGATCTCAACCGTGTGCAGAGGCATGGTGTCGTTGATATTGACGCTGTTGATCGCCACATCCAAGCCGCCTTCCAGACCGAAGAGGCTCTGCATTGACCAGTTTGCCAGCACGGGGTCTTTGGTGAGGCAGTAGCCACCTACTCCCAAGCTGGGGCGCAACATATTGTCATGGGTGCCTTTGCGTTTGCGGATGGCATCACGGACTTTGAAGATGTCCACACCAATCTGCTCGGCAAAACGTGCCCATTCCAAAGTGAGGGCAATGTTGGTAGCACGGTAGGAGTTTTCCATAGTCTTGGCCATCTCGGAAGCGTTAGTGCTATCCAACTGGGTGAGCGGGAACTCATCCACGTTGAGACAGTTGGTCAAGAACTCACGGCATAGCTTTATACTCTGGGGATTTACGCCACTAAATACACGCCAGAAATCACGGATCGAACTTACATATTTGCTGCCCGGCATCACTCTTTCATAGGAGTGAGCGATCAGTGGGGGATTGGTCTTGATATCTATGCCACGTTTGGTAAACTCTTCTTCCAGGATGGGTTTCACTACCTTTTCACAGGTTCCGGGAGGAACGGTAGTCTCCACCAACACCATGCAATGAGGCTGGATCAATTGACCCAGGGTGCGCATGCCTTCACGGAAATGGGTGAGGTCGCAATATCCCTTCTCCGCTTCGCCAAAGGCTGGCTTGGTGGCATCTAACTGAATATCCACCACCACCACATCTGCCAAAGTGTAGACAAATTCTTCGCTGGTGGCGCGGAAAGTCTTCTTTTCTACCACGGTACGGTGAAAAATCTCGGGCACTTCCGGGTCTGAAGATGCCACAGGTGGAACTCCGGTGTTGATCACAGGAACTTTCCAAAAGGAACGCTTGGAGGCACGCTGGTGCCCATGTACAAAATAATAGGGATTGCCGTCTTTGTCAGCCGCATCGGCAACAACTGCTGCCATCACGCAACCCACAAAGCCTAAACCTTGAACGGCTACAATCTTGCGACCCATTTTGCGTTGCTCTTCGGTAATCTTAACGAGTAAATCTCGTTCTGCAGCGCTTTCTTCTGCAGTGGGAATGGGGTATTCCCTGCCGTCGGGGGCAATTGACACGTTTTTCATAAACTTAGGTCTGACTCCTTAAATGATCATTAGTCTAAAGCCTAAAAATAACAGGGGCTTATCTTGTCAAGAACTATCTTAACAAAAGTGTAGGAACCAAGCCGCAGGAGGGGCTTTTTAGGTGAATGCAAAAAAGCCGACCCTGAATCCGAGCCGGCTTGATCCATCATCCTAAGGAGTTTTATCTGATCAGTGTAACTTTCTTGCTGCTTAAGGTTTTGCCGTTTTCCAGCAGATTGATAAAGTAGATCCCATTGGCGCATTGTTTGTTGGCGGTATCGCGTCCATCCCAAGAGGCTGACTGCTCACCATTCCCACTAAGATCGAGGGCTATCGTCTTGACCTTCTGCCCTTTGAGGTTGTAGATTTCCAGCTTGCCATTTCGCTCAGTTGCACCCTTTATCTCCATAACAATTTCATTTTTAAAGGGATTGGGGTAGGCGAAGATTGATGTCACCGCTGCGGACACATTGCCGTTGGAGTCGGTCCTGATCAGATACATGGTCTGATCATTACCTACGATGTAATATGGGAAGAGTAAACCGCCATCCGGCAAAACTACCATTCTCTTCGAGCCTCCCCCAAAGGTGATGGTTCCGGGAGGCAAATTGTATGATCTGCTCCATTGATGCTGGCCATCAGGACTATAGCAGTGGAGTATCTCACCTGTGTCAGCTTGGCCATTATACACGATATTGCCATTCGGAAGGATGACTATAGACCTGCTTAGGAAGGGATCAAATCCACAGGGAGGTTCCTCAACAAACACAGTCGGGGAATGAAGCGTCATATCCATTTCCCATATTTTGTGATAACCAAGCAGAAAGACCCTGTTGTCAGAAGATACAACGCAATCTTCCAAATCTGAGCCCGGGCAGCTCCAGAGCAGATTCCCTTCTGAAGACAAGCTTACAAACAAATGGTTGGCGGTGCAGAGCCAGCCATCTTCATAGGGATCAATCGAGCAAAATATCTCATACCCATAAGCCTCACTCTGCCAGATAGTGTTAAACTGAAAATCTGTTTTGATCGCTATGCCCTGAAAGCCTGATGTCATTCCGGATAAGATCAGGCCATCATCAAGGTAATGCATATCAAACAAGGAGATGTATTCTTTGTAGTAGGAATCCAACACGTTCAATTCATTATCAAAGACGGTCAGTGTCGACCACGGGCCCTGATTGCCTTCTGAAAGCAGATAATACCTGTCAACTCCGTTGGAGACCAGAGAAAAAGGTTTGCCAAATCCGGATGGCGTTTTCCTCCAGATAATGTTGCCGTCTTCATCGACTTTCCAGAATACACTCCTACGGGGTGAAAAGGTCCCCTCTTCAATGCTATTATACCTAATAAACCCCTGCACCAGATAACCACCTCCATTTGCAGGGATAATATTGCCCACTTCGTTGTAGATGTAATCATAATGGGATTCACACAATCCACTGCAGTCCAGGTGGCGCGTCCAAGTCAGACCCGCAAGCAGGCCAAAAGCCACCAAAAACAGCATAACTAAACATTGCTTCCTCATCTTATCCTCCTGACAGGAAAGTTATTGGTATGATTCGATGCATAATCCGTTCCAATTCAGGATAATAAACCCGGCAAGTCGATCCGGTTTCAGGGACTTATCATCGCCTCTGGAGAAAGTGCTTGACCGATAACGCCGGCGCCGAGACAATGCCCGCAATCCACCCAAACAGGAGACCCCAAGCTATGAAGCAATCTATCTACATCCTCTGCGTCCTGTGCCTGTTCATGCTCAGCTCAGTGCTCAGCGGCCAGGTCACGCAATTGCAAGTTCAGGAGATCAGCAGGTTTGCCCATGTCTCAAATGATATGGCAGACACCAGGCTGCCCGTCATCAGGTATCCCTATGTGTATCTGCCCAACAGCTATGGTTTTCAGGTGTGTGAGTGGGACAGCACTGCCGGCAGCTTTGCTGAAATCGCCAATTTTGGAGTCGAAGGTGCCGCCAAAGAGATGGTGGCTTGGGGAAATTATCTATTTATCGCTGTGTTTCAGAAGGATGCGTATTCCTCGACGCAGCCGGATTTTGGCATGCTGCACAAGGTCGACATCAGCAATCCCAGCCAGCCCGTTTTGGTGGGCAGCATCGCAGCCGGTGCCAATAATACCAGCTTCGGCAACCTTCGGATTTTGAACGATGTCTTGATCTCGTATGAACAGATTGACTCCACCCTCAGGTCTATGCTTTTGATAGACCCACACACGCTGGAAATTACCCATAGATATCCGGCTTACTACCGCTATGATGTGATCCAGGATGCTTATCTCATCACCAGGCTCAGCAATGTCTCAAGCTTTAGGCTCTTCAGCGTAGACTCCGATCAGGGTTTGGTTCCGGTGGCAGAAATTTCTTTGCCCTATCCTGCCAACACCTTTCCAGATTTCATCGCCATCGACGATTCCACTCTGGCGACTCAATGCGGCTCAGGGATCAATATCTGGCGGACTTCTGAGCTATTCCAGTGGCAGCTTTTATCCACCATCTCATTTCAGACTTATGGAAGGGCGGCCATCTGCAATGGTTATCTGGTCTGTGGTGTGGCCGAAGAAAATGGGCAATACCTCAGCCAAGCCTTCCAAATCTATGATATAACTGATCCCAGTTTACCCAGCCTGATCTGTCAAAGCCCCTATCCTCCCGGCTTGGGTTCAACACCGGTAGTGCGCATGATGCGAGCCTACAACGCCTATCTCTTCCATCCGGATATGACCTATGGCTGTCTTTGCCTCAAAGTAACCGACACAGGGCAGCTTGAATTTGTCGCCAAGTGTTATCGCTACAGCCTCTATACCAGTGGCGGACGCCGCTATGGAAATTATGCCCTGCAACCCATGCAATATAGCGGGATTGTGGTGTTTGACATCTCCGATCCCGCCAATCCGCACTATGCCTTTTCGCTGTTTGAGGGCTCCACCACCCAGATAGACCTGCTGGGAGATTTGCTCTATGTCTTGATCTGGCAGAAGGATGGTATCTTTGAGCGCATCTACAACATCTCAGACCTCCAAAATCCCGTCTTGGTGCATGAGCTGCCATTCAACGCTACTGTGGCACTGTATTTCAACCACAATGAGCTGGATTGCTTTTACCATGTGGACGAAACCAATTTCTGGATAGATAAATACGCCGTAATCGGCGACGAAACAGAGCTGGTCTTCCGCTTTCCCATCAGCCAGAGCTTTGTGTCCAAGGCATTTGCCAACGACCGGTTTTATGCCTCGGTTAGAAACGCTATCGGAGCCTATGATCTCTATACCTACAGCGGTTTTGCAGATAATTCGCCGCAACAGCCAACGATTGTTTCAGGCTTAGTGCCGTTTCCGGGGTATATCTATGGAGTGGGCGACTATCTCTATCTCTACAACATCAGCCCTTTTCCCACCTTGAGCACTTTTTACCATGAACAATCAAGTTTTCAGGTGGATACGGGGCATCCTGTCTTTGATTTTTTGACCTACGTCTGCATCGGCAGGGAAAACGGGATAAGCCTCTACAATACCAATGGCTTCCCTTCCGGCTATCTGACTGCGGAACACTTCTTGCCCCAGTTTTCCCGAGCGATCCATATCGACTGGGATGCTGACTACTTCTATCTTTTTTCCGGAGACAACATCGCCATCTATTCCTATCAATACACCGGCGTTGATGATGACCTCGCTCCGCCTGCTGTTCCGACGGTGAATTGCTACCCAAATCCCTTTACGGATGCGCTCAAGCTGGATTTTAGCTTGGATGTTCCCGCCGAAGTCCGCCTGGAAATCTATAACATCAAGGGACAATTGGTGAAACGGCTCACTCCAGCAGCAAACACAGGCGGGAAGTATCACTCAACCTGGACCGCAATTGATGAATCCGGCTCAAGCGTTCCCAATGGTGTGTACATAGTGAAGCTGTCTGTAAATGGCATATTGACCGGCTCGAAGAAAGTGACGCTGGTCAAGTAGCCGACTGTGTCGGCAAGTTGCCAGTTGTCAGTAGTCAGTCGCTGCGCTGGTGGTGGGAATACGGGTGTTCGCAGCCAAGATCCATACAGCTCTGGGGCTCTTTGATTTTCCCACGAATTACACGAATTAACACGAATTTAGGGGCCAGCTACCGCTGGCTCTATTTTTCACGGGTGCACAATGCTGTTCACGTATTATGAGGTAACCGGCGGTTGTCATGCCGCCGCATGCAGACTGCGCCCACATCTTCCTCTCTCCACCGTGGCCTCAATCTACATCACAAAAAACACCTATCCCCGAAACCTGCGCAGCGACTGACTACTGACAACTGGCTACTGGCAACTGACCGACTTAGTCGGTCTTCTGGTACATCTTCAAGAGCGTCATGATATCCTCATAACTCAACATCGCTCTGCCTTTATCTATGGGTATCCGGAAGTTTTCAGGAGGCTTAAACGACTCAATATGTTTATTGACCTTGCAATCCTGGATTGAGACGCTGTTTCTCTCGCTCAAAGTGATGTTGAAGGTGAACAAAAATGGCTCTCCATCCTCGAATATGGTAAAGATGGGCAGCTTGAACTTGCGTTCACCCGTCATCGAGATGTTCCAATCCATTATATGTCTTATCCTTTTTACGGCTTCTTTGTGCTCCGGACTCAGTAAATTCAGCCAATCCGGCTCCTCGTCGCCTCTTAACTCTTTTAGCAGCTCGCGCATAAACTTACGCATCGCACTGTATTGCTTATTGTCCAAGATAGCGGGTGTATCTTTCCAACCCATTAGGCGCAGGGACAATGACTTCAGGTTGCGGTAGATCTTCTCTTTTCGCTTTTGTGCCACCTTCGTAGTGATATTTTGAGCAGCGGCATATTCTTTGAGGTTGTCAAAAGATGTCAGTTCATGATACTGGCGGTATTCTTCGGTTTTCAAAAGCAGGTCTACCACATCGGGACTCAATTCTTTCAGCTCCATTGGGTCGCCGGACATGAGCCACTTTTCATAAGCAGTGGCTTCCAAAGAGAGCTTCAGATACATCAGTTCCTCTTTTTGCGTCTCTTCGTAGTGCTTACAGAGGAGATTGTAGGTCACTTGCATGAGCCAGGCACCGACGCAGTCTATCTTGTTTGGGGATTGCAGCAGCAATTTGAGGGCTTCCTGAGCGATGTCTTCCGAGATTTCCGGGTCTTGAGTCTTGGCCAAACAAAACCGGAAGCAATCCATCTGATAGGCTGTAAATACACGGGTTACCGCCTTGGGAAAGAGAGTGTTGGCGACAAACTCCGGGGTGAACTCTGCCGCATCTTGAGGAAATGTGTTCTTCAGAAGCAACACCTGAGCCGCTTCCACCAGAGTGGCAGAAAGATCTATATTGCGAAATGTCTGAGCTGACAACTCTGCTATCTGCCCAAAGATGGCCTCGCCCTGCTGCTGGCTCAGGTCTGTTGTTTGTAAATCTTGCATTTATCTCACAGCTCCTTTGTGCTACTATTGAAGCCCAGTTTTTGATCCTTGACCCTGGCCGCCAAGTTCTCAAAAAAACTGTTCTCAATGCCACAACGGGATGCAAGATTCGTGCCAAAGTCCAATGAATGTCTCCAAGCCCTGGTATTAAATTTGGGACGGCTTTATGTTATTATTACTGTCAAACACCTACTAAAATAGTAGGCGTTCTTGGCCGAGTGCGGCTGATGGGAAAGTAGGCCTTTTTGCAAAATTTGACTGCCGGACGGGAAAAAGTAACAGGAAAAGGCCATTTTTGACACCCCTTAAAGTCGCTGTTTATGCGGCGTCCCTGCCCCGCCCCTGCTCGGCTCCTCCTCCATCGAGCAGGAATGGCATAGGATACCAAGAGGTTACACGTTTGGGCGGAGTAGGCGCCCAGAAAGAAGTGAACCTTTTCAAAAAGGCAAATGTTGAGTCAAGGATCCGGTTTTTTGAAGGAGTTTTTGCCCACTAATTAACACGGACGGGGGATGTACGGGCGGTCGCTGAACCGCCGCTGTAGGGTCGCTCGCTGCGCACCGACCTTTGTACGGGCGAAAATGGAGTTTCCCCAAGCACGTTTTATCTCCTCTCCGGAAAACTTTCCTTATCCTTCGGGCGACGAAGAATCTCATTGACAAATAAGGCGATTCTCCAAAAAAGGGAGGCACACTATAGAAGGAACTTTGGACACAATAATGAACGCAAATGATCAGATCACCATCAAAGAAGCCAGCTCCTGGGCCAGCGAGCTGATGGGCAAGAAGATAACTGCATCCAACATCAGCTATTTGATCCAATATGGCAGGATAAAGAAAATCTCAGAAAACGGCTCTACCTATGTATCCAAAGAGGAGTTATCGCGCTATTATAAAAGCACTTATAAAAGCAGAAAGGACGAGTGGAAGCAGATCTTGGGCGATGACCTCAATTGGTCACTTTCCTTTGAGCAATACAAGGAATCCCAGACCACCAAACACGTTCATCGTTTGCATCCCTATAAGGGCAAGTTCATTCCTCAATTGGTGGAGTATTTCCTGGATACTCACACCGATAACTTCAAGAAGGAAGTTTACTTCCGGCCCGGCGATATAGTGCTTGATCCTTTCGTTGGCAGCGGCACGACCCTGGTTCAGGCAGCCGAACTGGGTTTGCACAGTATTGGCGTTGACGTTTCTGCCTTTAACGTGATGATCGCAGCCTGTAAGCTCCAGAGATATGATTACGCCGAGCTGCAAAAGCAGATCAAACACATCACCTCAGTCTTGGAAGAACATCTGCAGTCGACAAATGCCTTGGAGTTTGAACAGCGCCTTTTGCAGGAGCTTTACGACTTCAATTCCAAATACTTCCCCTCTCCAGACTACAAGTATTGGTTGAAAAACAAGGAGATAGACGACAAGCAATACGGTGCTGAAAAGGAGAAGATGTTTTTGCCCATCTATGAGGATTTGCTGCATAAGTACCAGATCAAGCTACTGACAGAAAACCCAAAAAGCTTTTTGGATAAATGGTTTATCCATCCCATCCGGGAAGAGATGGAGCTCGTCTTTGAACAGATTCGCAAGATCGAAGACGTCAACACCAAGAGACTCTTGGCTCTGATCCTGAGCCGAACCATCAGAAGCTGCAGAGCCACTACGCATGCGGACTTGGCTACCCTGATCGAGCCGTTGACCACCACCTATTATTGCCGTAAACACGGTAAGATCTGCAAGCCTCTCTTCTCGATGCTCAAATGGTGGAACACCTACACCAAAGACACCATCAAACGCTTGCAGCAGTTTGAAAAGCTAAGAAAAAACACCTTCCAAGCTTGTATTGCAGACGATAGCAGAACGGTGGATTTGATCGCTAAGATCAGAGAATTCAATCCTGCATTTGCTGAAATGGTGCAGACGCAGAAGATTAAGGGCATCTTCACGTCACCGCCCTATGTGGGCTTGATAGATTACCACGAACAGCACGCCTATGCCTATGACCTCTTTGGCTTTGAACGCAAAGATGAGCTGGAAGTGGGGCCGCTCTACAAGGGTCAAGGCTTGGAAGCCCAGGAAAGCTATGTTCAGGGCGTTTCTGAGGTGCTGATTAACTCCAAAAAGTATCTGCAAGAGGATTACGACGTGTTTTTGGTGTCCAACGATAAATACAACCTCTATCCCGAAATTGCCAAAAAGGCCGGCATGAAGATCGTAAATAGATTCAAAAGACCGGTCTTAAATAGAACCGAAAAAGATAAAAACGCCTATTCAGAAATCATTTTCCACCTGAAAGAAGATGGGGAGAACAAATGAACGCTCAACAAGTAGCCGAATTGCAAGGCATCATCACCAATTCCTTGCGCAACAAGCTGGCTAACTACAATCCTGAAAGTAAACACATGCCTTTTCACACCCGGCTTTTGGGCAAAGATAGGATGGCACTTTATTCCTTTATTCAGTCTCTAAATACCACCTTTGGAATCTCGATTTTTGAACCTGTGGCTGTGTATTTGGGTAGCACCAGATTCAGGGAATCACTAAGAAACCAAGTTGCAGGATCTACAATATCTTCAGAAGCCTCAGCTTTGATCGAGAGAACGATGAATGAACTCGTAGCGGGTAACACTCGCACCAACAAACTCGAAGAAATAGAGCGCATTAGAGAGGTTTGCCAAAGCGGAAGCCCAATTGAGGTAAAGCCTGTTAGAGTAGACCTGAAACTGGTCAATGAAGACAGGCAAGTGTACCTGATTGATCTTAAGACCGCAAAGCCCAATATCAATGAGTTCAAGGCATACAAACGCACATTATTGGAGTGGGTAGCTGCCTCCCTATATCAAGATCCCAGCCTGCAGATTCATACCCTTTTGGCAATTCCCTACAACCCTTATGAGCCAAAACCATATGAGCGGTGGACAATAAACTCCTTGATAGACACCGATCATGAGCTAATGGTAGGTAAGCAATTCTGGGATTTTTTGGCTGGTTCTGGCACCTATGAGCTTCTTTTGGATGCCTTTGAAACGGTGGGGATTGAGATGCGAGATGAGATAGACGCTCGTTTTGCAGAACTTGAATGAGAGCTTGCCTGTCAGGGCTGCGCTGCAGTACGGGCGGTCGATGAACCGCCGCTGAACGGTCGCTCGCCGAAGCGACCAAGCAAGCACCGCTTGCTTTCTATTCAAAGCCATTCCATTCCCTCCCCAGCCAAGCCAGCATGATTTTTCACTTGCCATAAAAGTGCCTGTTACAGATTATGGCACTCAACTGTGAAATCGTGATTTAAGCGTATCTTAGGAGATAATGATGTATAGACTGAGTGTGAGTGACAGCTTCAGTGCTGCCCACAAATTGTGTGGCTATGAAGGTGCCTGCAAAAACCTGCACGGCCACAATTGGAAGGTGAAGGTTACTCTGGCCTGTGATGTTCTTGATGACATCGGTATGGCCTTGGATTTTGGGGTGATCAAGCGGCTCCTGGGAGAGATTCTGGGTGAGCTGGATCACAGTTATCTCAATGATCTGCCCTATTTTAAAGAGAAGAACCCCACCAGCGAAAACTTATCACGTTATATCTATGAGCGTTTTGAGGCGGCTTTGACACAGCTTCCCGGCAGGGTGGAAAGCGTGGAAGTCTTTGAATCAGAACGCAGTTCGGTGACTTATAGCTATGTTTAGATTAGTTCAGAGCTTTTTCGTCAAATCTGCGGTTGATCCTGCAGATTATCCCGCCAGCGCTTTCAGTGAATTTGCCTTTGTGGGTAGGAGCAATGTGGGTAAATCCACACTCATCAACCTGATAACCGGAATGAACAAACTGGCCAAGACCAGCTCTACACCCGGAAAGACCAAGCTGCTCAATTTCTTTTTGACGCGCTACAAAGACGATGAAACCGGCACCGAGGGGCGGCTGCAACTCACAGACTTGCCCGGCTATGGATATGCCTCGGTGAGCCAGGCTGAGATGGAGAAGTGGCGCAGGATGGTGATGCGTTATTTTGAGGAGCGTGAGTCTTTGAAAGCCATCCTCGTTTTGGTGGATATCCGGCATGAAGCGGATCCCAAGGACGTCCTGATGTTGGAGATCCTGCAAGCCAGAGAGATGCCCTATTGCGTGGTGGCTACCAAGGCGGACAAGATTCCCAAGACCAAGATCAAGAGCACAGTGGAGCTTTTGGCCAAGGGTTTGGGGCTGGAGCCGGAAGAGATTTTCCCCGTTTCCGCTCTGAAGAAGACGGGGCTGGAGAAGGTCTATGAGTGGATGCGCAGTCACGTGATCGGCTAAGAGCTTGTAAGTGAACAGATACGAGGTTCTGGTGGTGGGTGCGGGCCATGCCGGCATCGAAGCGGGCTTGGCGAGTGCCAGAAGAGGAGTCAAAACGGCTGTCTTTACCATCAAGCTGGAAAATGTGGGCGTCATGAGCTGCAACCCCAGCATCGGCGGGCCGGCCAAGGGGCATCTGGCCAAAGAAATCGACGCTTTGGGCGGCGAACTGGGCTACTGCGCAGACTTGAGCGGTATCCACTTCAGAATGCTAAACAAGAAGAAGGGTCCGGCGGTGTGGGCGCCACGCAGCCAAAACGACAGGCGGCTCTATAGCACGCACATGCACAAGGTGCTGGAGGAGCAGGAAAACCTTACCTTGATCGAGGCCACCATCACCAAAATCTTGGTCAAGGATGGCGAGGTATACGGTCTGGAGAGTCAGATCGGCTCGCAATACTTTGCGCCCAAGGTGATTTTGGCGATGGGGACCTTCCTCAGGGGAACGCTGCATGTGGGCGAAAGCGTGGTTTCCGGCGGACGCAGCGGTGAGCCGGCGTCCATCGAGCTGAGCGACTCGCTGAAGTCTTTGGGCTTTGAACTGCTGCGTTTCAAGACGGGGACGCCCCCACGGGTGGACTTGCGCAGCCTGGATTACAGCGTTTTGGAGGAGCAGCCCGGTGATGCGGAGCCCAGCGGATATTCATATTATCGGGATGTGGAGCTGAAGAATCTGGCATCCTGTTACATCACACGCACCACGCCTGAGACGCATCGCTTGATCAGCGAAAACATCGGCCTGTCCTCGCTCTATGGGGGCATGATAGAGGGCGTGGGGGCGAGGTACTGTCCTTCCATCGAGGATAAGATCGTAAAGTTTCCGCAGCGGGACAGCCATCAGATTTTCATCGAGCCGGAAGGGCTTTACACTTTTGAGGGTTATGTGAATGGCATTTCTACCTCATTGCCGGCGGATATTCAGGAACAGATTGTGCACAGCATCCCGGGTTTGGAGCAGGCACGCATCATGCGCTATGCCTATGCGATTGAATATGATTGCATCCCGGCGGCGGAGATAGACAGCTCGCTGGAATCCAAGCGGATAGAGGGTTTGTATCTTGCGGGGCAGATCAATGGAACTTCGGGCTATGAAGAGGCGGCGGCGCAGGGGCTGATGGCGGGCATCAATGCCACGCTGGCCTTGGAAGGCAAGGAACCGCTCATCCTCAGCCGGTCGCAGGCTTATATCGGTGTTTTGGTGGATGATCTGGTCACGCGGGGCACCAACGAGCCCTATCGGATGTTCACTTCCCGAGCGGAATATAGGCTGATGCTGAGGCAGGATAATGCGGACGAGCGGCTGATGGAGCTGGGCTATAAGCTGGGTTTGGTGAGTGAGATCAGATACAGTCGCTTTTGTGAGATGCTGGAGCTCAAAGAGCGGGAGATGCAGCGGCTCAAGACAGAGAAGAGCCGTGAGTCCATTCCCTTTGCGACGCTGCTCAAGCGGCCGGAGATCACTTTTGAGAGTTTGAAAGAGCATGGTTATCAGCCCTCGCCTTTTCTGGACAGGGACGTGGCCTCACGCATCGAGTTGGCCATCAAATATGAGGGTTACCTCAAGCGGGCGCAGGAGGAGATCGAGCGTTTCAGCTCTTCGGAAGACGTCCTGCTGCCCAGTGAAATCGACTATTTGAGCATTTCCACATTGGCGACCGAAGCCAGGGAAAAACTGGCGAAGATTCGTCCCAGAAACTTGGCGCAGGCTTTGCGTGTGCCGGGTGTAAATTATACGGATGCAAGTGCGCTCATGGTTTGGTTGCGCAAGCATAAGGAAACTAAATGAAAAGAATATCGCTTTTGTTGATGATCGTGATCAGCTTGGCTGCCTGTGCGAATCATAAGGTGATGCCGGTGGTTGCGGAGCCGGAAGCTCTGGTGGAGATCGGTGATTTTGAGGCGCCGGCTTGGCTGTGGCAGGTGCCTTCCGGTAGCTATGCCATCGGTTTTGCCTACACGGATACGCATCTGGAGGCCAAAGCTGATTCCATCGCCAGAGAATATGCCGCGGTGGTGCTTTCCCGCAATCACAGCAGCTTTGTGGTGGATAAAAAGGCCGTCTATGAGTGGGCGGATGAGGTGAATTCAGGCTCCAAAGAAGCAAAGCTCAATCTGGTGGTGAGTGCGGATATAGAGTATCTGCAGAAGGCGCATCAGGAGCTGATCAAGCTGGATTCGATCGATGTGATGGGCTATTACCTGGCGCTGTATGGCTTTATCGATGGAACGGTGGACGGACAAGCCAGGCTGATGAGAGGAAATCAAGTGCCGGCTTGGTGTGAAGACGCCAGTGTGACCCAAGATGGCAAGGTGATCAACGTGGTGTCATCAGGTTTGGCAGCTTCGCTCCCGGATGCCTGGTCTATGGCACATGAAAAAGCGCTGACTCTGATGGGAAAATACAGGCTGCAAAAGATAGCGGGATCGCATGAGAGCTCGGAGGAGTTGGACATCCGCAAGTTTGTGGATGAAACGGTGACCATCTCCTATAAGGCATACTTGGATAAATGCTTTATCGTGCCCATCAAAACAGATGGGATGCAAAGCTTTAGGGTGTATCTGAGTTTAAGGAGTCAGGACGGACAATGAGAGCAGCAGCGATAATTCCGGCCCGTTTGGGCAGTACGAGATTTCCGGAAAAGCCGCTTGCTATGCTGGGCGGGAAATGCCTCATCACCCGCGTGTGGGAGGCGGTGGTCAAGACGGCGCTCTTTGACGAGGTGATCGTGGCGACGGATGATGAGCGCATCCTAGAGGTGGTCTTGGCAGCCGGAGGCAAGGCGCAGATGACCCGCAGCGACCATCCGAGCGGTTCGGATCGCGTGGCAGAGGTGGCATCCGGCTTGGAGGCAGACATCATCGTAAACGTGCAGGGAGACGAGCCTTTCATTTCTGCGGAAGTCTTGAAGCCGCTTCTGGAGAGCTTCCGTGATGACGAGGTGCAGATGGCTTCGCTGATGACGCCTATTTTGGATGATAAGATGTTGCATGATCCCGGCTGCGTAAAGGTGGTGACGGATGCGTCTGGTAGAGCGCTCTACTTTTCGCGCAGTCTGATTCCCTATGACCGGGATGGTAAAAGTGGCTATAAGTATATGCGCCACATCGGGGTATATGCGTGGCGCAAGGAGACCTTGCTTGAGTTTGTGAGCCTGAGCGTGGGCAAGCTGGAGAGCGTGGAAAAGCTGGAGCAATTGCGGGTGCTGGAGAATGGAATCGGCATCTATATGGTGGAGACGGACTATCAGGGCATTGGCATCGACACACTGGAGGATTTGGAGAGGGCTGAGAGGATGATCAAATGAGAAGATTTGCGATTTTACTTGTATTGAGCGTGTTTGTTATCGGTCTGCCGGCGGTGGCTTTGCGCATCCTGCATACCAACGACAGCCACGGCGCATATCACAGCGTGCCAGGCGCTTGCGGCTCTTATGAAAGCCTCTGGGAACACTTGGATCACAACCGCAGCACGGCGGAGCGAAGCATCTATCTGGATGCCGGAGACCAGCAGACGGGCTCGGCTTTTTCTGCCAGGAAATACGCCGGAGCGGTGGGTGGAGCGGTGATAGCTGTATTCAACCGTTTGGGCTTGGATGCCGCCACCTTGGGCAATCATGAATACGATCAGAGTCCGGCCAATTTGGTGCGGCTCACAAATCTGGCAAACTATCCCTTCATCAGCAGCAATATCGTGAATAAGGCCGATGGGAAGCCACGCTTTAAGCCTTGGCATATCATTGAGAGGGATGGAGTGAAGGTGGGGATTTTGGGGCTGACGACGCTGGATTTGGGTGAGAAGGTGAAGGCTCAAAACGTGGCGGATATCAGGCTGTTGCCCTATAAACAAGCGGTGGAACTCTATCTGGATGAGGTGGATAGAGCTTCTGACCTGGTGGTGCTGCTCACGCATAACGGTTTTGAGGCGGATAGTCTCTTGGCGACGCAGCTCGATGAGCGGGTGGATCTGATCATCGGTGGGCACAGTCATCATGTTTTGGAGCCGGCGGTGCAGGTGAATGGCATCTGGATCGCTCAGGCAGGCAGTCATCTGCGCTTTTTGGGCGTGCTGGATCTGGAGGTGGAGGACGACTGCATCGTGTCGCTTCAGAGCCGCTTGGAGCCCATCACCTTGGAAGCATCCAGAGAGAATCCGGTGAGGCTGTTTGTGAAGCAGGTCTCGGATGAGATTGAGGCTCATCTGGGCAGGGTGATAGCGCATCTGCCCGTGGATTGGCAGCCGAATAAGTATGAATCCACCGTCCTGTCCAAATGGATGGCCAATGCACTCTACAAGCAGTATCAGGACAGCGCGGACATCGCTATCCTCAACAACGGCGGTTTTCGCCGCTTCATCCCCGCGGGAGATGTGACGCTGCGGGATATGCACGAGATGCTGCCTTTTGAAAACTATGTAAATATCTTTAGTTGCTATGGACGTGACCTCATCGCCTGGCTGGGCTTAAACGAAGCGGATCCGATCGCCAGGGCTTTTGACGTCTGCGATTATTCGGATTTTGACACTTCCAAGATTCAGGCGGATAAGCTCTATCGGGTGGTGAGCCACGACTTCATCGTGGGGCAGTGGGAAAAGTATCTGGCATTTGAGCCCTTTGACGTCTTTGACACGGGCGAGCTGATCCTGGATGCGATCTTGCGGCAGTTGGTGTCGGAGTACGGGGTGGCAGCTTCGCTGGAGTAGTGAGTTGCGAGTTGTGAGTTGTGAGCGGCTGCGCTGGCTTCGGAGCTTTTTAGTTTTTCCACGGATGCACACGGATTAACACGGATGAAGAATAAAAGTCCACGAATTACACGAATTATGGGATGTACGGTCGTTAGTCGTAGCGACCAAAGCCGCACCGACCTTGTACGGGCGGTCGCCGAACCGCCGCTTCCCAAGTAGTCGGTTGTCAGTCGTCAATAGTGTCGTTAGCCGTACCGACTGAACTACCGCGCAAACATCAAGCTACCACCATAAACGAAATACCCTAAACAAAAAAAGCCTCCACCCGTATGCAGGGCAGAGGCTTAAGTCTATGTGCCTTCTATTTATTGACGGTTTTTAGGGGCACGGTTACGGAAGGCTGCTTTCTTTGCCTTGCGGCAATCAGGGCAGCGTTGAGGCTCATTTTGCAGACCCTTTTCACGGTAGAAATCCTGTTCACCTTCGGTGAAGACGAATTCCTTGCCGCAGTCTTTGCAGGTGAGGTTCTTGTCTGGCATGGGTATCTCCTGTTTTAGTTTGGGGATTTAGACATTACTGAGGTGCGCCCCAAAAAGCGGAGAAACTCATGGAATGTTAAATCACACTGATTTGCGCACATTTAAAGATGGCACATTTTTGTCAATCACAATTTATCAGAAGGTGGTTTTATCCACGAAATTGAAGTTGTCGATCAGCAGCGAGGGCAGCATGGCTGAGCAGGCAGTGGGGATGGAAGGCCCCAAAGCGAGGATGCGGCGCGTGGCCAGGTGCGGTATCTCGTTGAAGCGGAAGTTGTTTACCGCATGGCGGATTTTTCCGTCTTCAAAGTAGAGCACTCCGTCACGGGTCATGCCCGTAAGCTCGCCTGCTTTGGCGTCCACACTGCGGATATACCAAAACTGGTTGAGGATCAAGCCGCGGGGCACCATTTGCATCATCTGCTCTTCAGTGGCATCACCGCCCGATAGATACATGTTGAAGATATGGTTGGGTTCGAGGTTGTTGGCTTTAGCCCAATAGCGGTTGGTGGGCATGTTGCGGATCATTCCATTTTCAATCCAGGTGGTGTTTTTGGAAGCGATGCCATCACGGTAGGGGACGGCCTTGATGGCGGGAATGTCCAAGGTGCTGTAGAGGCTGAACTTTTCGCCAAAGAAGAGCTTGCCCATCTGACCGGTGAAGGGTGTGAAGCCTTCGTCACTCATGCGTCTGTCCATCATCCAAGTCATATACCAGATCAGGTCTTGCAGGGCGTAAGGGCGCAGGATCACGGCGATGGGAGCGGCGTCCATGTCACGCTTGTCTGCCAGGCTGATGGCTTGCTCTTTGAGGCGGTTGAATTCTGCTGCCTGATCAAAGCGGGCCAGGCCCTTGGAATCATAGCTTACCTTGGTCTCAACGGTGCCCTTCTTCAGCGTCATGGAGTGGCCAAAGTCGGTGGATTCATCATAGCCGACGAAGCCGTTTTTGGTGATCAGCATGCGCTGGGAATAGTGCTTTTCCGTCAGGCCGGAAACCGTGGCGTCAAAGGCTTTGGCCTGGTCTATCATATATTGGACGATGTCCACCATCTTGGCGGGCTCAAGCTCCTGCGCAGCGGGATCGCAGTTTTGCACCTGGGGAAGCTCTTTGGGGCCTTCCGAGGGTACAAATTCCGGGTCGGGCTGGTTGAGGCTGGCGATGTCGCAGGCGGTTTGGATCAGTTTGTCCAGACTGGCGGGGTCGTCCTGCGTCACGGAGGCGCTACCGGTGCGGTTTTCAAAGGCAACGGTGAGGTTGATCGAGAAGGTTGGGCCTGCCAGGTGCTGGGTTATTCTATTCTGGGCAAAGCGTGTTTCATGGCTTTCTACGTGCCCGATGTGGAGACTGAAGTCGTCTGCGTGACAGTGTTGCTTGATGTAAGCGGCTATCTTTTCGAAGTTTGCGTTCATTGTGATCCTCCCACTCTGATATTTCTGAATCTTGCAGGTGCTGAACCGTGGGTCATGCGCGCCGTCTGAGAAGGCTGGCCTTTGCCGCAATTGATCACGCCAAAGGGACGCCAGAATCTCTCGTCACAGATGGCGTCGCAACTGTTCCAAAATTCAGGATTGCAGGATTTGTAGAGCACCTTCTTCAAGGGACGGTGCAGCTTGCCGTTTTTGATCTCCCAAAAGTAGTCGCCACCAAACTGGAAGTTGAGGCGATGCTGGTCTATGCTGAAGGAGCCGCGGCCTTGGATGTAGACACCGTCTTCGGTGTCGGCGATGAGCTCAGCGGGTGTGAGCGGCTTGGTGCCGGGCATCAGGTAGAGATTTGGGATGCGGTTGATGGGTTGATCGTAGTAGTAGGTGGCACGATTGCAGCCGCGGGAGTAGTCGAGACCGATCTCCATAGCGGTGTCACGCGTGCTGCCGTATTCCTTGAGGATGCCATCTTTGATGATGTGCCATTTCTGGGCGGGGACGCCATCGTCGTCAAAGCCCAAGCTGGCCAGACCTTCTTCCAGGGTATTGTCGCCCATGAAGTTGACGATCTCGGAGCCATAGCGGTAGTTGCCCAGCTTTTCGGGAGTGGCGAAGGAGATGCCGGCATAGTCGGCTTCCCAGCCCAGCACGCGGTCGAGCTCGGTGGGATGACCGACGGATTCGTGCATGGTGAGTCCCAAATGGTTGGGATCGAGGATGAGGCTGCGTCTGGTTTCCGGGCCCAAAACGTCTGCCTTGACCTTGATCAGGGCTTCCTGAGCGATCTGACGGGCTTTTTCCTGCAGATTGAGCTCCAAGACCCATTCCCAGCCGGTGGAGCGTCCGCCTTCGTCAAAGGTGCGGCTCTGGCTATCGGAATCCGTTACAGCGGTAGCACTTACCATGGGGTCTATCCACTGCGTGTTGAGCTCCAAGCGTGTGCCAAGAGTGCTGGCAAAGAGCTTTTCGTCCTTGTGGGAGACGATGTAAAACATCGCTTGCTTGATGCCTTCATAGCCAAGCAGGATGCGGTTTGTCTCCATCATCAGCTCCACTTTCTCGCTCAAGGGCACCGAGAAGGGGTCGATCTTGACCGGGGTTTGATATTTGGCGATGTAGCTTCGCTCAGGTGCCAGGTGCAACTGCTTGTCCTTATTCACCTTGGCAGAGAGCTGAGCGATCTCAAAGGCCTTTTCTGCTGTGGCTAAGACGGCCTTTTCGCTGAAGACGTTGTTGTGTGCAAAACCCCAAGCTCCTTGATAGAACACACGGATCCCATAGCCGTAGATCACGTTGTGTGAGGTGTTTTTGAGGCTCAAGTTGCGGAGGAACACCACCTCGTCGCTGGTCTTTTGCACTCGGATATCGGCATATTCGGCTCCCAAATCCAGAGCCTTGCCGATGGCTAAATCAAGATAACGCATAAAGTTACTCCTTTACCCCGCTGGAGCAGATTCCAGCAGGATGCGCTTTATTTAAACTAAACATAGATAACTTGTCTGAAGCTCAAGACCTATATGTTCACAGCGAATTGCTCCATCACGGTGAGGATTGAGCCAATCATTCTACCCAAAAAAGCCACAAAAAACACGATGCTGATCGCAGTAAAGATCAAAGCAGCTATGGCAAAGTTCTTCTTGTTTGGGTTTACTTTATCACCAACTGCCCAAATGATGAGCATAATGATGTTTACGATCGGGAGCGACAGGAGAATAAACACCACCACCCAATCCATCAAGCTCAACACGGGAGCTTCCTCGACGGGTGGGCGGATGGGCTGCCCGACGGGAGTTTGTTGTTGCTCTGGTTCTTGATAGTCGTTCATACCTATGACTTCCTTTGTCTTTTTGACCAGTAAAATGAGAGGCGAGCTGATGTCAATACTAAACTTACCCACGACTCAAATCGGTGCCGGATACCTTATTTAATCTCGTTTTTCACATCCTGCTTGACACAAAATCCCCTTTCCTCAGAGTGACTTCCAAAGCTAATTTCACGCCTTCCTTTTGCCTCTGAATGGGGCGTGAAGGGGGTTAAAAAAAGGACTTAACACCATGTTAGAAAAACTATTGAGAAAGGTCTTCGGAGATAAGCGCAGCAAAGACCTCAAAACCTATCTGCCTCTGGTGGATGAGATAAATAGCATCTTCCAAAACTTGGCTCAATATGACGATGATGAGCTCAGAGAGCGCATCGCCAAGATTATGGACGAGCTGGCTGAAAGCCTGGCACCACTCAGACAGCAGCTTGAGGATCTGCAGCGGCGTTTCAGAGAGGAAAGCGAGGATTCCGTTCGCAATCGTCTGGATAACGAGATCGACGCCACCCGCAAGGAATTGAAGGAAGAAAGCAAGCGTCTGCTGGATGGTTACCTGCCGGAAGTGTATGCCATTGTGAAGGATACCTGCCGTCGCCTCTTGGGTCAAACCTTCATCGTGCGGGATCATGAAACCGAGTGGAACATGGTGCCTTTTGATGTGCAATTGATCGGCGGCATGGCGTTGCATGATGGCAAGATCGCTGAAATGGCCACCGGTGAAGGAAAGACCCTTGTGGCTACCCTGCCCCTCTTTTTGAATGCCTTGCTGGATCGCGGAGCGCATCTGGTCACCGTGAACGACTATTTGGCCGCTCGTGACGCCGAATGGATGGGCCCCATCTTCAACTTCCACAATCTCACCGTGGGCTGCATCACCACCGGCATGACCTTTGAAGAGCGCAAAGAAGCATACAACTGCCACGTTACTTACGGCATGAACAGTGAATTTGGCTTTGACTACCTCAGGGACAACATGGCTGTCTCTCCCGCGCAATTGGTACAGCGCGACTTCTATTATGCCATCGTGGACGAAGTGGATAGCATCCTCATTGACGAGGCGCGTACCCCGCTCATCATCAGCGGCCCCATCGCTCAAGACAAGAACTTCTACCCCGAGATGCGCCCTCTCGTGAATCAGGTGGTGCAAGCGCAAAATGCCTTGGCACATAGATACTTAAACGAAGTGAGAGAGGAGCTCAAGAAGGATTTTGACAAGCAAAACAACGATTTCATCGCCCAAAACCTGCTCTTGGTCAAGCGTGCCGCACCGCGCAACAAGGTCTTTGCCAAGATGATGCAGGACGGCGCCCTCCAGAAATTGGTGAACGACACCGAGGGTTACTTCCTGCGTGACAAGAAGATGCACGAGCTGGACGACAACCTCTTCTACGTGGTGGAAGAGCGTCAGAACAGCGTTGACTTGTGTGAAAAAGGCCGTGAAATGCTCTCCAGAAACGACCGCAATCTCTTCGTGGTGCATACACTGGAAGAGCTGCATGCCGAAATTGACTACGACGAAAGCATCACCGACGACAACGAACGCATGCGCCGCAAAGAGATTGCCACCAACAAGTTTATGGACAAGAGCGAGAAGCTCCACAACATCAACCAGCTCCTCAAAGCCTTCACCCTCTATGAAAACGACCAGGAATATGTGGTGATGGACAACAAGGTGGTGATCGTGGACGAATTTACCGGCCGTCAGATGCCTGGCCGCCGCTTTTCAGACGGACTTCACCAAGCCCTTGAAGCCAAAGAGAATGTCACCATCGAAGCAGGCACTCAGACCTTCGCCACCATCACCCTGCAAAACTACTTCCGCATGTTTGAACGTCTTGCCGGCATGACCGGAACCGCCGTCACCGAAGAAAGCGAGTTTATGGAGATTTACAAGCTCCCCGTGATGACCATTCCCACCAACGTCCCCATCACGCGCATCGACCATGAGGACGTGATCTACCTCACCAAAAACGAGAAATACCAAGCGATTATGAACGAAATCATCTACTGGCACGAGCTCAAAAAGCCGGTCTTGGTAGGCACGGTGAGCGTGGAGGTTTCCGAGATACTCAGCCGCTTTCTCAAGAGACGCGGCATCGCTCACAACGTGCTCAATGCCCGTCAGCATCAGCGTGAAGCAGAGATTATCGCCGAAGCGGGACAGCCCGGCGCCGTGACCATAGCCACCAACATGGCTGGACGTGGGACGGACATCAAACTGGGCGAAGGCGTGATCAGCCAAGACAAGGAAAGCTATCGCAACCTCAGCCCCTCCATCAGCGAGCAGACGCCCTACGGCATCCCCTTGGATGGCTTGCACGTGATCGGCAGCGAGCGCCACGAAAGCCGCCGCATCGATAGACAGCTCCGCGGCCGTGCCGGCCGTCAGGGCGATCCCGGCACATCCAGATTTTACCTCAGCTTGGAAGACGATCTGATGCGGCTCTTCGGCTCCGACAGAATGGCACCCATGATGATCAAGCTGGGCTTGCAGCCGGGCGACGCCATCCGCCATCCCTGGATGACCAAAGCGGTGGAAAAGGCTCAGAAACGCGTGGAAGAACACAACTTTGAAATCCGCAAAAACCTGATCAAATATGACGAAGTGATGAACCAGCAGCGCGAGGTGATCTATTCCTACCGCCGCAGCGTGCTCAAAGGCTACAGCCTCAAAAACGAGGTCAAAGAGATGATCCAGGAAACTGTGCTCAAAGTGATAGCAAACCACATCCACAGAGATAGTTACGTGGAAGACTGGAACCTCGACCGCCTCTGCTATTGGTTCAAGACAAATTTCAACCTGCAGATCACGCCCGAAGACCTCAATCCCAGAGACCTCGACTATGACATCCTCGAGGAAAGGCTGCTGGCTTTCTGCATGCAAGCTTATGAAAACAAAGAACTAAACGTGGGTGAAGAGACACTGCGGGACATCGAGCGCCGCAGCATGCTGGAGGTGGTGGACAACGAATGGCGTGACCACCTGCACGAGATGGACATGCTCAAAGAAGCTGTCTACCTGCGCTCCTACGCCAACAAAGACCCCCTGATTGAGTATAAAAGAGAAAGCTTCGAGCTCTTCCAAGAGCTGATTTCCCGCATCCAGGAAGGCGTTTCCCGCAAAGTCTACACCACCTACTTCCTTACTGCTGCACAGGTGGAAAGCCTCTTGCAGCAAGCAAAAGAGCGCCATGAAGACCTCGATACCTTCCTGGCAGCCAAGCAGGCTGAACTCACCCAAAATGCCACCGCTCCACCGCAATACTCCTCGCCCAACGAAGCCGTGATGCAGGAAAAGCAGCGCCCGGTGCGGGTTGCAGACAAGGTGGGCAGAAACGACCCCTGTCCCTGCGGCAGCGGCAAAAAGTATAAGAGATGCTGCGGTCTTCATGAGGAAGACTGAACTTAATATAGAACAGATAAGGAATCATAAATGTCAAAAGGTTTGATAATCGTAGAATCTCCAGCTAAAGCAAATACCATAGCTAAGTTTCTCAAAAACAAGTATATTGTAAAAGCCTCCATGGGCCATGTGAGAGACCTGCCTCAGCGCGAGCTGGGTGTGGACATCGCACGTGAATTTGAACCCGTCTATGTGATGACGGACAAACAGAAAAAGGTGATCAACAGCCTCAAAGAAGACGTCAAGGGCGTAGACACCATCCTGTTAGCCAGCGACCATGACCGCGAAGGAGAAGCCATCGCCTGGCACCTGCTCAAATCCATGGAAAAGCAGATGGAAGGCAAGCAGGTTCACCGCATCGTCTTCAACGAAATCACCGCCAAAGCCATCAATGCCGCCATCGAAGCCCGCGGCGAGATCGACATGAACAAGGTGGACGCCCAGCAGGCACGCCGCGTTTTAGACCGCTTGGTGGGCTATCAGGTGAGCCCTCTGCTCTGGCGCGTGATCGCCAAGGACCTCTCCGCTGGGCGCGTCCAGAGCGTTGCCCTGCGCCTCATCTGCGAGCGTGAAGCAGAGATCAACGACTTTGTCCCCAAGGAATACTGGCGTTTGGAAGCCAATTTCTGGCGCGGCGAACTGCCTCCTTTCAAGGCCGTTTTGGAGAAATGGCAGGATCAGAAGGTAGAGATCGAGAGCGAAGCCCAAGCACTGGAGCTGAAAACCAACTGCGAAAACCACAACGCTATTCTCACCGAAATCAAGCGCTCATCCCGCAGCGTGGAACCTCCAGCCCCCTTTATTACCAGCACCTTACAGCAGGAAGCCTCCAAGCTCTTAGGCATACAGGCCAGCCGCACCATGAGCATCGCCCAACAGCTCTATGAAGGCATTGAATTGGGCGGCGAAAGCACAGGTCTGATCACCTATATGCGCACAGACAGCACCCGCATCTCAACCGATGCCAACCAAGCCTGCCGCGACCTGATCAAAGACCGCTTTGGCGAAGACATGATCAACAGCTCCGTGCGCATCTATAAGAACAAAAACACCGCTCAGGACGCCCACGAAGCCATCCGTCCCACCGATCCCTTCAACACTCCCGAGAATATGGAGAAGTTCCTCACCAAAGACCAGCTCAAGCTCTACACCCTCATCTGGAGCCGCTTTATCGCCACCCAGATGCAGTCTGTCAGATTGGCCGTCACCAAAGCGGACATCACCTTAGGCGAAGCCACCTTCGTGGCCAATGGCAGCCAAATCACCCGCGAAGGCTTCCTCAAATGCTATCCCCATGTCAACATTCCCTTGGGCGAAAGCATCCATGCGGATTACGCCTCTTCAAACGAGCTGGAGCACGACGCCATCGAAGCCAGCCAGCACTTCACCAAGCCGCCCGCCCGCTACACCGAAGCCTCGCTGATCAAGGAGCTGGAAGCCAGAGGCATCGGCCGTCCTTCCACTTACGCCGCCATCATCAGCACCATCCGCCTCCGCAAATACGTGCACATGGAGAAGAAAGCCTTTGTTCCCACAAACTTGGGCAACGATGTCAACCGCTTTTTGGTGGATAAATTTGACAATGTCTTCAACGTCAAATTCACCGCCAACATGGAAGAGAAGCTGGACGAAGTGGAATATGGCAAGGTGGAATGGCGCAGCTTGGTCAAGGACTATCACGATCAACTGCAAAAGCTGATCAACGCTGTGGACGTGAAGAAGGAAAAGAGTGCCTTTGTGCAGGATAGCGGCATCGTCTGTGACGTCTGCAAAGAGGGCAAGATGCTGATCCGTCACTCCAAAAACGGCGAATTCCTGGCCTGTGACCGTTTCCCCGCCTGCAAAAACAGCAAAAACTTCAAGCGTGACGCCGACGGCAAGATCCAGATCGTGGAACCCGCTCAGTTAGACGAAGCCTGCCCCCAATGCGGTGCACCCCTCATGGAAAGGGAAGGCCGCTTTGGTGCTTTCATCGCCTGCTCCGCTTACCCCAAATGCAAGTATTCCCGCCCCAAGACCTTGGGCGTGAAATGCCCCGAATGCGGCACCGGCGAAGTGGTGCAAAGACGCAACAAAAAAGGCAGAAACTTCTATTCCTGCAACCGCTACCCGGATTGCAACTGGATTTCCAACGACAAACCGGTCGCCATCACTTGTCCCAATTGCGGCAACCCCTTTATGTTTGAGAAGTATACGCAAGCCAAGGGCAACCATAAACTCTGTCCCAAGTGCAAAAGCATCTTCGAGTGAGATAAATGGCCTTTCTTGACGGTATCAAAGCAGCTTTTACCAGCATCTTCAGCCACAAACTGAGATCGCTGCTCACCCTCACGGGAATCGTGATCGGTGTCTTGGCCGTAGTCACCATGTTTTCCAGCGTTTATGCCCTCAAACAACTGATCAAAACCAGCATGGAGGGCATGGGCTGGAACCACTCTCTGATCATCGCAGCCAAGGGCTCAGGTCCAATCTCGCCTCACGGCTCCAGACGCACCAAAAGCCCTCAAAGAACCGCCCAAAACCAACGTCCCATCAACTACAGCGACTACCTGGCCATCAAAGAGGAAATCCCACACAAAAACATCTACGGCATGGTAGAAAACCCCAGCCTCTATCGCTTGAAAGGCAAGGATATACAGGTGAGCCTCCGTGCCACCAACCTCGACTTTTTCTCCAGTAAAAACTACGCCACCTTAGAGGGCAGACTCTTCAACCAAGTGGAAGAGGATAACCTCATCCCCGTCTGTGTTTTAGGCTATTGGTTTGCCAAAGAACACTTCCCCTCCAGCTCGCCTTTAGGCGAAACCATCAGCTTTGGCAAGCATCGCTTCAAGGTGGTGGGTATCTTGGCGGATGATTCCATCAATAAAAAGGAAGGCTTTAGTTTTGATAGTGGCGGACGCAGAAACGACCTCGAAGCCGTCTACATCCCGCTCAAATACGGCTGCACCTACCTTAGCCCCCAAAGTTCCGTCCACATGATCTATGTGCAATCCCATGATGAAGAAAGCTTTGAATCCATGAAGAGCGCTACCCGCCAACTGCTGCTCTCTCGCCACAACATGTATCCCAATTTTGATTTTGTGGACATCAGTTCTATCATGATCACCATCAGCGGCGAGATAGACACCCAGATGCACAAGTGGAATATCACCCTCTTTGCCATCGCCTCTATCTCCCTGATCGTGGGAGGGATAGGGCTCTTTTCCACCCTGCTCATCTCCATCCAGGAACGCATGACCGAGATCGGCGTGCGCAAAAGCGTGGGCGCTACCGACGCCAGCATCTTTCTCTACTTCATCTACGAATCCGTGATCCTGGCCCTCACCGGCGCCTTGATCGGAATTGGGATCGCCTGGCTGATCCTCACCGGGATCGGCGTCGCCATCAATATGCCCCTCTATCTCCCTCTGGCCGGCGTGAGCTTGGGCATCTTCTTTTCCCTGCTTATCGGTGTGGTCTCCGGCCTCTATCCCGCTATCAAGGCCGCCAGAGTAGATCCGATCACTATCATCGGATAAGCTGCCTCACTTTTTATTACTTCTAATTCGTGTAGATTCGTGTAATTCGTGGAAAAACTCCTTCCAAAAACCAGATCCTTGCCTCAAATTTTGACTTTTTGAAAAGGTTCACCTCTTTTTGTGCGCCTTCTCCGCCCAAACGTGTAACCTGCTGGTATCCTATGCCGTTCCTGCTCAATGGAGGAGGGGCGGAGCAGGGGCGGGGCAGGGACGCCGCATAAACAGCGGCTTTGAGGTGGGTCGAAAATAGCGTTTTTCTGTAACTTTTTCCTTAGCTGAGGGCAAATATTTTAGAAACACCCACTTTTCCCTCCTCAGAAATTGGTTTGGAATGCCTACTAAAATGGTAGGAGATTCTGTGGCCTGGGCCGATGGTGTCGCTAGGTAGGGTTTCTCGCCGAAGCGTCATTTTATATTTGCGGCTGCGCACGCATGCGCAAGTAGCCGGCGGTCGCTGAACCGCCGCCAGAAAGTGGAGCTTGCTTCTCAACCACATACAGGGTTAGCCTCGATTTTTGGTACAAAGCTTACTCATTCTTGAAATCGGCGAAGCTAACCTCGGTATGGTTACTACTTCGACACCATGTCGAGTGTTGCTACTTTCGGGAGTGCAGCT